>CAZATV010000101.1:0-8770 GCA_964488145.1 uncultured Polaromonas sp.
TCGAGTGGTACTGCTTGAAGAACTGCGTCATGTCCACGATCAGGTCGCGGATGACAGGCAGTCCTGGCAAGGGCTTGAGCACGATCTCGCCCTTGAGGGTGTTCATATTGGTCAGGCAGGCCAGCCCGTTCTTGCCGTTGATATTCATCGCATCGGATCCGCACACTCCTTCGCGGCACGAGCGGCGAAAGGAGATGGATGGATCGAGTTCCTTGAGCTTCATCAGGGCATCGAGCAGCATGCGCTCGGTACCGGTGAGCTCGATTTCGACCGTCTGCATGTAGGGCTTGGCGTCCTTGTCCGGGTCGTAGCGGTAGATCTTGAAGGTGCGTTTTGCCATGTCTTGCTCCGGATACTTGCAGATTTTTAGAAGGTACGGACCTTGGGCGGAACCGATTCAACCGTCAGGGGTTTGAGGTTGACCGGCTTGTAGTCCAGACGGTTGCCCTGGCTGAACCACAGCGTGTGCTTCATCCACTCGGCGTCGTTGCGGCCCAGCGGGAACTGTGGGTCGTCGGCCGGGCGCTCATAGTCATTGACCGTATGGGCGCCACGGCACTCTTTGCGCGCGGCCGCCGAGGTCATGGTGGCCTGGGCCGCCTCGATCAGGTTCTCAACTTCCAGGGCTTCGATCCGAGCCGTGTTGAAGACCTTCGATTTGTCTTTCAGCCCAAGGTTTGCCACACGATCGCGGATGGCGTTGATCTTGGCCACACCCTCGTCCATGCTGGCCTGGGTGCGGAACACGCCGGCGTGTTGCTGCATCGCGCTGCGGATGTCGCCGGCGACCTTTTGGGCGTACTCGCCGTCCGAGGTGGTGTCCAGGCGATTGAGCCGGGACAGCGAAAGCTCGGCGCCGTCGGCCGGCAGGTTCTTGTGTTCGCCCTTGGGGTTGACATGGGCCACGATGTGGTTGCCGGCGGCGCGGCCGAAGACCAGCAGATCCAGCAATGAATTGGTCCCCAGTCGGTTGGCCCCATGCACCGAAACGCAGGCACATTCACCGACGGCGTAGAGGCCGCCCACAATCTTTTGGCTGCCCCGGCCGTCGGGCACCACCACTTGACCGTGGATGTTGGTGGGAATGCCGCCCATCTGGTAGTGAATGGTGGGCACCACCGGAATCGGCTCGCGGGTGATGTCGACGTTGGCGAAGTTCACGCCGATCTCGTAAACCGAGGGCAGGCGTTTGTGGATGGTTTCGGCGCCCAGGTGGTCGAGCTTGAGGAGAACGTAGTCCTTGTTCGGTCCACAGCCGCGACCTTCCTTGATCTCCTGGTCCATGCAGCGCGAAACAAAGTCGCGCGGGGCCAAATCTTTGAGCGTAGGCGCGTAGCGTTCCATGAAACGCTCACCGTTGCTGTTGAGCAGGATCGCGCCCTCGCCACGACAGCCTTCGGTCAGCAGCACCCCCGCACCGGCGACGCCGGTGGGATGGAATTGCCAGAATTCCATATCTTCCAGCGGGATGCCGGCGCGGGCTGCCATGCCCAGGCCGTCACCGGTGTTGATAAAGGCATTGGTGGAGGCCGCAAAAATACGGCCAGCACCGCCCGTGGCCAGCAGCGTCGTCTTGGCTTCCAGGATGTAAACCTCGCCGGTTTCCATCTCGAGCGCGGTCACGCCCACCACATCGCCCTCGGCATCGCGGATTAGGTCGAGGGCCATCCACTCCACGAAGAAATTGGTCTTCTCGCGCACATTCTGCTGGTATAGCGTGTGCAGCATGGCGTGACCGGTGCGATCCGCAGCGGCGCAGGCGCGTTGCAC
This sequence comes from uncultured Polaromonas sp., assembly GCA_964488145.1. GTDB lineage: Bacteria > Pseudomonadota > Gammaproteobacteria > Burkholderiales > Burkholderiaceae_C > Polaromonas. The sequence goes on from CAZATV010000101.1 coordinate 1,771, forward strand.
CGGCTTTTCCCCGTAGTTGGCAGTGTGGCCGCCGAACGGTCGCTGGTAAATGGTGCCATCGGGATTGCGGTCAAACGGCATTCCCATGTGCTCGAGGTCGTAGACCACCTTGGGCGCTTCCCGGCACATGAATTCAATGGCGTCCTGGTCACCCAGCCAGTCCGATCCCTTGACCGTGTCGTAGAAGTGGTAGTGCCAGTTGTCCTCGCTCATATTGCCCAGCGAGGCACCAATGCCGCCTTGGGCGGCCACCGTGTGCGAACGGGTGGGGAAGACCTTGGAGAGCACGGCCACATTGAGGCCAGCGCGGGCCAGTTGCAGCGAGGCACGCATGCCTGAGCCGCCGGCGCCGACGATCACCACATCGAAGCGGCGCTTGGGAAGTTTGGAGCTTGCAGTCATGGGTTCAGAATCTCCAGAGCACTTGAATCGCCCAGCCCGCATTGGCCACCAGCCAGACGATGGTGAAGACTTGCAGGGCCAGGCGGATACCTACGGGCTTGATGTAGTCCATGAAAACATCGCGCATACCCACCCAGACGTGATAGAGCAGAGCGATGATGACGGCGAAGGTTAGCGTCTTCATCGCTTGCGGCGCGAAGATGCCCGACCAGGTGTCGTAGCTGATTGGTCCCGAGGAGAGCAGCACTTGCGCCAGTACGATGACCGTGAACAGGGCCATGAGAACCGCAGTGACCCGCTGGGCCAGCCAGTCTCGTGTGCCGTAATGTGCACCGACAACGATGCGCTTGGAGCCGTAGTTGACTGCCATATTCTTCTTGCCCCTTCAATGAATCAATACAGACCGAACAGCTTGGCCCCCAGCGCAGCGGTCAGGGCCAGACTGATCACGAGCACCACCCGCGCGGAGTTGGCGCCCGAGCGCTTGTCGACTGCGCCGTGGTTCATGTCCATGCGCAGATGGCGCACACCGGCGCAGAAGTGGTGCAGGTAAGCCCAGATCAGCGCCAGGGCCAGCAGTTTCCAGATGAAGCCCGGCAGCCCCAGCATGCCCACAGAGAAGGCGCCGGTGAAACGCTCGAAGGAGATCTCCGAGGAAATCGAGGTGTCGAACATCCAGATGATGAAGGGCATCAGTAAGAACATCAGCACCCCGCTGATGCGGTGCAGGATGGACACCCAGCCGGCTGCCGGCAGGCGATAGCTCGGTAAATCGCTCAAAGCGTTGATATTGCGGAACTCGGGACGCTTGCGGGCGCTGGTCACGGACTCGGACATGCGTGAACTTTCAGATTGATACGTTTACTGATGAATGGATTTTGCCGTCGCGAAATTCTATTGCAATGCAGCAAGATGGTTCAGGTCGTTTCGCGACCTTAGGGTCGCAGACCGGTCAAACGCTCGCCCTGTTGCAAACGACCGGCAGATCCGGATGGCTCTAGTGGGGGTGGGGAAACTGACAGCACGGTTACAGATCATCCAAATGGGCCAGCATGGTCTTTGCTTTGACCTCGATCTCGGCCATTTCCCGGGCTTCGATACGCTGCAGGTTCTTGACCATCAGGCTGGTACGCGGGTTTGCCCCTAGCTCTGCCTCATGGGTCTTGAGGAAGTGCCAGTAAAGGACAGTCAGGGGGCAGGCCTTGTCACCGGTGCGACGCTGAGGCTCATAGGGGCAGCCCTGGCAGTAGTTGCTCATGCGGTGGACATAGGCGCCGCTGGCCACATAGGGCTTGCTGGTAAACCGCGGCCCGGTGGCGAACAAGGCCATGCCGGCGGTATTGGGCAGTTCCACCCATTCGACTGCATCGACATACATCGAGAGATACCAGTCGCACAATTGGCTTGGCTCTATTTGCGCCAAGACGCCAAACATGCCGGTCACCATCAGGCGCTGAATATGGTGCGCGTAGCCTTGCTCTAGGGTTTGCCCGATGCACTGCGCCATGCAGTTCATTCGGGTCTGACCGGTCCAGTACCAGGAGGGTAAGGGCAGGCTGTGACCGAAGTGATTGGCACTTTTCAGGCCGGGCATATCCAGGTAGTAGACCCCGCGCATGAATTCACGCCAGCCCAGCACTTGCCGGATGAAGCCCTCCACGCTGGCCAGATCCAGATGGCGCTCGCGCCAGGCCCGTTCGGCTGCCTGCACCACCTCCAGCGGATGGAGCAATTTCAGATTGAGCGAGCTCGAAATCAGCGAGTGCCAGCCAAAAGGCATCCCGGTCCACATGGCGTCCTGGTGCTTGCCAAAATGCGGCAGGCGGTGCGCGATAAAGTCCTCGAGCGCCTGGAGGGCCTGCCCCCGGGTGACCGGCCACCTGAAATCGGTCAGATGGCCCGGGTGGTCGGCAAACCGCTTGGCCACCAGGGCCAGCACGTCCTGCGTCAGGGCATCGGGCTTAAAGGCGGGTGCCGGCGGTATGACCCCGGGGCCGGATTTGCCGAAACCGCTGCGGTTGTCGGCATCAAAATTCCACTGGCCGCCCACCGGCTCGTCGCCGTCCATCAGCACCTTGTAGTCCCTGCGCATCTGGCGGTAGAAGAATTCCATGCGCAGCTGCTTGGATCGCCTGGCCCATTTTGCGAACGCCCGCCGGCTGCACAGAAAGTGGGTGTCCTCGCACCACTGAAGCGGCAGGCCCTCTGGCAAGGCCGCCTCGATCTGCTGGCGCACCCGCTCGTCTCCGGGCTCTATGCCGACCACGCCGACCGGCTTGAAAGCGTCGATGGCGGCATTCAGACCTTGCCCCAGACTGCGATCGTCGTGTTCATCCAGGCGCCGGTAGTGCACCGTCAGGCCTCGGCTGCGCAGTTCCTCGGCAAAGTGCCGCATGGCCGACAGAAAGAGTGCGATGCGCATGGGATGCGAACGGACATGGGTCGATTCCTCCCGGGCCTCGATCATCACCACCACATCGCGCTGCGGGTCAGCCTGTTCAAGCGCAGCCGAGCGGACATCGAGTTGGTCGCCCAGCAGCAGGATCAGATGGCGAACCTTCATGGTGTGCGGGCTCCCGTCCGGCGGCAAGCCTCGCTGCAAAAGCGCACCTCCTCCCACGTGTGAGCCCAGCGTTTGCGCCAGGTCATCGGTCGGCCACAGCTCTGGCAAGGTTTGGTGGGCAGATAGGACTTGTTGCCCTTGAAGCCGTCTGTGCCGCGCGCCGATGAGGATTTTCCGGTCATGCTGCGGGGCTGCTCTTAGCTCAGGCTGTTGCGGTAGTGGTGGCTGTCGGTGCGGTACAAGCCGCGCCTGAGCTCCATCGGCGCATCTTGGTAGGTGTAGGCCACCCGCTCGACGCTCAGCAGCGGAGAGCCTACCGGTACCCCCAGCCGCTCGGCTGACGAGGCGTCGGCGGCAACCGCGCGCAGCTTTTCGTCGGCCCGCACCATGCGCACGCCAAACTCGGTCTCGAACAGGGCGTACATTGCCCCCTCGTGGCTGGCCAATCGCTCGGCAGTCAGCCCTTTGAAGGCATTGCCCGGCAGCCAAAGTTCCTCCAGGATGGTGGGCACACCTCGAAAAGCCAGCACGCGCCTGACCTGCAGCACCGAGTCGCCGGTGCGCAGGGCCAGGGTGCGCGCCACATCGGCTGGCGCGCGCTGGCGCCTGCAATCGATGATGCTGCGCTGCGCCGGGCCTTCGCTGGACGCATCGCCGCGGTCGGGCATCAGACGCAGGAAACGGTATTGCACCTGTTGCTCGGCATGGGTGGCGACAAAGGTGCCGCGACCTTGGCGTCGCACCACCAAGTTTTCCGCGGCCAGTTCGTCAATGGCCTTGCGGACCGTGCCCTGGCTCACCCGGTAACGGCCGGCCAGCTCGATCTCGCTGGGGATCAGGTCGCCCGGTTTCCATTGCCCTGCCTGCAGGCTTTGCAGGATCAGGGCCTTGATCTGCTGGTAAAGCGGACTGAAGGCCGGTGACGCTGCACCTTCGTCGATGGGCGCTGCGCTGTCGGCGTTGGAGGAGGCTGGGGGCATGGGTCGGGTGGCGGGGTCAGGCGGAGACGGGCTTGAAAAACGGCTTAAATCATATCTCTTATATAAGACATAAGACAAATTGACCCTCTGGGTTTTCCCGCATAGAATCCCCCGCGCTGCGAAGGTGCTCTTGCGGCAGATGCTTCGCCCGTGGCCGTGAGCCGTGGATCCCCACATCGTTGAATTTCTCATCCCTGTTTTGGAGCCCTCCATGAAAAAACCCGTCCGTGTTGCTGTCACCGGTGCTGCTGGCCAGATCGGTTATGCCCTGCTGTTTCGCATTGCCTCCGGCGAAATGCTGGGCAAGGATCAGCCGGTCATCCTGCAGCTGCTGGAGATTCCGGATGAGAAGGCCCAAAAAGCCCTCAAGGGCGTGATGATGGAACTCGAGGACTGCGCTTTCCCGCTGCTGGCTGGCATGCACGCCTACGGCGATGCCACGCAAGCCTTCAAGGACACCGACTATGCCTTGCTGGTCGGGGCTCGTCCGCGCGGCCCTGGCATGGAGCGGGCTGATCTGCTGGCGGCCAACGCCCAGATTTTCACTGCACAGGGCAAGGCGCTCAATGCTTCGGCCTCGCGCCATGTCAAGGTGCTGGTGGTGGGCAATCCCGCCAACACCAACGCCTACATCGCGATGAAGTCGGCCCCGGATCTGCCCGCCAAGAACTTCACCGCGATGCTGCGCCTGGATCACAACCGCGCGCTCAGCCAGGTGGCCGCGAAAACCGGCAAGGCGGTGGCCGATATCCAGAAACTGTGCGTCTGGGGCAATCATTCGCCCACCATGTATGCCGACTACCGGTTTGCCACCATCGGAGGGCAGCCGGTCAAGGACATGATCAACGACCAAGTCTGGAACGAAACCGTCTTCCTGCCCACAGTGGGCAAGCGTGGCGCGGCCATCATCGAGGCGCGTGGACTGTCGTCGGCGGCTTCGGCGGCCAACGCAGCCATTGACCACATGCGCGATTGGGCCCTGGGTACCCACGGGGCCTGGGTCACCATGGGTGTGCCCTCGCAGGGCTGGTACGGCATTCCCAAAGAGGTGATGTTCGGTTTTCCGGTGACCTGCTCGGGCGGGGAGTACTCGGTGGTCGAAGGCCTGCCGATCGATGCATTCAGCCAGGCCTGTATCAACAAGACGCTCAAGGAGCTGCAGGACGAGCAGGCCGGCGTGGCACACCTGCTCTGAGCCTTTGGCCCCTCGACGAGCAGGCCTGCTGGCATGACCCACCCGCGCGATGTCCTGCTGGATGCGCAGGCGGCCGCCGGCGTTTTGCCGGTGTGTGACCATTACAGCGGGGTTCCCGATCGCATGCGCAAAAGCCTGCAGTTGCAGGCCCAGTTGCGGCAGGAGTTTGGGGCTTGCGTGTTCGATGTCACACTGGATTGCGAGGACGGTGCGCCGGTGGGTGGGGAGGCCGAGCATGCCGCCCTGGTCGCCGATCTGGTGCGGGCTGCCGAGCCCGAAGCGCGCGTGGCGGCGCGTGTGCATCCAATCGACCATGCCAGCTTTGCCGACGACCTGCGCATCATTGCAGGGGGCGCAGCCAGGCGGCTGAGTCACCTGATGATCCCCAAGGTTGAATCGCTGGCTGATGTGCAGCAGGTTGACCGCGCTCTTCGGGCGCTGGGCCCCGATGCGGCGGCCCTGCCTGTGCATGTGCTGCTGGAATCCCAGCGGGCGGTGCATGCGGCTTTCGAGATTGCAGCCCATCCGAGGGTGCAGTCGATCAGCTTCGGGCTGATGGACTTCGTCTCCAGCCACAACGGGGCCATCGGCGCGCAGGCCATGTCGGCCAGCGGGCAATTCAGTCATCCCTTGGTGCTGCGCGCCAAGCTGGAGATCGCCGCCGCTTGCCATGCCAGCGGCAAGGTGCCCTCCCACTGCGTGGTGACCGAGTTTGCCGATACCCAAGCCCTGCAGCGGGCAGCCGAGCGTGCTGCCCGCGAGCTGGGCTACACCCGCATGTGGAGCATCCATCCCAACCAGATCCGGCCCATCCTGGCTGCTTTTGCACCCGATCCGGCCGAGCTGCAAACCGCCAGCGATCTGCTGGTGGCCGCTCAGCAGGCCCGGTGGGCGCCGATCAGCTTTGAGGGCCGGCTGCACGACCGGGCCAGCTACCGCTACTACTGGCAACTGCTCGAGCGGGGCCGACGTACCGGCGTTCGATTACCGCAGGCCGCGCAAGGCTGGTTCGATTGAGTCATGATTGAGAGACACGAAATTTTTTGAGGAGAAAAACCATGAGCGATTTTCTGCAGACCTATCGTGCGCATGTGGCAGAGCGCGCGGCCCTGGGCATCCCGCCCTTGCCTTTGTCGGCCAAGCAGGTGGCCGAAGTGATCGAGTTGCTCAAGGCTCCCCCCAAAGGGGAGGAAGCCTTTCTGGTCGAGCTGCTGTCCACTCGCGTCCCCCCAGGGGTAGACGATGCGGCCAAAGTCAAGGCCAGCTTTCTGGCCGCAGTGGCGCATGGCGATATCGCGGTGGCACTTGTCTCCAAGGTCAAGGCCACCGAGCTGCTGGGCACCATGGTCGGCGGCTATAACGTCAAGCCCTTGATCGACCTGCTCGACGATGCCGAGGTAGCCGCTGTGGCCGCCGAGGGCTTGAAGAAAACCCTGCTCATGTTCGATGCCTTCCACGATGTGGCCGAAAAGTGCAAGGCGGGCAATGCCAAAGCTCAGGAGGTCATGCAGAGCTGGGCCGATGCGCAGTGGTTCACCACGCGGCCGGAAGTACCCAAGACCATCACCGTGACGGTATTCAAGGTGCCGGGCGAAACCAATACCGACGACCTCTCACCTGCGCCCGATGCCTGGAGTCGTCCAGATATTCCGCTGCACTATCTGGCCATGCTCAAGAACACCCGACCCGATGCGGCTTTCAAGCCTGAGGAAGACGGCAAGCGCGGACCGATGCAGTTTATTGAAGACCTCAAGAAAAAAGGTCATCTGGTCGCTTACGTCGGCGACGTGGTGGGCACGGGGTCGAGCCGTAAATCGGCCACCAACAGCGTGATCTGGGCCACCGGCGAGGACATTCCCT
>CAZATV010000102.1:0-8770 GCA_964488145.1 uncultured Polaromonas sp.
CGATCTGGTGCAGACCACCGAGGCGCTGGTCGAGGGCGGTGTGGATATTAGCGTGACCCCCGAGGCCGACGACGAAGGCAACCTCGGTGTGGGACTGCTGATCGAGGCCATCGATTGGAGCGATGCCTCGGTGGTGCTGGACATGGCCGATGGCGAAATCACCGGTTTGAGCAAGGATACCCAGGCCGGCCAGGCTCTCGAGGGCTTTGAGCTCGGCTGGACGCAGATCGATCTGGTGCGCAAGACGGTGGCTGGGCTGGGCAGTGAGGCTGGCGCCTCCAACCCCACGCGCATCCAAAGTGCTGATGGAACGGTGCAAATTTCGGCAGCCAGCTTCGACGGCGCAGGCAATGAAGACGGCGAGAACGCCGGTGTCTACGGCTCGGTGATGTCGTCCCTGGTGGGCCTGCACATCAGCAACATCGACCACGATGTGCAGGCCTTCGTTGCCAGTTCTGCCCTGGAAGTGGGCGCGCTCAATGTCTACGCGCTCAACGAAACCAGTGCCCTGGCCAATGGCAAGATTGCGCGCAACAAGGTGGAGGGCAACACCCAGGCCTGGATTGAAGGTGCCGACCTGAGCAGCGCCGGTGCAATCGCCCTGATCGCTCAAGACCTGGCGACTTTCAGTGCCGTCAGCGAAGGCTTTTCGGCCGATATCCCGAAGCTCGATACGCTCAAGTTGGGCATTGCCTCGACCACCAATACCGTCGATCGCAAGGTCTCGGCCTATCTGATCAGCAGCACGGTAAGCGCCAGCGAAATGGCCGTGCTGGCCAGCAACGACAGCACGCTGAGCGTCTCGCTCGAGTCAATGGCGGTGTTTGATAGCCAAGCCACAGGGGCCGAAGCGCCGGCCGACACCCCGGCTGAGGGTCAGGGCAGCGGCTCGGGCATGCAAATGGCCTTCGGCGGCACTTTTGCCTGGAACCAGTTCAACGGACAGGTGCTGGCCTATGTGGAGGACAGCACGTTGGAGACCACCGACGGTGATCTGGCGGTGCAGGCGGTCAACAGCGCGGCGCTCGAGGCCCAAAGCAAAGCCGGTACCGCCGTCAGTACGGGCGCCGCAGCGGGCGCCTCTCTGGCCTTCAATGCGGTCGGCTGGGACATGGGCAATATCGCTGCAGCCGGTCTCAACAGCATCTTGGGCACGGATATCGGCGCCACCGCCTCGCCCCTGCTTACCCAGGCCCATGTGCGCGGCAGCGATCTGACGGTTGCCGGCGAGATGAGCGTGAGCGCCGAAAACACCATGGGCATTGAGGCGCTCATCAGCAACGCGGCCGATGTGCTCGGCGGCGGTGCTGGCGGCGGCCTGTCGGTCGGGGCGGCCATGATCCTGGCCAGCAACCGTGTGCGCTCGGACACCCGCGCCTTTGTAGACGGCAAAAAGCAGTTGGCCGGCGCTGAGCAATCGGTGCTCGACGTCGGTGGCGGCTTGACGGTTTCAGCCACCGACGATGCCGGTATCAGCGCTGAAGTGGCCATGTCGTCCAACGTGACGGGCGGCTCGGGCTCGACGGTGGCTGCTGGCGGCGTGTTTTCGCTCAACGATGTGCGCTCGCAGGTGGCGGCCGATGCCTGGAGCCTGACGCTGACCACCGGCGGCGATGCCTCGATCACCGCCTCTGCAACCGCGGAAATTTCCGCCGTCCTCAGCGGCGAGGTGGTGGCCGCGTCTGAGGAAGCGGGCGCGGCGGGCGGCGGCGATGAAGCTGCGGCAGAGCCGGCCGCTGATGCCGGAGCCAATGCGGGTGCTGATGCGGATTCAGGTGAGGGCGGCGGGACCACTGCGATCGCGGCCAACGGCTTGATTGCCACCAACCGCATCTTGATGGATGCCGACGCCTCGCTACGCGACAGCGTGGTCACCGTCAGCGGCAGCCTGGGGGTGGAGGCGGAAAACACCGCCACCATTGACGCCGAAAACACCGCCAGCACCGAAAGCTCGGGCACCGCCGCTGGCGTGGTGCTGGCTTTCAACACCATCGGCTGGAAGCCGCAGAACATCTTTTCGGCTGCCATCGACACCTTGATCGGCACTGACGGGCTGGGCCAGACCGACAGCGCGCAGTCCAGTGCGGAAATCACCAACACCACGCTCGAGGTGGGCGAAGACCTCACACTCACAGCGGTCACGGTGCCGCAAATCAACGCCTCGATTGAAAACACCGTCCAGTCCAGCGGCGGTGTGGCGGTGGGCCTGACCCTGGCTTCCAATCTGGTCAGCGCCGACTCCCATGTGCTGCTCACGCCCAAGACCGAGGCGGGCGAGATGGAGTTGCCCGCGGGCACGGTGTTTGCCATTGGCGGCAATGTGCTGGTCAAGGCCAGCGATACCTCGGGCATCGTCGCGCGTATCGGCGCGGCCACGGGCAGCGAAGGCAAAGCTGCTCTCGGCGCGCAGCTGGTACGCAACGATGTGCGCAACGTCGTCAAGGCGCTGGTTGACAGCGCAGCCATTGAGGCCGAAGGCGATGTGACCTTGCTCGCCCGTGGCTCAGCGAGTATCACTGCACTACTGTCGGATCAGGAGCTGCCTGAACTCAAGGAGCCGCCGTCCGACGAGGAGGCCGCAGCTGAGGAAGAGGCAGCCGCCGATGAAGAAGTCGCGGCCGAAGAGGAGCCGACCGCCGAGGAATTGATGGCGTCGGAAGAAGAGGCTGCTACCGAAGAGGAAGCAGCGGCCGGTGCCTCCATGGCCCTCAAGGGCCTCATTGCGACCAATCTGGTGCTCTCCGATGTGCGTGCCACGGTGCTGGACAGCGACATCAGCGCCGGCGGCGACCTGACGGCGCGCGCCCGCAATGCCGCCCGCATCGAGGCCGAAAACACCGCCAAGGCCGATGCTGATGGCGCGGCCGTGGGCGTGACCCTGGCGTTCAACACCATAGGATGGCGGGCGCAGAACGTGCTGTTCAACGCGCTTGATGCGTTGCTGGGCAGCCGCATCGGAAACGAGCAGCCCGCTCAAATTTTGGCCACCGTCTCCGACTCCAATCTCACTGCAGGCGGAGACCTCTCGGTCGAGGCCGAGGCCAAAGAGCAGATCAGTGCGACCATCGTCAATGAAGCCAATGCCTCGGGCGCGAGCGTGGCCGCCGGCATGGTCTTGGCCAGCAACCTGCTGAGCGCACGCGCGCGGGCCACGGTGGCTCCGGCGCTGCAGGCTGCGGAAAAAGTCACGCTCAGCGCCGGTGGCAGTGTCACCGTCAGCGCGGTCGACGAGGCGGGTGTGGCGGCCGATGTGAGCATGGTCGCCAGCAGCGGCGGTGCGGCCGCCGTCGGCGGCCTGGTGGTGCGCAACGATGTGCGCAGCGATGTGTTTGCCGAGGTCGACCGGGTGCTGGGGCAGGCGGGCGAAGACTTCACCGTGCTCGCGCTCGAGTCGGCCAGCATCGAGGCCACCCTCAGTGGCGAGACCAAGTCCCTGGCAGCGGCCGAGGATCCGGCCGCTGATCCCGCGGCGGATGCGGGTGCCGATGCAGGCACTGATGCGGGTGCCAATGCTGGCGCCGATGCCGGGGCCGACTCAGGTGCAGGTGCAGGTGCAGGAGGCAGTGCGGCCGTGGCTAGCCCATTGGCCCTCAACGGTCTGATCGCCACCAACCTGGTGCTCAGTTCGGCGCAGGCCCGAATCACGCACAGCGAACTGAGCGTCGACGGCAATCTGGCGGTGCAGGCCGACAATGTTTCGACCATCACCGCCGACAACTCGGCCAGCCTGGAGTCCGATGGCACTGCGGTCGGGGCCACCCTGGCCTTCAACACCATTGGCTGGAAGTCGCAAAACCTGTTTGCCAATGCGCTGGACACCCTGCTGGGCACCGACGTGCTCGGTCAGGAGCAGCCCGCCGTGGTCAGCGCCCTGGTGCTGAACACCACCTTCACCGTGGGTGGGGACGTGGCGGTGCAGGCCGGCGGATTGGACGAGGAAGAAGACGCGCCGGTGGGCGCCACCATCACCGCGACCATCAGCAACGAGGTCAGCGCCGGCGGCGGCAGCGCCTCGGCCAGCCTGGTGCTGGCCAGCAACAAGATCAGCACCAGCAGCCAGGCCTGGGTCGGCCCGCTCACCCCAGCGCAGGCAGCCATTGAGGGCGCCACGGCAAGCATGGCGCTGCTGGTGGGCGGCAATATGGATGTCACGGCCACCGATGCCGGCACCATCGAAGCCGAAGTGACCATGAGCGCCTCCAGCGGTGGTGGTGCCGCCGTGGGCGGCGTGATCGTGATGAATGACCTGCGCGGCGTGGTGCTGGCCAGCGTCGACCGGGTCGATCTGACCGCGGCCGGCGACGTCACCATTGCCGCCTCCGAGGCCTCCAGCTTGAGTTCGGTGCTCTCGGGCAGTACGGAGAGTCCACCAGAGGATCCCGCGGCCGCCGAAGCCGGTGCCGATGCGGGCGGCGCGACAGGTGCTGCCGGCGGCGCTGCCGGTGGCGCGGGTGGCGGTACCGCAGCCCCCATGGCGGTCAATGCCCTGATCGCCAACAACGTCGTGCTAGGCGCCAGCCGCGCCTTGCTCACCCGCAGTACGGTGCAGGCCGATGGCAGCCTGACGGTGCAGGCCGACAACGTGGCCGACATCACCGCCGAAAACACCGCCACCATGAGCTCTGGTGGCAGCGCCGTGGGCGCCACCCTGGCCTTCAACACCATGGGCTGGGCATCGCAGAACGTGCTGTTCAAGGCGGTTGATGCCTTGGTGGGCTCGGAAATCGGCGACGAAGATCCGCTGGTCGCGCTGGCCAAGCTCGAAACCGTCGAGCTCGACCTTGGTGGCGACCTCAGTGTGTTGGCCAGCATGGAGGCCACCCTGACGGCCACCACCAGCAATGAGGCCAGCAGCGAAAGTGCGGGCGCGGCGGCCAGCCTCGTGCTCGCCTCCAACATGGTCAGCACCGACGCGCAGGCCATCATCCTGCAGCCCGAAGACAGCGAGGAATACGCCCTGAACGTCGCCGGTGCGGTGACGGTACAGGCCGACGATGCGCCCTCGATCGTGGCCGACACCGTGGTCAGCGCCACCTCGAGCGGCGAGGCCGGCGAAGAAGAGGGCGACGGCGACTACCTGCAGGTCGACTACCGCAGTGGCGACGGCGAAACCGAGTTGGTCTTTGGCGACCAGGTGATGGTTGAAGACGGCCACGAGGCCGGCGGCAATGTCGGCCGCATCTACCGCTACATGGGCCCGGGTGAAACGCTGGACCTGTCCGAGGTGAACTACGACCACAGTGGCCTGTGGTACGAACTCCTGCCGCCCAAGGGCTTTGTGGGCGATGTGCTGGCTTTCCTCGAGTCGCCCATGCCCTCGATCGAGAAGGAAATCGTGCTGACCACGATTCCCATGGGCGGCGTCGAGAGCGACGTGGGCTTCAAGTTTGCCGGCGGTTGGGGCGATCTGAGCGTGGGCGATTTCATCAAGGGCGTCAACGGCGATAAGGAAGGCGGCTTTACCGGTACCGAGCAAGGCATCACCCTGGACACCGGCTCGCTGCTCGGGCGTGCCGGCCCCGAGCTGAGCCTCGAGCTGATCTTCCCGAACCCGGAGCTGCCCAACTACAGCTACGAGAAAGTGCTGGGCACGCTCAATCATGGCGGCGAGGCCTACGACTGGGGCGTGCGTGCGGCGGTCGGCTGGCCCGATGCCAAGCTGTTTGACCTGATCAATCTGCCCGCGCTGATCGACGGGCGCTTTGAGCCCCTGCTGCCCGAGTTCTCGGCTTCTGTTTTCTTTGGCGACCTGGAGATCGACTCGCTGACCTTCTTGCCCGCGCAGTTCATCATCCAGCCGCCGACGGTTCGGGTGACGGTGCTGGGCAAGCCGGTGGAGCTGACCTACAGCAGTGAGATCGTGATCGACACCCCCGAGTTCCTGCAAGACTTTGTTGATCCCGAACTCGAGCCGCTGCGCATCGAGATCCCGATGATGGACCTCGATGCCCTGATGAAGGTCCAGGGCCTGGACGAGCGGCCTGAGGACTACTGGGACGAAGCCCTGGTCATCGATGTCAGCAACCCCGAACTGCCTTACTTTGAGAAGGAATTCATCTTCACCACGGTGGAGATGGGCGGTCAGGAGTGGGACGTGGGTCTGAAGGTCGGCGCCGGCTGGCAGGACACGACCCTGCTGGACATGCTCACTGGCGAGGCCAAGCCGGCGGGCATCAGCGCGCTGGATACCGGCATCAAGATTCAGGCCGGTGCCACCGAGATCCTGGGCTACAACGTGCAAGGCCCCGAGCTCAATCTTGAGCTGATCCTGCCCAACCCCGAGCTGCCTTACTACGAATACCGCTACGCCCTGGGGCAGGTGCCCTTGATACCGCCGGTCAGCGAGGAAATCCCAGCGACCGACCCGGACGCCGTCACTGACGAGGCCACGGCCGAGACTGCAGCGAGCGAGGAAACGACGGCGCCCACCGAAGAGGCTCCCGCCGAAGAGGTCGCCGAGCCGGTGATGATCGACTGGGGTCTGGAGCTGGCCGTGGGCTGGGCCGACACCCTACTGCTCGATCTGATCGACATGGAGGCCTGGCTGGCCGGCGAGTTCGATCCGCAGTTGCCCGAGCTCGACTTGCGCCTGTATGTGGACCTGCCTGAAGGCGCCGAGGCCGGCACGATCGCGCCCTTCTTGCCCGAGTACTTTGATGTGGCGCTGCCATCTTTCAAGCTCACCTTGCTGGGCACCGAGATGGCCTTGGGTTTTGGCACGTCCTTCACCTTCAAAACGCCCGACGCCTATGCCGCCTACATCGATACAAGCCTGCCCAAGGTCAAGGCCAGCCTGCCGGGCTTGGATCTGGATGTCGGTCTCGACGCCCTGCTCAATGGCACCGAGGTCAGCCTCGATGAAATGAAGTTCGTGCCCACGGGCGAGGAGCTCGTGGTCGATGTCACCGATCCGGATTCGCTCTACGAGGCGCTGCTCGAGGTCATTCAGATCATCCCCGGCAACTACGCACTGGCCGAGCCCAAGATTCAGGGTCTGGTGTTTGGTATCCCGATCGATTTCGATGTTCCGATCGACAACTTTTCCAGCGAATGGCTGGGCTTCACGCTCACCGAATTCAGCCTGGAAGACGTGCTGCCCGAAAGTGTCTACAGCCTGATTGAGCCGTTTGTTGACACCGAGTCTGACACCGTCGAATTCGAGTTACCCACGGTGGACCTGGGTGTGGTCGGCCCTGCCATTGGCGATCTGCCGTATTTTGAAGAGTCGGTCGCGATCGATCTGGGCAGTGATGACGAGCCGCTCGAATTTGGCATCAAGGTCGGCGCGGGCTGGAAGGACACCACCCTGGCCGATATGCTGCTGTCCGACCCGGTGCCCGCTGGCATCGTGCCGCTGGATCTGGGGGTGCGCTTTCAGTCGCCCGGGATTGCGATCACCGTGCCCATGCTCGACATCGGGCCCTACACCTTGCAGGGCCCCTCGCTGGACATCGAGCTCATCTTGCCGGAAGTCGATCTGCCCTATCTTGAGTACCAGCAAGCCCTGGGCAAGCTCGATGTGCAGGCGCTGCAGACGGGCGAGACCTTGCCGGTTACCGAGGTGAGCTGGGGGCTGGAGCTGGCCCTGGGCTGGAAAGACATGCAGTTGACCGACCTGGTCGACATGGAGGCCTGGCTCGAGGGTGACTTCTCGGTGGCTGTGCCTGAGATGGACCTGCGCTTGTATGTGGACTTGCCCGAAGGCGAGGACCTGCCCGAGATCAAGGCCTTTTTGCCCAAGTATTTCGACATCGCCTTGCCCAGCTTCAAGGCGACGATCCTGGGCAAGGAGCTGGCCATCGGCTTTGGCACCACGCTGCGTTATGAGACGCCCGAGGCCTATTCCGACTACATCGATGAGGCCCTCGCGCCGGTCAAGGCCAGCTTGCCGGGCATTGACCTCGATGCAGCGATTGATCTGCTGCTGGCTGGCGAAGACCTCGATGTCCAGGCGCTCAAAGACCTGCTCTACACCCCGAGCGAAGATGCGATCGAGGTCGACCTGACCGACCTGGACTCGGTCAACGATGCTTTTGAGCTGCTGATCCAGGTCATTCCCGAGCGCTTCAAGATCGCTGATCCAACCATCAGCGGCAAGATCTTCGGCGTCACGATCGATAAGGAAATTCCGCTGAGCGAACTTGCACCTGATCTGGTCGAGTTCAGCCTGTCGGAGATCCTGCCCGAGAGCGTGTACCAGCTGATGGAGCCCTTTATCCGGCCCATGGGCTCGGACGAAGACCCAGTGCTCATCACCTTGCCCGAGCTGCAACTGCCCGACATCGGCCCGAGCGTGCCCTTTGTCGAGCAGTTCGTCGAGATGCTCAAGACCATGCCCAGCGAGGTCCGGCTATACAACCCGACGGTATCGGCGAGCTTGCTGGGCTTGAACATTGAGCAGACCCTGCCGCTGACCGAGGCGGTGCAGGCGGTGGCTGACGAACTGGGTATCGAGCTCTTTCACTTCGAGCCCAATGAGGAGGACCCGAGCGAGAGCTACATGCAGTTCAGCATGCTCGAGGTGATGGACAAGCTGCCCGAGACGCTCCAGGATATTCTGGGTTACCTCATCGACGACGAAGAGCCCGCTGAAGGCGAAGACCCGCCCGAGCCGATGGAATTGCGCGCCCTTGAGCTCAACCTGGGTGACTTCACGCCCAAGGGCATGCAGCAGTATGTGCCCTACATCAAGCTGGGCACCGCCTTGCTCAACAAGCTGGGTCTGAAGCTGCCCTTCCTGAACCTGGATCTGCAAGAGAGCGACCCGGTG
>CAZATV010000103.1:0-8599 GCA_964488145.1 uncultured Polaromonas sp.
GCGCTGGCCATGCGTCCCAAGGTTTTGATGCTCGACGAACCGGTGGCTGGCATGAACCGGGAGGAAACCGAAGATATGGCCCGCTTCATCCTGGACTTGCAGGAAGAGCGTGGCATGACGATCTTGCTGATCGAGCACGACATGGGGATGGTGATGGATATTTCCAACCATGTGGCGGTTCTCAATTTCGGACAGCTCATCGCCAGCGGCACGCCCCAGGAGGTTCGCAACCACCCGGATGTGATCGAAGCCTATCTGGGGGCGCGCGAAGGGCGTACGGTTGGCGCGTCGCAGGAGGCATGATGGACTGGATCAGCTTCATCGAGTTTTCCCTGATCGGCCTCTTCTCCGGCGGCCTGCTGGCGTTGGTTGCCCTAGGCTTCGTGCTGATCTACAAGGGAACCCGGGCCATCAATTTCGCCATGGGCGAGTTCATGATGCTCGGGGCCTACCTGGTCTACACCGCCCATACCGGGCTGGGCTTGTCGCTTTGGCTGGCGGTGGCCTGTGGTTTGCTGGGGATCGCTCTGGTGGCTTTGCTGGTCGAGCGCCTGGTGCTGCGGCCGCTGGCGGGCCAACCGGTGGTGTCCGTGCTGATGGTCACCATAGGCTTGGGTGCCTTTATGCACGGCGCTGTGGATGCCATCTGGGGAGGGCGCAATCTGGAAATGCCGCAGATCCTGCCGCGCAAGCCCCTGCTGTGGGGCGACATCCTGATGCCCGGTCCGATCTTCTGGAGCTTCTGGGTGGCGTTGGCGGTGATTGCCGCCTTGTCTCTGTATTTCCGCTATTCGCGGACCGGTATCGCCATGCGGGCGGCCGCCAGTGATCCGATCACGGCCTATGCGCTGGGTATCGATGTGCGCCGCACCCAGCAGCTGACCTGGGTCTTCGCCGGCTGTGTGGGGGCAGTGGCTGGCACCATCGTCGCCTCGATCAGCAGCCTGTCGCCGGCCCTCAGTGCCACGGCGCTCGGCGTGCTGGCGGTGGTCATCCTCGGGGGGCTCGACAGCGTGCTCGGCGTCATCATCGCCGGCCTGGTGGTCGGCTGGCTGGAGAGCATTGCAGTGGGTTACTTCGGCGGTAAGGCGCGCGATCTGGTGCCTTATGTGGTGGTCTTGGCCATTCTGATGGTCAGGCCCTACGGTTTGTTGGGTACACGCGATATCGAAAGGCTCTGAAGGCTATGCGCATCGGTGACTTCAGAGCCAGCTACGCCCATGACGAGGCCTTGCTCGCCACGCCCGTTCAGCGCAGCTGGATGATCGGCTTTGTACTGTTGGTGCTTCTGTTCCCCTGGATTGGCGGCAGCTATCTGACTTATCTGGCCTGTCTGACCGGCATTCATGTCATTGCCGCGATGGGCCTGAATATCGTCACCGGCTATGCCGGTCAGATTTCCCTGGGCCATGCCGCCTTCATGGGGGTCGGTTGTTACACCGTCGCAGCCTTGGCGCGTATGGACGTGCCCTTCTATTTGGCCTTGCCGGCCGGTGGGCTGCTCAGCGCCTTGGTCGGCATTGTGGTGGGTATCCCGTCGCTGCGCATCAAGGGCCTTTACCTGGCCGTTGCCACGCTGGCGGCGCAGTTCATCCTGATGTTCGTTTTCAGAGAGTGGGACAGTGTGACCGGCGGCGTACGCGGTGTGAATCTGCCGCCGGCCCAGTTGGGCAGTTGGGTTCTCAACACCGAAGGCGAGATCTACTACGTGATCATGGCCTGTGCCTTCATCATGCTACTGGGCGCCCGTAATCTGTTTCGAACTTACATCGGCCGATCGTTCATCGCCATTCGCGACAAGGACATTTCCGCCGAAGTACTGGGCATAGATCTGTTTCGCGGCAAGTTACTCGCCTTTGCCCTGGGCTCCTTCTACGCCGGTGTGGCCGGCGGTCTGATGGGCTATTTTTATCGGGCCATTACCCCGGAGCATTTCACGCTCACCCTGTCGGTCTTCTATCTGGCGGCCATCATCGTCGGTGGCCTGGGCACTGTTCTGGGTGCGATCCTGGGCGCGGCCTTCATGGTGCTGGTGCCAGAGGCTCTGCGAGGCGTGGTGTCCCTGGTCACAGTGTGGGCCCCCAATGCCATGACGCTGCTTTCGCCGGTACGGGAAATGGTCTTTGGTGCCCTGATCATCGGCTTTCTGATTTTCGAACCGCATGGCCTGGTCGAAATGTGGCGGCGCGTGCGCCGCTTCTTCCATTTGTGGCCATTTAAAACCTGAAGGAGACAGACATGAGCACACGCCGTCACGCGCTCAAAAGCGTTGCTGCAGCCACGGGGCTTTCCGCGTTGGGCCTGCCCTTGACCACTTGGTCGCAGGCCGGGGACCTGGTGGTAGCGGCAGCCCCGCCGATCACTGGCGTCTTTGCATTTGCAGGGGTTGGGCTCAATATGGGCCTCAATGATTACTGCGAGTGGCGCAACGAGGCCCGCGGGGGTGTCATGGGCCGCAGACTGCGCTACATCAGCGAGGACTCTGCCTACAAGATGGATCAGGCGATGTCGGTCTTCAAGAAGCTGATGGCCGCCCATCGTCCGCCGGTCTTCTACGGCGATTCGACCGCCTGGGCCAAAGCCGCTGCGGTTGAAGTCAGTCAGATCGGAACGACGATGACGAGCAGCCCGTCCTTTGCCTCGGACATTGCCGATCCGGAGAAGGTGCCGTACTACTTCATGGCCGGCCCGACTTATGCCTCGATGTGCTACATCCTCCTGGAATACATCAACAGCCAGGCCAAGGGCGGCGTCAAGCCGACGGTTGCGCTGGTCTATAGCGATACTGAATTCGGTCGTGACCCGATCGAGGCGGCCAAGGGCCGTGCCAAGCAGCTGGGTATCAACGTGGTGCAGGAAATCGTCACCAAACCGGGCAGCGTGGATGTATCGGCCGAGGTGGCCCGGCTGCGCCGCGCCCGTCCGGACTTCGTGATCTTCCATGGCTATGTGCTGGCGCCCATCCCGGAATTCATCCGTCAGATGCGTGAGGCGGGCATGACCGGCACCCAGTTCATGGGCACCATCTGGAGCATGGACAAGTCCACCGCCGAGGCCATGGGGCCAGCGGGCGAGGGCTGGATGGGCGTCATGCCCTACCGCTACAGCCATGACGTCAAGGACGCGCCGGCGATGACCACGATCAACCAGTTTGCGCAGAAGCGCAGACCTGAAATCAAGTACGTCAGTACCTTCTACACCCATGGCTGGCTGGTGGGCAGCATCTTTGCCGAGATCATGGAGCGCGTGCTGCGGGCCAACCGACCCCTGACGGGACCGAATATGAAGGCGGCCCTGGAGTCCATGACCGATTGGGACTCGGGTGGCATCTGCGGCCTGCCGGTCAATCTGCGCGGTCATCAGATTGCCACTGGCCGCATCTATCGGTTTGATGCGGCAACCAAGCTGTTTGAGCCGGCCAGCGGCTGGATCCGAACCACCTGAGGCTGACATGTCCCAGGCCCCTGGCGCCGCCTTGCGCGTCGAGAATATTGAAGTGGTCTATCACCACACCATACAGGTCTTGCGCGGCCTGTCACTGGAGGTGTCTGCTGGCGCCATGGTGGCCCTTTTGGGCTCCAATGGCGCGGGCAAGACCACGACGCTCAAGGCGGTCTCGGGCTTGTTGCCCCTGGAAAAGGGCGAGGTTCGCAGCGGAGACATTCTGGTGGACGGCCGCAGCCTTCATCGGGTGGCTCCGCACCTGATTGCCCGCAGCGGTATTGGGCATGTGCGTGAGGGGCGGCATGTCTTCGAGGACCTCAGTGTGGAGGAGAACCTGGTCGCCGCCACTTTGGCCCTCAAGGGCCGGCCAGAAGCGGGCAAACCCGACTTCGAGCGGCTCTTTCACTACTTCCCCCGCCTGGCCGAACGCCGTCGGCAGAGGGCCGGTTATCTCTCCGGCGGCGAGCAGCAGATGCTGGCCATCTCTCGCGCCCTGATTGGAAAGCCCAGACTGATGCTGCTCGATGAGCCCTCGCTGGGCTTGGCCCCCAAGGTGGTCGAAGAGATTTTCGCCATCATCGCCCGCATCAATTGCGAAGAGGGTGTCTCCATGCTGCTGGTCGAGCAAAATGCATTCGCCGCCTTTGACATATGCAGCCATGCCTACATCATGGAAGGCGGCAAGATTGTGGTCAACGGTCCGGTGTCGCGGCTGCGTGATGATCCCGACGTGCAGCGCTTCTACTTGGGCTACTCCGAGGGCCAAGCGGCGGTGGCGAGCTTTCGGGACGTCAAGCATTACAAGCGTCGAAAGCGGTGGCTCTCGTGAACGATTTCGACCATCTCACCCTGCCCCGCAAATTGCAGTACTGGGCGCGCGAGCGGCCACAGGGCATTGCGTTGCGGCAAAAAGAATTTGGGATCTGGAGTCCGATCACCTGGAAAGACTATGAAGCCCAGGCGCGTCACTTCGGCGTCGGCCTGATGACTTTGGGCATGGAGCCGCAGGCGCGGGTGGCCATCATCAGCGAGAACCGTTGCGAATGGGTCTATGCCCAGATGGGTTGCGGCATGGCCGCCTTGGTGACCGTCGGCATTTACCCCACCAGCCCCGCTGCTGAAGTGGCCTATCTCCTCAAGGCGGCTGATGTCTCGGCGGTTGTCTGCGAGGACCAAGAGCAGCTTGACAAGGTGATGGAGGCCCTGGAGGAACTCGATCATGTCCCTTTGCTCCTCGTGATCGATCCCAAAGGTCTGCGCCACTACACCCGCCTACCCTGGCACAGCTTTGCATCGGTGTGCGAGATGGGCCGTCAGGCCGATGGGGCCCTGCATGCGCAGCAGAGGCAACGCCTGGACCAGCAGAGGCCGCAGGATGTGGCGTTGATGATCTTCACCTCCGGCTCGACCGGTCGACCCAAGGCGGCCATGATCAGCTACAGCAACATCACCGCCATGGCCATGGGGGCCCAGCAGTTTTACCATTGCGAGGGTCGCGATGCGATGCTGTCCTACTTGCCGCTGTGCCACGTCGCCGAGCAAATCTTCACCATCTCTTTACCCATGCAGTCGGGCGCGGTGGTCAATTTTGCCGAATCGCTGCGCACGGTTCAGGCCGACCTCAGGGAGATTGCTCCCACCGTATTCCTGGGCGTACCCCGGATCTGGGAGAAGATGCACGCCTCGATTGTGCTGAAGATCCGCGAGGCGAGACCTTTTCAGCGTTGGTTGTTCGACCGCGCTTTTTCGGCGGTTGACAGCTTTGCCGACAAACCACGTTCCGGCTGGACTGGGGTGCAGAAAGCGTATTACACCCTTTGGTATCTGCTGGTGTTCCGGGCCTTGTGTAACTTCCTGGGCTTGCGCAAGTGCCGCCGTGCCATGTCCGGAGCCGCCCCGGTGTCGCCAGATCTTTTGCGATTTTTTCGCATCATGGGGGTGCAGATCACCGAAGGCTATGGGATGACCGAGACCGCCGGTATTGCCACCTTGCAGCGTGACAGTGCATCGCCTTTGGGCAGCGTGGGTGAGCCTCTGGCGGGCCTGGAGGCGCGCATTGCGGGCGATGGTGAACTCCTCCTGCGCGGCCCCACGGTGTTCAAAGGCTACTTCCGTAACCCTCAGGCCACCGCCGAGGCCATTGATTCCGAGGGATGGTTGCACACCGGCGATATCGCCCAGTGGGTGGAGACCCCGGATTTACCGCAGGGGCGGGAGATCAAGATTGTCGATCGCAAGAAAGACATCATGATCACGGCAGGCGGCAAGAACATCTCGCCCAGCGAGATCGAGAATATGCTCAAGTTTTCCGGCTTCATCAAAGAAGCCATCATCGTGGCCGACAAGCGGCATTTTGTCAGCGCCTTGATACAGATCGACCCGGAGACGGTGGGCAAGTGGGCTGAGGAAAAAGCCATCACGTATACCAATTTCAGGAGTCTGGCCGAGCATCAAGCGGTGCGCCAACTCATTGCCGACGAGGTCGAGGGGGTCAACCGTCGCATGCCCCAGGTGCAGCATGTGCGCAAATTCCATCTTTTGACCAAGGAACTCGATCATGACGACGGAGAGGTGACCGCAACCATGAAGATTCGAAGGCAGAATATTGCGGCAACCTATGTTGCCGAGATCGAGGCAATGTACCGTAGCTGAACTTTTGGGCCCCCAGATGACTCCTGGCTTGAGATTTGACGATCGTGTGGCTGTCGTAACCGGTGCCGGTGGTGGTCTGGGCCGGTCGCATGCGCTGGCGCTGGCCGCCCGAGGAGCGGCTGTGGTGGTCAATGACCTGGGCGGTAGCGTAAACGGTCAGGGCGTGAGCAGTCGCGCCGCCCAGCAAGTGGTGGAGGAAATCACCGCGCAGGGTGGGCGCGCGGTGGCCAACGGCAGCGACATCGCCACCGAAGCGGGTGCCCAGGCCCTGATAGAGACAGCCATGCAGGCCTTTGGCCGCGTCGATGTACTGGTCAACAATGCCGGCTTCCTACGGGATAAATCGCTGGTCAAGATGGATCCGGCTGATTTTGAGGCGGTTGTTCGAGTCCATTTGCTGGGCTCTGCGCTCTGCAGTCGTGCGGTCTGGCCGGTGTTTCAGGCGCGCGGCTACGGTCGCATCGTCATGACCACTTCAGCGGCTGGCCTGTATGGCCATTTTGGCCAAGCCAACTATGCCGCCGCGAAGATGGGTTTGATTGGTTTGATGAATACGCTCAAGGAGGAGGGCGCCCGATACTCAATCTTGGTCAATGCGGTCGCTCCAGTGGCGCTCACGCGTATGACCGAGGGGCTTGGGGTGTCCCGCTGGATGGAGCAGGCCAGCCCGGACAAAGTCAGTGCGGCAGTTGTGTTCCTGGCCAGCGATGTTTGCACGGGAAGCGGACATATTGTCGCGGCGGGAGCGGGCCACTTTGCCGGGGTTCAGGTGCTTGAGGCACGGGGTGTCCAGGCGCCCCCAGGGCCGGTGACAGCAGAATTTGTGGCCGAGCGTTGGGTGGACATCCTTGACATGAGCGATGCCCGTCCCTTCGTCAATGCCACCCAAGCTTTGATCGAGACTTTTGGCACGGAAAAGCCATGACCCTTGTCAGGATGCGGCGCCCCAAGCATCAAGCGCCTGAAGGGGAGGCGGCTCAGCCGACGCAGCGCAAGCCGCGATCCCACAACCGGCACGCCGACCTTCTCCTGGCGGCAGCCCGCGTCTTTCGCGACAAGGGCTATGCCCAGGCGACCATGCGCGATATCGCGCAAGCCTCAGGCATGATGGCCGGCTCCATCTACTATCACTACGCAGCCAAGAGTGACCTGCTGCTGGCGGTTTATTCTGAAGGGGTGCGCTTGGTCAGTCATGCGATTGACGACATTCTGGCCAGCGATGCGAGCCCCTGGATTCAATTCGAGCGTGCGGTGCTCAACCATTTACAAATGATGCTTGGCGCCTTGCCGGGTGCCTCGCCCTTTGCCAGTGTGTTCATTCAGGTCCAGCCCCATGATTTCCCCGCCGACCGGCGCGATGCCCTGATCGCTTTGCGCCACAGTTATGAGAGCAAGTTCAAGACGCTGATCGCCCGCCTGCCCATTCGGCGGGGCGTAGACAAGAGTCTTTTGCGCCTGCAAGTGATCGGCGCACTCAATCACGTGCCCATTTGGTACAAGCCCGGTGGTCGAAAGTCACTGGCGGCGATTGCCCGGGCCATGACTGCGCATGTGCGCCTGGCGTTAGATCAGGATCCGCGTTGAGTCGGCAATTTTTGGAGGATGTGCGCATGAACTTGCCTTGGCAGTGGGAGGATGAAGACAGTGAGGACCTGGCGGCGCTGCGACAGACCCTGCGTCGATTCATCGAAAAGGAGATCGCACCGCATCATGTGCAGTGGGAGCGTGACGGTCAGGTCTCTCGAGAGCTCTGGATCAAGGCGGGTGAACTCGGTCTTCTGTGCATGGGCCTGCCCGAGTCGCTCGGCGGATCCGGCGCCGATTTTCGCCACAGTGCCTTGGTGGTACAGGAACTGGCTCGCAGTGGCTACACCGGACCGCTGTTTTATCTGCACTCGGACATCGTGGCGCCCTACTTGTTGCACTATGGCAGCGCACAGCAGCAGCAGGCCTGGCTGCCGCGAATGGCGCGCGGCGAGGTTATCTCAGCCATTGCCATGACCGAGCCCGGGACAGGGAGCGATCTGGCGGCCATTCGAACCCGAGCGGTCCCGAAAGACGGTGGCTTTTGTATTCAGGGCCAGAAAATCTTCATCTCCAACGGTCAACTGGCCGATCTGGTGGTCCTGGCCGCCAAGACAGAGCCCGATCTGGGGGCCCGCGGCATCAGCCTCTTCCTGATCGACACCACCCGCCCCGGGTTTTCGCGCGGGCGCCGTCTGGACAAGGTCGGCATGCATGCGCAGGATACCTCCGAACTCTTTTTTGATGACCTGTGGGTTCCAGCTGACTGTCTGCTGGGTCAGGAGGGCAAGGGCTTTTCCTATCTGATGAATGAGCTGCCTCAGGAGCGTCTGCTGGTGGCCATCGCGGCGGTCGGTGCCATGGAATCGGCCGTGCGCTGGACCTGCGAATATGTGCTGGAGCGTCAGGCCTTCGGCGCCCCCTTGGCCAGCAAGCAGGTGGTGCGGCATGCTCTGGCTCAGGCCTACGCGGATGTACA
>CAZATV010000104.1:0-8554 GCA_964488145.1 uncultured Polaromonas sp.
GCGCTCGGCGTATTTGAGGTACTGGCGCAGCAGCATGCTGGCCCAGTCGCAGGCCTCGGTTCCACCGGCCCCGGCCTGTATGTCCAGGAAGGCATTGAGCGGGTCCGCCTGGTTGCTGAACATCCGGCGGAACTCGAGTTTTTCGACCTCGGCCTGCACCTGTTGGGCTTCGGCTTCGATGGTGACCAGGCCGGCCTCGTCGCTGTCCTCGCGCGACATCTCGAACAATTGGAGGTTGTCGGAAATTTCCTCACCCAGCCGGTCGAGCACCAGCACCACGTCTTCGAGGGTTTTCTTTTCCTTGCCCAGTTCCTGTGCGCGCTTGGGGTTGTCCCAGACTTTGGGGTCTTCCAGCGCTGCGTTTACCTCATGGAGCTTGCGTTGCTTGGCAGGGTAGTCAAAGATACCCCCGAAGCTCATCGACCCGCTGATGCAGGTCTTGCAGAGTGTTGCCGATGAGATTGATGCGTTCTGCGTCCATGGGTGTTCAGTTCCTTTGGGGGCGCGCGGGTGAGCCCTGGGGCCGCGGTGTGGCGCTCGAAATCCGCGATTTTCTCACGCCAGAAATTCTTCGACGGTCTGGGCCAGGATTTGGGGCTGGTCGTGGTGCAGCATGTGCCCGGCGTTTTCAATGCGAGCGATGCGCACCTGCGCGATATTCTTCAGCCTTTCGTGGTATTCCTGCAGGGAGTATGTGCCCTTCCACCATTGGCTGAGCGAATCGTCGCTGGCCTCAACCGACAGGACCGGGGCGGTGATGCGCTGCCAGATGGCCTGCATTTCGTCCCAACGGTAGAGGTAAGCGTTCTTGATCTTGTGTGCCGGCTCGCCCAGGATGCGCCATTGGCCCTGGTCGTCGGGCTCGGCCCAGTGCCCAGCCAGCCACTGGGCCTTGTCGGCCGGCAGTCGGGGGTTGGTTTTCATCAGGCGGCGGGCCACCGAGGGCGCGTCGGCGTAGCTTCGCAGGTCCAGTTGCCCCCTGTGCAGGGCCTTGAGTTCGTCCATCCACTGCGCATACCGCCCGGGTGCCTGGCTGGGCCGGCTTTGCGCCAGACCAAAGCCTTCGAGGTTGACCGCGCGACGGATGCGATCGGGCCGCACGCCCGCATAGCACAGGGTGATGTTGCCCCCCATGCTGTGGCCCACCAGATCGACCGGCTGGCCCGGCGCCAGGGCGTCGAGCAGGAAGTCCAGATCGGCCAGATAGTCCGGGAACCAGAAGTTATCGGCGCCGGTGGTGGTTTTGCCAAATCCGCGCCAGTCGGGGGCAATCAGCCGTCGACCGTGCAGGAAGTCGTCGGAGAAGGCATCGACCATAAACTGATACGAGGCGCCCACGTCCATCCAGCCATGCACCATGACCAGCGGCGGCAGGTGCTCCTGCGGTGGGCCCAGGCTCCATTGCCAAGTGTGGTACTGCAGGCCACGGATAGGGATAAACGCGCTGTGGGCGCGGCGCTTTTCTTTGTACATTGCGGGGTCTCTGGGGGCGCGGGTGAAATCGTGCGTCCAGCTCGCATCATAAGGAGCCTTGCCGCGATGTCTCGCGCCCGTCGAACCGAACCCCAGGATCACTACGCGGCCATGCACCAGGGCTTGCACTGGCAGGTCGACGATCTTTTCAACATGGCCGAGGTCTGCTCTCGGCGTTGGGCCAGGACGCAGCCGCAGGCAGTGGCCGTGGTGGAGCACCGTCCCGGGCAGCCGCCGCGCGCCTACACCTACGGCCAGTTGCAGCGCTCGGCCGATGCCTTGAGCCTGACCCTGCGGGGGCTGGGGGTCCGCCGGGGTGACCGGGTGGCCATTGTGATGCCCCAGCGCTTTGAGACCGCGGTGGCCTATATGGCCCTGCTGCAGATGGGGGCGGTGGCTATGCCGCTGTCGGTGCTGTTCGGGCCGGAGGCGCTGGCGTTTCGGCTACAGGACAGCGAGGCGGTGGCAGCCCTTGCCGATGGGCAGTCCATGGCTACCCTGAGCGGTCTGCGGCCGAACTGCCCAGCCTTGCGGCACCTGATCGGCGTGGACGGCTGCGGTGGCGATGTGGATTACACCGCAGCCCTGGCCGATCAGCGGGGCCGTTTCGAGGCGCTGCGCACCCGCGCCGACGAGGCTGCGGTGCTGATCTACACCAGCGGCACCACCGGCCCCCCCAAGGGTGCGCTGATTCCCCACCAGGCCCTGGTGGGAAATTTGACCGGTTTTGTGTGCAGTCAGAACTGGTTTGGCTTTGACGGGGTGCGCAATGAGCGCTCCGATGCGGTGTTCTGGTCGCCGGCCGATTGGGCCTGGACCGGCGGCCTGATGGATGCGCTGTTGCCTACGCTTTACTTCGGCCGGCCCATCATTGCCTGCGCCGAGCGTTTCGGCGCCGAGATGGCGTTCGAGCTGATGCAGCAACACGGGGTGACGCACACTTTTTTGTTTCCGACGGCGCTCAAGGCCATGATGAAGGCCTGCCCGCAGCCGCGCACCCGTTATCGCTTGCAGTTGCAGGCCATCATGAGTGCTGGTGAGGCGGTGGGGGATGCGGTCTATGCGTATTGCCGTGATCGTTTGGGGGTGGTGGTCAACGAGATGTTCGGGCAAACCGAGATCAACTACATCGTCGGCAATTGCGCCATGCAATGGGCCCGCACCCCGCAGGGCCAGGCGCAAGCGGGCCGGCCTGGGCTGCCGCTGGGCTGGCCGGCCCGGCCGGGCAGCATGGGCAAGCCCTATCCCGGTCATCGGGTGGCGGTGATCGACGAGCAGGGCCGGGAGTGCCCGCCGGGTGTGCCGGGGGATGTGGCGCTGCACCGTCTGGATGTGCACGGCCGACCTGACCCGATTTTTTTCCTCGGGTACTGGAAGAACGATAAGGCTACCGCAGCCAAGTACACCGGTCCCTGGTGCCGCACCGGTGACCTGGCTCGTCGGGATGAGGATGGCTACCTCTGGTACGAGGGTCGATCGGACGATGTGTTCAAGGCCGCTGGTTATCGCATCGGCCCGGGCGAGATCGAGAATTGCCTGGTCAAACACCCGGCGGTGGCCAATGCGGCGGTGGTGCCCAAGCCCGATCGTGACCGGGGCGCTTTGGTCAAGGCGTATGTGGTGCTGTCGCCCGATTATTTGGCGCAGCGCCCGCAGGGCCCGGCGCGGGCGCAGTTCGACGCTGAAGTCACCGCCGCGCTGCAGGCGCATGTGCGGGGTCTGCTGGCGCCCTATGAGTACCCGAAGGAGGTCGAATTCATCGATCAATTGCCGATGACCACCACCGGCAAGGTACAGAGGCGGGTGCTGCGACTTCAGGAAGAAGAACGCTTTCGCGCCTCGTCCGGCTGAGCGCAGGTTCACCGGCCGCGCCCGAGCAGTCATCCACGGCTTGCAGGAGCCGCCCTTGCAGCCATGGCCTTCCTGCGCTGGGATTAAACTGCGCTTGCTAAGTGTTCTTAGCAAAACATTTCCGACACGGGCATAGGGGCGTACACATGCAACTCGTTAACCTGGGCACCAGCGACTTGAAGGTGACCCCGATCTGTCTGGGCACCATGACCTTTGGCGAGCAGGTCGATGAGCCGACGACCCATGCCATCTTGGATCGCAGCCTGGACCTGGGCATCCATTTTCTGGATACCGCCGAGATGTACTCCGTGCCGACCAAGGCCGAGACCTTCACCCGCACCGAGACTTACATCGGAAACTGGCTGGCCCGACGACCGGGTGCACGCAGCAAGCTGGTGATTGCCACCAAGGTGGCCGGTCCAGCCCGGGTGCCCTGGGTGCGCGGCGGCAAGACCGATCTGACGGGGCAGGACATCATCACTGCCTGTCATGACAGCCTCAGGCGCCTGCGCACCGATGTGATCGACCTCTATCAGATTCACTGGCCGGTACGGCACGTGCCCGCCTTTGGCTTGATGTATTTCGATCGCGCCAAGGATCTTCCGGTGACGCCGATCTTGGAGCAATTGCAGGCCCTGGGCGAGTTGGTCAAGGCGGGTAAGGTCCGGGCCATTGGGCTTTCCAACGAAACGCCCTATGGGGTGCATGAATTCGTGCGGCTGGCCGAGCAGCTTGGATTGCCGCGCGTAGCCTCGGTGCAAAACCCGTATTGCCTGATCAATCGCTCGGTCGAAAATGCCCTTGACGAGAGTCTGTATCGCCTCAATGTGTCATTGCTGGCCTATTCGCCACTGGGCTTTGGCCTGCTCACCGGCAAGTACGACCAGACCGGCACCGATCCCGATCAGGGGCCCAAGGAGGCGCGTATCAGCAAATATGAGTCGGTTCGCCAGCAGCGCTGGGGGCGACCTGCCGCTTTGGTGGCCGCGCGCCGTTACAACGCGCTGGCGCGTGAACATGGCTTAACCCCCACGCAGATGGCCTTGGCGTTTTGCTACCACAGGCCTTTGGTGGCCAGCACCATCATTGGGGTGACCTCGATTGCTCAGCTTGAGGAGGATCTAAAGGCCTGGGGGACAACGCTTTCGCCGCAACTGCTGCAGGCAATCGATGACATCCGCTGGGAAATGCGTGATCCGGCCATTTGATAGGCCGCGGGTCTGAGCGCATGGGCAAGACGGGGGCGGTCGGTCAGACGCCGGCCACGCAGTGGCTGCGCGATCGGGGTGTGGCCTACACCGAACATCCCTATGAATATGTGGAGCATGGCGGGGCCGAGCACAGTGCCCAGGTGCTCGGGCTCGATCCGTTCAGCGTGGTCAAGACGCTGGTCATGCAAGATCAGGATGGCGCGCCGTTGATTGTGCTGATGCATGGCAATCGGCAGGTGTCGACCAAGAATCTGGCGCGTCAGATCGGTGCAAAGAAAGTGGAGCCCTGTGCACCCGAGGTGGCGCAGCGGCACAGTGGTTATCTGGTGGGTGGGACTTCGCCCTTTGGCACGCGCAAGCGCATGCCGGTGTATGTTGAAGAGACGATACTGGCCCTGCCTAAAATTGCGATCAACGGTGGGCGGCGTGGCTTGCTGGTGGGGATTGATCCCGCCATTTGCGTTGGCCTGCTGGGGGCGCAAGCCGTGCAGTGCGCCATAGACAAGTGAGAACGTCTTGATATATTTTCTTGCCGCTGTTTTGGCGGCCTATCTGATCGGTTCTTTGTCCTTTGCGGTGATTGTCAGCCGCGTCATGGGGCTGAGCGACCCGCGTAGCTACGGCAGTAAGAACCCGGGCGCGACCAATGTATTGCGATCGGGCAGCAAGAAGGCGGCGATCCTGACCTTGTT
Organism: uncultured Polaromonas sp.; assembly: GCA_964488145.1. GTDB lineage: Bacteria > Pseudomonadota > Gammaproteobacteria > Burkholderiales > Burkholderiaceae_C > Polaromonas. Next base: position 5,228 of record CAZATV010000104.1, read on the forward strand.
GCTCGATGCAGTCAAGGGCTGGCTGCCGGTGGCTTGGGTGGTCTGGCAGGGCGCGGCCTTCGGCCTGGGCGAGGGCACTGTCGCTGCCGTGGGTCTGGCGGCCTTTCTGGGCCATCTCTACCCAGTGTTCTTTCGCTTTCAGGGAGGCAAGGGTGTGGCCACCGCAGCCGGTGTGCTGCTGGGGGTGCACTGGCTGCTGGGTTTGGCGGTCTTGCTGACCTGGTTGCTGGTGGCCTATCTGAGTCGTTATTCCTCACTATCGGCCCTGGTCAGTGCCTTATCGGCACCGGTTTTCTATCTGCTGGGCGACCGTGGCCCCTGGTACACCGATCGCGATGTGCTGGCCATGCTGGTCGTGATGAGCGTCCTGCTGATCTGGCGTCACCGCCAGAATATCGGCAAACTCATCCGGGGTGAGGAATCGAAAATTGGCGGCAAGGCCAAGCCCTGAACCGCGTCTTCAGTCCCGGAAATTGTTGAAGCTCAGGGGCAGGTCCTTGACCTCGGTCCGGATCAGGGCCATGGCACTTTGCAGGTCGTCGCGCTTGGCGCCCGTGATGCGCACCGCATCGCCCTGAATCGAGGCCTGCACCTTGAGCTTGCTGCCCTTGATGAGCTGCTGGATTTTCTTGGCGTCTTCGCCGGCGATGCCGTTGCGCACTTTGTTGACCTGTTTGACCTTGTCGCCGCCAATCTTCTCGATCTTGCCCAGGTCCAGAAAGCGCACATCCACGCCGGCCTTGGCCAGCTTGCTGCGCAGGATGTCGTTGATCTGATCGATCTGGAAGTCGCCATCGCCGATCAGGGTGATGTCCTTGTCCTTGATCTCAAGGGATGCGGCCGTACCCTTGAAGTCAAAGCGCGTGCCGATCTCCTTGGCGGCGTTTTCTACCGCGTTTTTGAGTTTGACCAGATCGGCTTCAAGAACGGTGTCGAAGGAGGGCATGGAGGGCTCGTCCGCGGAAAGTGGTGATGCGACAATTCTTAAATGTTAGTCGAGAAACAGCTTGCGCTTCAGCCGCACAACACCTTTGGCATTGCCGCCAGGGCGCAGGAGCTGGTGCGTATTCGCAGCGCTGAAGATGTTCGGGCGGTACTGGCCGACCCGGCGCTGCGCAGCCGACCGAAGTTTGTTTTGGGTGGCGGCAGCAATATCGTGCTGACCGGTGACGTCAAGCCCTTGGTGCTCAAGGTCGAAATCATGGGGCGGCGGCTGCTGGGCGAGACGGCCCGCCATTGGATCGTGGAGGCCGGCGCTGGTGAAAACTGGCACGATCTGGTGGCCTGGACGCTGCAGCAGGGGTGGCCCGGACTGGAAAACATGGCACTGATCCCCGGCACCGTGGGCGCCTCGCCGGTGCAAAACATCGGTGCCTACGGGGTCGAACTGCAAGATCGTTTCGATTCGCTCGATGCGGTGGATCTGGACAGCGGTCAGACCTTCACCCTGGATGCAGCCCAGTGCGCTTTTGGCTACCGGGATTCAGTGTTCAAGCATGCGCCGGCCCATTCGCCCGAGGGCTCTCGCGGCATGGGCTTGGCTGGGCGGGCGCTGATTTTGCGTGTGCGGTTTGCCTTGCCCAAGGGGTGGCGGGCGGTCCTGGGCTATGCCGACCTCGAGCGCCGAAGGGCTGAAGAGGGACTTCAGCCCGCGCAGGTCAGCCCCGAGCGCCTGTTCAACTGGGTCTGCGAGATTCGACGGGCCAAGCTGCCCGATCCGGCGGTGCTGGGCAATGCGGGCAGCTTTTTCAAGAACCCGACGGTCTCTCCGGAGCAGTGCGCCGACATCATCGCGCGCGACCCGAAGGTGGTGCACTACCCCATGCCCGATGGCAGCATCAAGCTGGCTGCGGGCTGGCTGATTGATGCCTGCGGCTGGAAGGGCAAGACCGTGGGCCGGGCGGGAGTCTACGAGAAACAGGCCCTGGTGCTGGTCAACCGCGGCGGTCCCAGCGATCCGGTCACCGGCGGCGAAGTCATGACCCTGGCCCGAGCCATACAGACCAGCGTATACGAGCGTTTCGGTTTGCGCCTGGAACCCGAGCCGGTGGTGTTGTGAGTGCCCCTGCCCTGTTTTTTGATCGGACCTAGGAAAGAGTGGCTGTATGCAGACCGAGTTGACCGTCCTCACCGGACATTCCCGCGGCATGGGCCGCGCCCTGGCGCAGATGCTTCTGGCCCGAGGCCACAGGCTGTTGGGTATTTCACGCGGCCGCCTGCAGGGTCCGGACCCGGCGGCTCTCGCTGCAGGCGATCTGATCGAATGGCAGGCCGATCTGTCAGAGGGCTCGGAGGTGGCGCGGCGCCTGCGAGCCTGGCTTGAAGGGCAATCGGCCCAGCCCTGGCGCAGCGTGACCCTGATTAACAACGCCGGGCTGATCCCGGCGATTGTGCCCTTGTCCCGCGCCCAGCCTGAAGATCTGGCGCGGGCGCTGCGGGTGGATCTGGAAACCCCCATGCAGTTATGCGCGGCCTTTCTGGCCGCGACCGCCGACTGGCCTGCGCAGCGGCGCATCCTCAATATTTCCTCGGGGCTGGGGCGTCGGGCGATGGCCTCACAGTCGGCCTATTGCGCGGCCAAGGCGGGCATGGACCACTTCACCCGCTGCCTAGCGCTCGATGAAGCGCGCCTGCCCAACGGCGCCCGGGTGTGTTCACTGGCACCGGGCGTGATCGATACCGACATGCAGGTCCAACTGCGTGGAGCATCGGACACCGATTTCCCCGACCGACCGGGCTTTGAGGGCCTGCATCTCCAGGGCATGCTGACCTCGCCCGAGGCCGCGGCCGAGCGGCTGCTGGCTTTTTTGGCGCGGTCGGACTTCGGCCAGCAGCCGGTGGCCGATGTCCGCGATTGACAATTGCGTAACGGGGTCTGACCCCATTTAAAGCGGGGTCAGACCCCGTTAAAGAAAAACGGCCCGCGGGCCGTTTTTCTTGGGGCTTGATCGGACCTCAGTTCTTGCCGCTGCCTTCGAGCTTGTAGATGTGCGGGCCTTCGCCGCTGGAGAGCAAGCCGGCGTGAGCGTAGATGCCGAGCTTGCCGCGCGTGTCGGTGATATCGAGGTTGCGCAGGGTCAGTTGGCCAATGCGATCGAGCGGGCTGAAGGGCGCGTCTTCCACTTTTTCCATGGACAGGCGCTCAGGGGCGTAGGTCAGGTTGGGCGACTCGGTATTCAGGATGCTGTAGTCGTTGCCGCGGCGCAGTTCCAAGGTGACCGTGCCGGTGATCGCACGGGCCACCCAGCGCTGAGCGGTTTCGCGCAGCATGATTTTTCCAGCGAATTCAACAAGAGAGCAGCAATTGCTTTCGTAGCGCTCGTTGTC
>CAZATV010000105.1:0-8358 GCA_964488145.1 uncultured Polaromonas sp.
AATGGGACGTCAGCCGGATATGCCCGGGTGAAGACACCGGGGCGCTTGCGCCGTTTGCGGCGCTGCTAGGAGGGTCTGCTGGCATGGGTTACCCGCGCAAAATACAGACTTTAACGCTGATATCAAGGTTTGTCCCTCTGGCACTTTGCAGACCCCGGGGAGCGCCTCTGACCCAGGCGCCGGCTTCGGGCCGTAGGGACCCATCCATTAAGATGCCAGGCAGCCGGGTGGACAAACGTTGCCAGCGAGCCCTCACCTGAGCCGAGCCCCTACCCATGCGCCTGCTTGTTCTTGAAGACGATGCTCAGTTGGGCGAAGCTTTGAGCGCCGGCCTGCGGGACGAGGGCCACGTCGTGGACTGGTTCACTGCTGGGGCGCAGGCTGATGCAGCGCTGGGTGACACCACTTACGACGCTGTTGTTTTGGATCTGGGCCTGCCCGATGCCGACGGGCTGGTATGGCTGCGGCGCTGGCGAACCCAAGGCAGATCCGTGCCCATTCTTGTTTTGACGGCGCGCGATGCGATAGATCAGCGCATCGAGGGGCTGGATGTCGGTGCCGACGACTACCTCATCAAACCCATTTCCCTGAGCGAGCTTGATGCGCGCCTGCGCGCCGTGATGCGGCGCGCGGGTGGGCGCTTGCCCCAGCCGGACTGGACCCACGGCGCGCTGACTTACAAACCTGCCAGTAAGGCGGTGCTGTGGCGCGCCCAGCCTGTAGAACTGACGGCACGAGAGATCGTGTTGTTGGAGGTGTTCCTCAAGAACCCCAGCAAGGTGTTATCCAAGGCACAGTTGCTTGAGCAGCTTTACGACTGGCGAGGCGGGGAGCCGGAAAGCAATGCGCTCGAAGTGCACATTCACCACCTGCGGCGCAAGATAGCGCCGCATCTCGTTCGCACTATCCGCGGGCTGGGCTACGCCCTGGGCTCAACCGAGGAGCTCTCATGAGTCTGCGACGGCGCTTGATGGTGTATCTGCTCATTAGCGCGCCTGCGGTCTGGCTGTTGGCGGTAGCCGTTTCCTTGTTTCAGGCACGAGCCGAAGTCAACGAGCTGTTTGATTCGGAAATGATCCGGCTCGCTCGGCAAATACAGCTGACCTTGGTGGGCGTCGGCCCTCAGGCTTTTGTGTCAGATTGGCCGGTAGCGGGGCCCGGCGGAGCAGCCGACCTGGACGATTTTGCGGTTGCAGTTTGGGATCGCGAGGGCAGGCCCGTTCTCGTGGATCGGGAAGGGGCGCAGCTGCCGCGAAGCCCGGACCGGGTGGGCTTTGTTGATCTGCAGATCAATGCCAAGCCCTGGCGGGCGTATTACCTGCAGGCTCCCGATGGCGCCTGGGTGGTTGCAGCGGGACAGAGCCTGCATGAGCGCGATGAACTCGTCTATGAGTTGATCGGCAGTCAGCTTATTGCCTGGCTGTTGATGCTTCCGGTTCTGCTAGGGGCCATGGGCTGGGCGGTGCGGCAGGCTTTGACCCCGGTGCGCGACTTGACCCGTAATCTGCAACGCCGGCGCGCGCATGACCTTGATCCCCTGCCGGTCGCTTCGGCGCCGGTGGAATTGCAGCCTATGCTGCAGGCCATGAATGAATTGTTCGAGCGCATCGCAGGCACCTTGGAGCGCGAGCGGCGATTCACGGCAGATGCCGCCCACGAGTTGCGCACACCCTTGGCGGTACTCAGCGCCCAGTGGGAGCGACTCGACCGTACCGTCGATTCCGCCGAGCGGGTGCGAGCTAAGGAGGCCATGCGAGCGGGGATCGACCGCATGAACCGTCTGGTGGATCAGTTGCTGCGCCTGTCGCGGCTGGACGCGGCCCAAGGTTTGCAAAAGCAAGATTCGCTGCAGTGGGCCGACCTCGCTCGCGAGGCCATCACTGCGGTTTTGCCACTGGTCGAGCGGCGCCGGATCCAGCTGGAATGTCTGTGGCCCGACGCGCCGGAGCAACAGGGGCCGCTGTGGCGCGGAGACCCGCAACTCATGTCGGTCTTGCTGCGCAATCTGCTCGACAACGCCTGCCGCTACTCGCCGATCGGCAGTACGGTCACGTTGCGCTTTGCCGGTGATCGAGTCTCGGTGGAAAACGAAGCCGAGGGACTTCAACCCGATCGACGCGCGCGTCTTGGAGAACGCTTCTACCGCCCGGAGGGTCAGCCTGAGGCGGGCAGCGGTTTGGGGGTTTCCATTGCCCTGCGGATTGCCCAATTGCACGGGCTTGTCCTGCGTTATCGCCCGCCCGAGCACGACTCAGTTTGGGTGGCCGAATTACGCGGCGGTTGAGTCCCTTTACTTGCCTGCGGCTTTGGCTAGCAGGGTTCGGGCCTCTTCGCGGCGACCCGTATCGGCGATGTGGCGACCGGATCGGGCTGGTGCCTGCAAGACGCGCTCCAAATGCGTGATGCCCTCGGTGATGCGCTTGTTTTCAATGAGAAATTCCCCGTAAAAGAAGTTGCTGTCGATGCCACTTGGGTTGATCTCCAGCGCCTTCTTCAGCAATTCCTCGGCCTTGGCCTTGTCGCCAAAGGCAAGCGGCCAGCCGGGCACTTTGTAATAGAGCACGCCCAGACTGTTGTAGGCCGAGCCGTCTAGCGCTTTTCCGTTGATCGCGATGGCTTGCTCATAGAGGGCCTTGGCCTGCTTGGCCAGGCTCAGCGCTCCCAGACCGCCCTTTTCTCCGGCCAGGGAACTCACGATGATGCCCTCCCAGACCAAGGGCTCGCTGCGGCCGGCATGTGTCGTGCTGACTTGCCGGGCCTTCTCGGCCAGAACCTCCAAACGTTTGGCTCGCTCGGAGGCCGGCGTTTGGTAGCGAATGACCTCCCATTCGCGTTGCAACTCTGCTACCGCGTCGTCCATCGGCGCCGCTTGGCTGATCAGGGGCAGACTCAGGGCCAGCAGGGCAAGCCCCACAAGAACTTTTTTCATCACGGTTCTCCTTCTTGAACAGAGGTTGAAGCAGCCGACAGGTGACGCCGGTGTGCTTGGAAACTGCCATCGAGCCAAGTTGGGAAGGCGCCGTTGAGACGGACTGCCAAGCGCTCGGGCCAGCCGATGTAGCGCTCGCTCGACTCGCTTTCGATCAGGCCGATCAGAGCCTGCGCCACCCTTTGGGCATCGTCGCTGTTGGCCCCGGTAGCCTCGTTGTAGGCCTGGGCCTGCGCCTCATTGAAAGTTGTGCGTGTGCTGCGGGGTGCCAGCAGCTGAACCCGCACCGGGCTGTCGGCCAGTTCTCTGCGCAGAGCCTCGGCAAAACCATGCAGACCTGCCTTGCTGGCGCCGTAGAGGCTAAAGCCTGGCAGGCCGATGCGCCCCAGCGTCGAGCCGACGAAGACAATTTGGGCGCTGGGCCTTTGCATCAGTCCGGGCAGCAGGGCCTGTGTCAAAAGCATGGGCGCAGCCAGGTTGGCTTGTAGAACTGACTGTATTTGCTCAGGGCTCAAGCGATGCAGGGCACCGAAGCCAGGTATTCCGGCCGCATGCACCACCACATTAATCGGGTGGAGTCGAGCTGCGGCAGCGATGGCCGAAATGCCCGCGCTGCGGGTTACGTCGGCCTGGACCCAAGTCAGGCCCGCCTGCTTTGACGTTTGCGGCTTTCGGCTGACGCCCAGTACCTGCGCCCCGCTATGCAGTAGGGCTTTGCTCATGGCCTGACCGATGCCGCCGCTGGCGCCGGTCAGCAAGACGTGGGTGTGAGCGGCCTTCATGCCCGGACCTCGATGTGGGTCGGAGTGGGCATGGGAAGGCCACGAAAGATGTCTCCGTAGAGCTGGTAAAACACACGGGCTGAGTCCACGATGGCCTGCTGATCGTGCGGCTCATGGACCTCGTCCATCAGCATCGCAAAGTGCGCCGTATGCTCCTGGTCGAGATGCCCATGTGAGCGGAGGTAGCTAAACGCCTGATCCGGAAGCGCCAGTGGCTTCTGAATCGCGTCCGCTGCCTGCAAGGCCAAGGCTACGCTGGTGCCTTCAAGCACATACACCATGCCAAAAAAGCCCAGAGGGTTGCCGCCTGCGGTGATCGCGTAAGCATGGGCCACCATGGCGGCGGTCGCCCGTGAGGGCTGGCCTGAGCGGACCCGCTCGGCGTCAGCGCCGCAGGCACGAATGTCGTTCAATATCCATTCATCATGGCCCGATTCCTCCTCGATGTACTCGTCAAGGGGTTTTTCAAGCCATTTCTGATGCGAACGCAGAGCGGCCCTGGTGGCACGCAGCAGAGGCACCGTGTGTTTGACATGGTGATAGGCCTCCGTCAAGAAAGCCAGATAGCTCGGCAACGATACCTCTGAGCGCTTTAGCGCCCCCTGGATGATGGGTGTTGCAATCAGGGTGCTTCGGGCGGGGGCGGTCTCTGCGACCAGACGGGCATAAAAGCTCATGTTGAAGTCATGCGGTGGTTTGTGAAGGAAAGGAGCCGACCGGCGCGTGGGCTGCGAAGATGAATGCCCGCCGGGGGCGGCCATTGGCGGTGGCGTAGCCGCTGTGGACATCGAAACCTGCATTTGCACGAACCCACCGGCCGATCCGCGCGTAGTCTGGCAGCGTGGAGTTAGCCTGGTCGATGGCCTCTTGCAACTCTGGGTTGGAAGTCTCGGACCTGGTCGGCCAGATCACGGCCCACAAGTTCGGTTCACCCTCACCGAAGACTACGGCTTGCAGGATATTCGTTTGGCTGGACAGGGTGGTCTCGACCCATTCGGGGGAGATGTTGCGGCCATAGGCGCTGATCAGGATATTCTTCTTACGACCCCGGACATACACATAGCCGTCGGCATCGACTTGCCCCAGATCACCGCTGGGCCACCATTCGGGCATGGGCTCAGACTGCCCCAGGTATCCGGCCATCAAGCTACCCCTGATTTGAATTTCCCCATCTGTGCTCAGACGCAGCTGGCTGTGCGAGAGCACGCGTCCCACGCTACCCGGTCGCTGAGCACCCGGCAGATTGAGCGTCTGTACGGAGGCGCCCTCACTCAAGCCATAGCCCTCAAAGGCGGGAATCTCCAGAGCATGTGCGGCTGCCAGCAGGGACGCGCCCACAGCGGCCCCACCTACGGCAACAAATTTCAGGCAGCCCGGCCCGGTTTGCCGACTTTGCTGCAGGTGGGCGCACCAGCTGCGCAGCATCTGCGGCAGCATGATCAGGCTGTGCGGCTGGTGTGCCACCACCGCCGCATGGAAGAGAGCCGGATCAAACTGGGAGGAGCCGCTCCAGCCCAGCTCGGTCATCGGCAGGGTGATCAGGGTCGCGCCTTGACGCCGCGCGGCCATCTGTCCGGCAACGTTTTCCAGCAGCACTGAATAGGGCAGTGCGCTCAAATGGCGGGTGACGCCCAGAGGATGGAGCGCCTGTATCACGCTGTCGGCCACCTGCTGAAGACCGACCAGTGGCAGGCACACCCCCTTGGGCGTGCCGGTGCTACCCGAGGTGTAAGTGATTTTTTGGGTTCCTACCGGATAGGTCACCCTTTGGGCTTGCAACCGGGCTATTTGCAAGAGCCTCTTGGCCACCCTCACCTCTTTCCAGGGCAGCTCGCTCCAGGCTGCCGCCACGGGCAGCTCGGCCACCACGGTGTCGACGCCAGCCGATTGCAAGGCCAGCTGGATCTGCTGGGCCGAGAAAAAAAGCGGCAAGGGGCTGTGTATCAGTCCCGCGTGTTCGCAGGCTTCATCGATCGCCAAAAAAGTTGCGCTGTTATCCAGCAGGCTGGCCACGACCCGGCCGCCGATGTTTTGTAACACCTCTTGCGCCATCTGTCTGGCCTCAAGCAGGTCGTCGGCCGACCAGCTGCGGCGACCGTCTTCCAGAAGGGTTTGCATCAGCCGATCTGCCGTCGGGTCAGCCGGCTTAGTGCCAGATCGATACGACCTGCCACGACCACCGGATGATGGTCGTAGTAAGTCCCCCAGGCTTGAGCCTCTGCCCCAAGCCGCGCGGGATCGGCCGCGCCCAAGGCCACTGGCGCTATCCCCAGTCGCACAAAGAAGTGTTGCAACTCTTGGGTGAGCGTGCTGCTGACCCAGTGCAGGCCCTGATCAGCCAGATGCAGTCCGATGAGTTTGATCAAGCGCCTGCCGGCCCCCGATTGCGTCGATGAGAGATGGCCCACCTCTGCAATTCGCCCTCTCGGCACGGCAGCATGCGCATGGATCAGAGACTCGATAGGTTGGCTCAGATAGCTTTCCAGGAACAGTGGGCCGGTGCTGGCGATCCGATAGCCGGCGGCCGCTGAAATCCGCCCTGACTCGTCAGCCAGGCTGAGCAGAACCGGCGCATAGCTTTGGATCGAAGCGCCATAGCTTTTTTTGTAAACGCCATGGATGAACTGTTCAACCGGTTCGCGTCCAGCGCTGCCGGGCGGGTGCACCCTCAGGGACGCCTTCTCAACCCCCTCTGTCCCCGAGTCTGGGGCGGTGCTGGAGGCTGCATCAAGTCTTGCCAAAGCCAACATCTCGGATCCTTCGTGATTCATAGGTGTACGTCTACGAAAGCGATTCTGGTCGCGCGGGATTAAGGCAGAATTAAGCAGAGTGCGACAGGGTCGGGCGCGCGCTGTCCGGGCCTAGGGGGCGCGCAGCGGTCGTAAAGTCACCAAGGAGGCTCGCCGGATGCTGTTTTTTGGGGCCCGTGACTTCACTCGTGCTTCGGTGTCGACGCTGCTGCTGGTCGCTGCAGCCCAGGCGCAATCCGACTGCAATCCAGCGCCCCCCGATGTGGCGCGCTTGGTCGAGATTCGTGCCGGCTTTCACCGCGTGGCTGGGCCGCTGGCCCAATTCGATCCTTGCCATCGCTCGGTACAGTTGTCTATGCCCAGCTTTTTTGCCGATAAGCTGGGCGAAAAGCCACCCTTGATGATCATTGCCCACGGGGGTAACGGCCCTGGCTCCGCCGAGCAGGAAATGGTGCGACGCATGAATGCAAGGGGTGTGGCCACGCTGCTGTTCGATGCCTACGAGATGAATGGCTTTCGCTACCGCGGGACATCTTTGTTTCTGACTGGTGCCACCAATGAGTCTCGCCAGCGCATGATCTTTAAGGCGACGCTAGGGGCCTACCATTGGGCCCGACAGCATCCTCGCGTGGACACTTCTCGCCTGTTCATTCACGGCTTGTCCAATGGCGGCAGCGTGGCCTTAAACATGGCTGCCGTGGTGGACCCGGCGCATGTTCGTATGGTGTTCTCTGAAGGTGCGCCCTCAGCCGGAATGGGTATGCCCGATCAGATTCGGGTTCCGCTCAAAATGATCTTTGGCAAGCTGGACAACTATGGGGGCAAGACCGAAGACGATTGGATGTATCTGCGTACCGACCCTTGTGGGGTCAATCAGCCGGCAGAGGGTGCCGCACCGGGCACCGCGCAGCGCTGTAGCCTGCGCAGCGACCCGGGTACGCAAGGCCTTTCACCGCAGCAGTGGGGCGAGCAACTCAAGTCCGAAGGCCAGCCGCTTGAATTCTGGTTTTATGACGATGCGGCGCATGGCCTGCTGGCCGGCCCGATTGATCGCGGAATTCGTATCTATGGCTCGGGACCAACGGCTCTGAAGCGTTACGGTTGGATCGGTGCCAGCGCGGATGCGGCGAACCGGTTCGTCGCAGACTTGATCGGGGCCATCAAGGCCAGCTATCCTTAGGCAGCCTCGCGCCTTACGGGGCGGCGGTGCCCTGATGGGCATACAACCGCCACTGCGGGTGCCCCTCTTGACGAGCCCATGCGGTCATGAAGTGGCTGCTGACATCGAGTGCCTGGCCATGCCGGACGATGGCCGCCTTCATGCGACCGGTGACGATGGCCACCTCACCCGGGAGCGGATGCACCTGCAGATCGTTGAAGTCCACTGCCAGATAGCGCAGCGCGCCGCTCCTGATGCTCTCCAGATAGCTCTCCCGGCTGTCGCGCCCGCCAGTGGAATGCACGTACACCAAGCCCGGCGCCATCAGGGCGCCCAGCGCGTCAATGTCATGGGCCAGCAAGGCTGCGCGGCGCTTTTGCTCGGCCAGCAAGGCGGGGTGATCCTGGTTCATCGGACTTCCTTTGGCATTGGCTGTGTGGTTTGTCGTATGGCGCAAAATTGTCGATGATTTTTTGCGCGCATCGCACCGGGGGGCGACGCTCTCACCCCTCTTGTTTTTGGCCTCGGCTGAGGCTGTGGAAGCCACGCCCCCGCGGCGAAGGGACTTGGCCCACTACAGCTGATCGATCGCCGTCGACACCGGTGCCGACGGGTGCGCTGCGTCGTTGAGCGAAAAGCGGTCGTGGGTTCGGGTGTAGAAGCTCGCACCAAAGCGGGCGACCGGGCTGTACTCGCGCAAGTTGACGCGCCAGGCCTCGGTGTCAATCAGACCGTCCC
>CAZATV010000106.1:0-8311 GCA_964488145.1 uncultured Polaromonas sp.
GGGCTGTACTCGCGCAAGTTGACGCGCCAGGCCTCGGTGTCAATCAGACCGTCCCGCGCTGCCAGCCATCGGATGCGACCGATGAACACATAGCGGCTTTCGGTCTCCAGCTTTTCATGCAACACACATTCGAAGGCCACCGGTGATTCCTTGATGCGTGGCGGCGCGACGCAGCGCGAAGGCACCGGGGTGAGCCCGACCGCGGTCAACTCGCTGACGCTCGATGGAAAAGCCTCTCCACAGTCGTGCATCTTTTGCGCCATGGGCTCGTCGGACATGTGCACCACAAATTCGCCGTTGTGCAGAATGTTGGCGGCGGTATCCTTCAAGCGACCGTCCTTGAGCCGATTGATGCTGATCATCAAGATGGGCGGATCTTCGCCGACCATGTTGAACATCGAGAACGGGGCGGCATTGACCACGCCGCTGGCCCCAATCGTGGTGACCAGCGCAATCGGCCGGGGCACGATCAGGCTGGCCATCAGCTTGTAGCGGGGATAGCTGCCCAATTGTTCGAAATCGACTTCGGTCATGGCGGGCCTTCTTTTTCGGGGCGCGTCGCCTCGGGTGATCCATGAAACGGGCCACCCGAAGGTGGCCCACCGAGCGAGCAGTGTAAGCCGGGGCTCGAACTCAGGCGATCACCTCCACCTTGGCCTTTTTGGCCACCGCAGTCCAGGTCGCGATTTGCCCCCGGATCAGCTTGACGAACTCCTCACCTACCACTGGGGTCTTGCGCGGCAGCGTTTGCAGCTCCTCCAGGCGCGACATGATGTCAGGCTTGGCCATGATCTCCGGAATCAGGGCGGTGAGCTTTTGCACGATAGGCGTGGGCAGATTTTTCGGCCCGGACAGCCCCAGCCATTGCGAGCCTGTCAGGGAGGGGAAGCCCACTTCGGCGAAGGTCGGAATATTGGGGAAGGCGGGCAAGCGCGTGGGGGTCGAGATAGCCAGCGCACGCAGCGTACCCCCTTTGAGCGCGGCGGTGTTGGTGGTGATGGGGTCGAACAGGCTGTCGATCTGACCGCCGAGCAGATCTTGCATGGCCGGTGCGCTGCCTTGGTAGGGCACATGGTCATGCTGTGGCGCCGGACCTTCGAGCTTGAGCAGCTCGCCGTAGAGGTGGTTGGCCGAGCCGATGCCCGAGGAGCCGTAGCGCACCGGGCGGGCCTTGGCAGCGGCCATGTACTGGGCCATGTTCTGGAAGGGGGACTGGGCCCGGACCAGCAGCGTCATCGGTGCCTCCACCAGCATCCCCATGTGGGTAAAGTCGCCCACCGGGTCAAAGGGCATGCTGTTGCGGGTGGCCGTGGCATAGATGTGCACCGAAGCGTGGCTGACCAGCAAGGTGTAACCGTCGGCCGCTTGCTTGGAAGCCAGGTCAGTGCCAATCAGGCCGCCTGCGCCGGGCTTGTTGTCGACCACCACGGTTTGGCCCAGGGCCTGCGACAGGTGCGGAGCCATCAGCCTGGCCACGGTATCGACCAGACCGCCTGGGGGATACTGCACCATCAGACGGATGGGGCGGTTCGGCCAGCCTGCGCTCTGTGCATGGACCCAGGGGGCGGCCAGGGCGGCAGTGCCGGCGGCCAGCAGTTCACGACGTTTCATCTTCAGATCCTTCCTTGCTATTGAACGTTTTGGGGTAGAAAAAATTGCGAGCCCATCAGGCTGAGGTCGTCTCAGCAGGAACAATGCCAACCGCCACCAGGCATTTGACCGGTCGCGATGGTGCCTCGGCGCCCCAGGCAATCGCAGCGAAACGGCTGCCCCCGCCTTTTTTTGGTGCGCGATGCCCTGGTCCAGATGGCCGCGCGCACCCAAAGGGTGCGGCGCTTGTCATCCAGTGAGTTCATCATGACTTCAAAACCCTCTCGCAGACTGCTACTGATCAACCCCAACACCAGTGCCTCGACCACTGATCGCCTGGTGCGAACCCTCGGGCCCGTGTTACCGACGGATTGGCAAATGGACGCGCATACCGCGCGCTTTGGGGCCAGCTACATCGCCTGCGAGGCCAGCCACGCCGTGGCTGCGCACGCCGCCCTGGAGGTTTGGGCGGAACAGCTCAACCTGGGGGGCCGCCAGCCCGATGCGGTGTTGATCGGCTGTTTCGGAGATCCGGGGCTGTGGGCCTTGCGCGAGTGCAGCGCCTGCCCGGTTACTGGCCTGGCCGAGGCTTCTTTCATCCAGGCTGCAGCCTGGGGGCCTTTTGCCATCGTGACCGGCGGGGCGCGATGGCGTCCGATGCTCGAGCGTCTAGCCCAGGCGCTCGGATATGGGCAGCAGTTGCGACACATCGAAACCGTGGCCCCCAGCGGAGCCGAACTGCTGGCCAACCCGCAGATGGCGCTCGATTGTCTGCACGAGGCCTGCACCCAGGCCGCTCGGCCGGGTGTGCGCGCCATCATCATGGGGGGCGCCGGCTTGGCCGGCTATGCGCAGGCCCTGCAGAGCCGGGTGAATCTGCCGTTGATCGACAGTGCCCAAGCGGGCCTGAAGGTGCTGCTCGATGGGCGGGCGCCACCGCCAGTTTCAGCCGAAAACCGTTTTCATGCGCAGTGGTCGAATGTGCGCTTGAGCGCAGGGGCGTGAGCGCAGCGGGTGCCCTCCTCCCCGCGGCGGACAACTGTGACGTCAATGAGCCGTGGCGGCTTGGCCCACCTGATGATGTGGCTCGTTCATGCTGTCCGATGTCTTTGTTGCGCGGCCCAAGCCGAATGGAGCGGCCCCCGCCTTTAGATGATCGGCCAGGCGCAAGGCCAGCGCCACCAGGGTCAGCGTCGGGTTGGCGTAGCCTCCGGTCGGAAAGACCGAACTGCCAGCGACGTAAAGATTCTCGGTGCCGTGGACTCGGCATTGCGCATCGACCACGCCTTTGCGGGCATCGGCGTGCATGCGGGTGGTGCCCATCAGATGGTGTGAGCCGGTGGGTCTTTCCAGGTGGGGTGAGCCGTCTTTCTCAAAGTAGCGTTCAACGCGACCCAGTCCGGCGCTCTCGAGGCCGCGCGCGAACAGGGCCTGCGCTCTCAGGGTCTGCTGTACATCTTCTTCCGGCCAGTGCCAGTGCACTTCCAGCTGCGGTCGACCCAGCGGGTCAAGTCGCTGGCCCAAGCTGACGCGGTTTTCCGAGCGCGGCGTCTGTTCGATGCTGTGCCACAGTTCCACCCGCGAGAACAAGTCCCCCGGCCGTTTAAGCTGTGACCAGCCCCCATGACCGATCCCGTAGGCGGTGGACTGTTGTCCGGTGGCCGCTCTCGCGACCGCCTTCACCACATAGTCCAGACCGCAGGCCAGATCCCACAAGTGCTTGAGCCCGTCCTGCAGCCCCGGGGCGGGCAGCGCCTCTTGGGCGCGACCTCGAAAGAGCTGATACCGGCGCAGCGTGTTGAAGGCCTCGATGGCCCGGTCCTGCCGCGCGGGCGGCCTCGGAAACAGGAAGCAGTTGATGTTGCCCACCCGTTCCTGCGCCTGAACCTGGGCTGACAGCTTGAGGTAGCCCATGACATAGGCCCCGTGTCTGCGCCTGAGGTCGTACAGGCCCAGCTGCCCCAGCACCTGATCGTGAGCCGGCAGGAGGTAGCCGCTGCGGCCCTGCAGATGATCGTGGTAGTAACGGCCCACCAGCTGGTGATCATTGCCCAGTGCAATGCCATCGGGCCGGCGTGAGAGCAGCAGCAGGCGCGCGTTTTCGTAGCCGCCGGCGGCCAGCACCACCGTGCGGGCGCGCATCAGCCAGGGCTTTCGCCCCGGTCCGCTCACCCGCACCTGCTCGACCCGCTGTCCGCTGGCGTCCGTCAGGAGTTCGGTAGCGGTGGCATAGGTATAGACCGCCACGTTCTGCGCTTCCATCAGCTGCTCCCGGTGGCGGTTGGTAAAAATCTCGAAGGGGGTGAAGTGGAACATTCCGGTTTCCAGCCCGGTACCTTTCAGCGGCAGTGCATGTGCGTCGGCTTCTTCCCAGGGTGCGGCGCTGTAATCGCAGGGGCCCCCGCCGCAGACCTCTTGAGCGCGCAGGCAGTAGGGCATGAGCATTTCACGGGTGATCGGCCAGCCGCTGTGACCGATCCAGGGCCGGTGCTGAAAATCGACCTCGTCGAACAGCGCGTGGCGCAGGCCCTTCTCCCCCGGTGCAAGGTCGATGCACCAGACATTGGCATTGCCACCGAATTGCCGGCGATTGACTTCGATCGAGGGCTTGATGCCGCCCGTGCTGGCGCCGTCCGCCAGAGCTTGCACTTGGCGGTCGTAGCTCATGCCGCCGCTTTCAAGAAGTACCACTCGCAAGCGACTGCCGATCAATTCACGCGCCAGGCTGATGCCCGCAGGTCCCGCGCCGATGATGCACAGGTCACAGTCCTGATCGATGCCTGGCATGGCTCGCGCGTCGATATGCATGGGGCCTCCGTAAGTTGCGACTTGAACCCGTCCCTCCTTGGACATGTCCAGCAGCCGCTCTTGGGTCTGAACGGAAGCATTTTTCACGGGCAGCTGCGGTGCCCAAGAGCACGGCGATATCTTTGGGTCGGGGCCGACCGTTCACCAGGCTTTCGTCTGACAGGCCATCAGGCCTGCAGCTCTCACACCGGATGCGTGTTAAGGGCCGGTGTACCTGGCTCTAGCGGGGTGCGGATGGGCTGGCCTTCAGGCTGACCCGTGTATCGCCGGGCACAGCTCCGGGCCTTTGCAGGGCAGCTGCAGAGTCCGCGGCCGTGGCCAGAGGTCGGCCCATCACATCCACCTGGCTGGCCTCGCGGGGCTTGCCGATGGGCGCGGCCGCCTGGCCTTTCTGCACGGCCGCCAAATCTTCCTCGTTGGGGTATTGACCGAGCAAGACGTAATCGAAGACGCGTCGTGCAATCGGCGCGGCATGGGCTGCACCAAAGCCGGCGTTCTCGACCACCACCGCCAGCGCAATCTGCGGCGCGTCCACCGGCGCAAAGGCCATGTAGAGGGAATGGTCGCGCTGGTGTTCCTCGAGCTTGGCGGCGTTGTATTTCTCCTTCTGCCCGATCGAGACCGCTTGTGCCGTCCCCGTCTTGCCGGCGCTCAGGTAGGGTGCGCCGGCAAACACCCGGGCCGAGGTGCCTTCTTGTGTGACGCTGGCCAGCGCCCGCTTGATCACTGCCACATGTTCAGCTTTGAAGTCCAGCTGTACTGGCGTTGCGGCAGGGGCTGCCTTCACCTGACGGCTCACGCTGTCCTGCGTGGCCAGCAACAGACGCGGACGGTGCTGCTGGCCGCCCTGAGCCAGGGTGGCGGTGGCATGGGCCAGCTGCAGCATGGAAAACGTGTTGTAGCCCTGGCCTATGCCCAGCGAGATCGTCTCTCCGGCATACCACTTCTGCTGCTCAGGGCGCTTGTAGGTCTTGCGCTTCCACTCCTGGCTGGGCAAGACACCGCGCACCTCGCCGAGCACATCAATGCCGGTGAGCTGGCCAAACCCCAAGGGCTTCATGAAATCGTGGATGGCATCGACGCCCATCTCGTTGGCCAGGGTGTAGTAATAGACATTGCTCGATCGCACGATGCTCAGGTGCATGTCCACAGCGCCCACCCCATCGCCATGGCTGCGGAACTGATGACCGCCGAAGGTCCACACGCCGCTGTCCTGCACCACAGTGCTGGCGCTGCGCTTGCCGGCGCTCAGGGCGGCCAGTGCCATAAAGGGCTTGTAGGTCGAGCCCGGCGGATAGGTGCCGCGTAGCGCACGGTTGAGCAGCGGCTTGTCGATCGATTCGTTCAGCGCCGCCCAACTCTCGCTGTCGATCCCCTCCACAAAAAGATTGGGGTCAAAGGTTGGTTTGCTCACAAAGGCCAGCACCTGCCCGTTGCGCGGGTCGATGGCCACCAGCGCCCCGCGTCGCTCGCCAAACATGTCCTCGATCAGCTTTTGCAGCTTGATGTCGATTGACAGTTGAACGGTGTCGCCGGGGGTCGAGGGGCTGCTGGCCAGGCGGCGTACCGCACGCCCACCGGCCGACGTTTCGATTTGCTCGACCCCAGTGATGCCGTGCAATGATTTTTCGTAGGCCTGCTCGATGCCGAGCTTGCCGATGTAGTCGGTGCCCCGGTAATTGCCCAACTCATCTTCTTCTTCGATCCGCTCTTTCTCCTTCTGGTTGATGCGGCCGATGTAGCCCACCACATGGCTGCCGACCTCTCCGAAGGGGTAGCTGCGGAACAGTCGCGCCTTGATGTCCACGCCCGGAAAGCGGTAGCGCTGCGCAGCAAAGCGGGCCACTTCCTCGTCACTGAGCTTGGTCCGGATCGGGACCGATTCCAGGCTCTTGAACTCTTCCCGGATGCGCTTGAAGCGGCGCCGGTCACGGTTGGTGATTTCCACCACCTGCGACAGAGCCTCCAGGGTTTCTTCCAGATTTCGCACCTTCGAAGGCGTAATTTCCAGCGTGTAGGCCGAAAAGTTAGTGGCCAGCACCACGCCGTTGCGGTCGGTGATCAGGCCACGGTTGGGCACGATAGGGACAATGGCCGTGCGGTTGTTCTCGGCCTGTTCCAGGTAGTGCTCGTGTTTGAACACTTGCAGGTAGATCAGGCGCAGCGCCAGCAGTCCAAAGCACAGAAGCACCACCGCACTGGCGGCCACCACCCGGTCGCGAAAGCGCCGAATTTCGACATCGACATTGCGCAGAGCCGTCATGGGGGCTTAAAGAGGTCGGTTCAGGTCGGGGTCGGGGGCGCGCCTTTGCGGCATCAGCAGCACGATGCTGGCCAGGGGCCACAGCAGCGCCTGCAGCAACGGCGAGATCCAGAACGACCAGGCCGGCATGGCCCCACCGCTGAGCAGCCGCACCAGCAGTTCCAGGATGTGTGCGGCCATCATCAGCGGCAGCAACTGCAAGGCCTGCGCCGGCACCGGGAACCACAGCACGCGACGGTGAATCATGATCGAGAGAAAACTCAGCGCGGTATAGGACAGCGCATGCTGGCCCAGCAGGCCGGCCTGATGCACATCCATGATCAACCCGAAACAAAAGGCCGCCAGCATGCCCACGCGCAGCGGCTGGTGGATGGTCCAGAACACCAGCACCAGCGCCAGCAGGTCGGGCATCCAGGGCTCCTGGCCGAGCATGGTCAGCAGCAGGGCCACGATCAGGCTGGACCAGATGAACAGCGGGCTGGCTGGCAGCAGCAACTGCTGCCCGGTGGGCATGATCATGACCGTCCCCCCTTGCGTGCGCCTTCGGTCCGACTCGGCTCCTGAGCCGGCGGGGACGGCAGCTGGCTCTTGAGGGGCTTGAGCACCAGCAGGTGGCGGGCGGCAGAGACCTGGCCCAAGGGCTGGGCGTGGATGCGCGCAAAGGTGGACTCGGCGCGGCGCATGATGCGCGTCACGCGCGCCACCGGCAGACCGGGCGGGTAGATGCCATCGATGCCGCTGGTGGCCAGCAGGTCACCCTCCTGAAGGTCGGTATTGGCGGCCATGAAGCGCAGCTCCAGCCCGTCCTCTGAAGGCTCGCCATAGGCCACGCTGCGAAGGCCAGTGCGCACATTGAGTACCGGAATGGTCAGGTCGCGGTCGATCAACAAAGTGACCTCGCTGACCAGCGGGTGCACCCGCGTCACTTGCCCCACCACGCCGGCCGAGTCAATGACCGGCGAGCCTGTTTCCACGCCGGCAGAGGCGCCCTTGTCGATGATGACCTTGCGGGAATAGGGATCAGCCGCCTCGTAAATCACTTCAGCCGCCTGCGCCGGACCGGTGAGCCGCTGGCGCAAGTCCAGCAGCTGCCGCAGCTGCTGGTTTTCCTGAGTCAGCTGCTCCACCTGCCCAGCGCGCAGCAGTTGACGTGCCAGCTCCTTGCGCGCATCCTGTGCATCGGCCTGGGCCTGGCCGAGACTCTCGAAATGTCGGCCCAGAGCCTCCAGCCCGCGGCCCGGCTGCAGGGCCAGCCATTGCAGTGGATAGAGAACGGTCACCAGCGCCGAGCGCAGCGGATCGATCACGCCCAGCCGGGCATCGGCCACCATCAGGAACACCGCCAAGCTGCTCAGCACGACCAGCCGGGACAAGGCCGAAGGCCCCTGCTTGAAAAACGGGGGCGGCGACCGGTCGATGGTTCCAAGTGGCATGGGTCAGGCGGTTCGGACGCCGCCGGCCGCGGCGCGCGCGCTCACTCCGAAGTGAAGATGGACCCCAGCCGCTCCATGCGATCGAGGGCGATCCCGCAGCCCCGCACCACGCAGGTCAGGGGGTCTTCGGCCACCAGCACCGGCAGGCCGGTTTCTTCGCTGAGCAGGCGGTCGAGGTCGCGCAGCAGCGCGCCGCCGCCGGTGAGCATCATGCCGC
>CAZATV010000107.1:0-1970 GCA_964488145.1 uncultured Polaromonas sp.
GGGTGGTGCTGATGAACCAGGGCCGCATCGAGCAAGTGGGCTCGCCCGAGCAGGTGTGGGCACAACCGGCCAGTCCTTTCGTCTACAGCTTTCTGGGCGATGTGAACCTCTTTCATGGCCGCGCACACGAAGGCCAGTTGCATCTCGATGGGGTGGCCGTGCCCGCGCCGGAACATCCATCGGCGCAGGATGCGCAAGTGCTGGCCTATGTGCGCCCGCACGAGCTGCAGGTCGAGCGCGACCATCCCGGCGCGCGCGGCATCGCGGCCCTGCTGCAGCGGGCCCTGGTGGTCGGTCCGGTGGCACGGCTGGAACTGCAGGCCGAAACCGGCGGCGACGGCCAACTGATCGAAGCGCAGATCAGCAGCGATCAGTTTGCGCAGCTGAGTCTGCGTGAGGGCGAGCGGCTGCGATTGACACCGCGCAGGGCCGGGGTGTTTTTGGCGGCCTGACCCGCAGCTAGACCAGCGCCCGTAGCGCCGCACGGGCAATGCTGGCCGCATCGACCCCGAAAAACTGGCGCAGTTGCGCTCGGGTGTCGCTGCGACCAAAGCCGTCAGTGCCCAGCGTCACGTAGGTGCGCCCATGCGGCAGGTAAGCCCGCACGCTCTCCGGTACCGCCTGCACATAGTCACTGGCCGCAACGATGGGGCCACCGGTGGCCTGCAGTTGCTCGGCAAGATAAGTCTCACGACGCTCGCCCCGCTCGAGCCAGGCCCGGTCGCAGGCCTGCCCCTGGCGGGCCAGCTCGCTCCAGCTGGTGACACTCACGACGGTGCTGCTCACTCCCTGCGCAGCCAGCAATTGGGCCGCTGCAATCACCTCGGTGAGGATCGCGCCCGAGCCCATGAGCGTGACCACGCGATCTCGCGAAGCAGGGGTCTCGAGGCTCGGACCATAGCGGCCATAGAGGTAGCAGCCGCGAATGATCTGCTCTTGCACGCCAGCGGGCAGATCGGGCTGGGCGTAGCTGGCATTCATCAGGGTGATGTAATAAAACACATCGCGCTGCTCGACCATCATCTCTTGCATGCCCCGGGCCAGAATCACCGCCAGCTCGCCGGCAAAAGCGGGGTCATAGGCCTTGCAATTGGGGATGGTGGCGGCCCACAGGTGGCTGCTGCCATCCTGATGCTGCAGCCCCTCGCCGCCCAGGGTGGTGCGACCCGAAGTAGCCCCGAGCAAGAAGCCGCGTGGCATTTGGTCGGCGGCAGCCCAGATCGCATCGCCCACCCGCTGAAAGCCGAACATCGAGTAATAAATATAAAAGGGCAGCATGGCCAGGCCATGCACGCTGTAGGCCGTAGCTGCAGCGGTCCAACTGGCGATGGCACCGGCTTCGCTGATGCCCTCCTCCAGAATCTGGCCGTCCAGCGCCTCCCGGTAGCTCAGTACTGAACCAATATCTTCTGGCGCATAGCGCTGGCCTACGCTGGAGTAAATACCCACCTGCTTGAACAAATTGGCCATGCCGAAGGTGCGGGCCTCATCGGCCACGATGGGTACGATGCGCGGCCCCAGCGGCGTGCTCTTGAGCAGATTGCCCAGCATGCGCACAAAGGCCATGGTGGTGCTCATTTCCTTGCCACCGGCCCGCAAGGCAAAACTGGCGTAGCTCTCGGTTTCGGGGACGGCGACCGACTCGCACGTGGTGTGGCGCTGCGGCAAGTAACCGCCCAGCGCTTGGCGCCGTGCATGCAAGTACTGCATCTCTGCGCTGTCGGGGGCCGGTCGGTAAAAGCTCAGGGCCTTGGCCTGTTCATCGCTCAGGGGCAGATTGAAGCGGTTGCGAAACTCGATCAGTTCCTGCTCATCGAACTTCTTCTGCGAATGGGTGGTCATCTTGCCCTGCCCCGCCGAACCCATGCCGTAACCCTTCTTGGTGTGGGCCAGGATGACGGGGGGCTGACCCCGGTGGGCCGCGGCGGCAGCATAAGCGGCGTGAATCTTGACCAGATCATGCCCTCCGC
>CAZATV010000107.1:1980-8155 GCA_964488145.1 uncultured Polaromonas sp.
GGCGATCGATCTGCTCATCGGTCATGCCCTGGGCCAGGCGTGCCAGCTCAGGGTTCTGCCCGAAGAAGTGCTCGCGGTTGTAGCGTCCGTCGTTGGCGGCAAAGGTCTGCATCTGACCATCGACCG
The DNA here is from genome assembly GCA_964488145.1 of uncultured Polaromonas sp. Lineage (GTDB taxonomy): Bacteria > Pseudomonadota > Gammaproteobacteria > Burkholderiales > Burkholderiaceae_C > Polaromonas. The sequence goes on from CAZATV010000107.1 coordinate 2,107, forward strand.
TGTTGGCAAAGGCCCGCAGCAGCGCCCCAGACACATCGCGTGCGAACAAACCGTCCCAGTCGCTGCCCCAGACCAGCTTGATCACATGCCAGCCGGCGCCTGCAAAAAGCTTTTCCAACTCATCGATGATGCGGAAATTGCCGCGCACCGGGCCATCGAGTCGCTGCAGATTGCAATTGACCACCCAAACCAGGTTGTCCAGGTTCTCGCGGGCCGCCAGCGTCAACGCGCTCATGCTCTCGGGCTCGTCCATCTCGCCGTCACCAAACACGCCCCAAACCTTGCGACCTTCACAGTCGAGCAACTGCCGGTGCGTGAGGTAGCGCATGAAACGCGCGTGGTAGATCGAGCTGATCGGGCCGATGCCCATCGAGCCGGTGGGGAACTGCCAGAAGTCAGGCATCAGACAAGGATGCGGATAGCTGGGCAGGCCGCGTGTGCCCTTGCTCAGCCCTTGAATCTCCTGCCGATAGTGCGACAACTCGGCCTCGCTCAGACGCCCCTCGAGGAAGGCCCGCGCATACACACCGGGAGCGCTGTGTGGCTGGAAGAACACCAGGTCGCCACGATGTTGCGCATCGCGCGCATGGAAGAAATGGTTGAAGCCCACCTCGAACAAGTCGGCCGCGCTGGCATAGCTGGCAATGTGACCGCCCAGATCCCCATACGCTTGATTGGCGCGCACCACCATAGCCAAGGCATTCCATCGCATCAGCGAGGCCAGTCTTTCCTCGATGGCCAGATCGCCCGGGAAAGCCGGCTGGTCTTCCACCGCAATCGAGTTTCGGTAGGGGGTGTTCAGATCGGGCTGCCAACCGGTGCCCATGGCACGCGCCTGCGAGGCCAGCAGATTGAGGATATGCCGGGCCCGCGCCGGGCCGTCCGGCCCGGACTGCACCACAGCGGTCATGGCCTCCAGCCATTCGGCCGTCTCCTGAGGGTCTGGATCAGCGCTGGGTCCGGGCACTTGCAGCCAGACCGGAAGCAAAGGGGCATTCATTGGTGTCTCCTTGATAGCCTGCGCAGCACTGTAGGTAATTGGGACGAAAACTTGATGCTTTTTTGCTTGAAAAAACCAGTCTTTAAAGCATAATATGCCAAGAATAAAGCGAATTCAGCATGAAAATCGATGCAATAGATCTGCGACTGCTCGATGAACTGCAGCGCGATGGCAGCCTGAGCAATGTGGAGCTCGCCCGGCGCGTCCATCTCTCGCCCTCGCCCTGCCTGGCCCGGGTCAAGGCCTTGGAGGCGGCCGGGGTCATCTCCCGTTATGTAGCGCTGGTCAATGCCAGCAAACTCGGCCTGGGGCTCAATGTTTTCATCAATATCAGCCTGCGCACGCAGAGTAAGGAGGCCCTGGCGGTCTTCGAAGGGCGCATGGCCGACTATGAAGAGGTGATGGAGTGCTACCTCATGACCGGCGACTCCGACTACCTGATTCGAGTGGCGGTACCCGACATGGCCGCACTGGAGCGCTTTATCCTCGACAAGCTCTCGCCGATTGAGGGCGTTGAAAAAATCCGCTCGAGTTTTGCCCTCAAACAGGTGCGCTACAAGACGGCCCTGCCGCTTCCGCCGCAGGCTTGAGGGCGGTCAACCGTACACTGCGGCTCCATGAGCTGGCATGCGCGACTGGATCTGAACTACGCTCTGGAACAGGGCCGCAGCGTGGCCCGCTACCAGCACGAGGGACCGCTGCGCATCTTGCAGAGCCTGTATCCGCAAGGCCCGAGCGTCTGTCACAACGTGCTGGTCCATCCGCCCGGTGGTCTGGTGGGTGGCGATACGCTGGATCTGCGCATCAAGGTCGGGGCTAAGGCGCACGGGCTGATCACCACGCCCGGGGCGACACGCTTTTACCGATCAAGCGGCCAAGCAGCGGTGCAACGCACGCAAATCGAGCTGGAGGCGGGCGCTCGGCTTGAGTGGCTGCCTCTGGAGGCTTTGTGCTTTTCAGGATGCCAGGCGGAAAACCGGCTGGGCATCCGTCTGGCGCCCGGCGCCGAACTGATAGGCTGGGACGTCACCGCCTTGGGCCTGCCCCAATCGGATCAGCCCTTTGCCAGCGGCCGCTTCTTGCAGCATATCGAGGCGCCCGGGCTGTGGCTGGAACGGGCGCAGATCGATGCGGCCGATGAGCGGCTTCTGAACAGCCCCCTGGGTCTGGCTGGGCGGCGCTGCTTGGCCACCCTGTTCTGGGTCGGTGGCCACCCGATCGATCGGCAGCGGCGCGAAGATTGGCTGGACCAGACCCGAGCCGGTCTGATCGGCCACCCCCTGGCAGCCACGGCAGGCGTGAGCTCACCCAACGATCAGGTGATAGTGCTCAGGGTCTTATCGCCCTTGGTCGAGCCAGCGATGCTGATGCTGCGTCAAATCTGGCAGGTCTGGCGCCGCTGCGCCTGGCAGATGGACGCGCCCGCACCGAGAATCTGGTCGACCTGAGGGTCTTGGGCGGCATTGGCGCGGATCGGCAGGCCGATCCGTGCCACACGCGTCTGCGCCGGGCGTCTCAGGCGCGCGCAGCGCGCAACTTCTGGGAGAACTGCTGCAGCGCCGCGATGCCGCTGGCCTCAGCACGCTGGCACCAGGCCTGGAGGTCAGCCGCCAACTGTTCGCGCGATGAGGAAGTGCTCATCCAGAGCTGACGCAGTTCTTCGCGCATGGTGACCATCTTGTCGAGGACCGGGTGCTCAGCCCGGGCCCGGGCCAAATGCGGCCTCGCCGAGGCGGGCACTTTGTCATCGTCGCGGTGCAACCAGCGCGCTGCCGCCTTGAGCACCGACACATCAGCGCGCCGCGCCTTCAGCGCGGCCAGCTCCAGATGAGCCGAACGACGCAGCTCACGCGCAAATCCGGCCATCACCTCATAACGGTGCGCAATCAGCGCTTCCAGGGTCTTCTCATCGGCCACCGGCTGTACCTGCCCCAGTTGCAGGCGCGGAGGTACCTTCTTGACGGTCGCCAGCCCCAGGAACTGCAGGATGCAGATGTACATCCAGCCAATGTCAAACTCGTAGGGCTTGATCGACAGCTTGGCCGAGGTGGGATAGGTGTGGTGGTTGTTGTGCAGCTCTTCGCCGGCAATCACGATCCCCCAGGGCAAGAGGTTGGTGCTGGCATCGGCCGCCTCGAAATTACGATAGCCCCAATAGTGGCCGGCCCCGTTGATGATGCCGGCCGCCGTAATCGGGGTCCACGCCATCTGCACGGCCCACACCACAAGACCGGCAATGCCGAAAAGCGCCAAGTTCAGAATCATCATCAGCCCGACGCCCTGCCATGAGTAGCGGGTGTAGAGGTTGCGCTCGATCCAGTCATCCGGCGTGCCATGTCCATAACGGGACAGGGTTTCCTTGTTCTTGGCCTCGGCACGGTAGAGTTCGGCGCCACGCAGCAGAACCGTGCGGATGCCGTGCACATGCGGGCTGTGGGGATCTTGATCCTGTTCGCATTTGGCGTGATGCTTGCGGTGAATCGCAGCCCATTCCTTGGTGACCTGGCCAGTGCCCAACCACAACCAGAACCGGAAGAAGTGTGAGGCGATCGGGTGCAAGTCCAAGGAACGATGGGCCTGATGCCGATGCAGGAACACGGTCACACTGATCATGGTGACGTGAGTGGTCGCCAAGGTGTAGAGCACGATTTGCCACCAGGCCACGTCCCACAGCCCATGGGCCAGCCAGTCCAGCGCGGCATCAAAAACAATCATCAGGATGTCCTTTGCGTCCCAGGCACACGCCATCGCGGTGCAGCTTGCGGACCTGCGCATTGTAGGCAAAGCACCCGCACAAGCCCAGCCCAAAACGGTCAGAAAACAATAATTGAGCGCATAAATTCACTAAAAACCATCTTTTAGAAGCGAACGGTTGTCTATTGACACCCAAAAAGCCGTGCAGAAGCGCCTCGCAGCCTCCCGGTCAACCCATCAGCGCCGCTGCCAGACCGCCGCGAAAAAGCCATCCGTGCGGTGGCGGTGCGGCCACAAGCGCAGGTGGCCGCCCTGGCAGAGCTCTGCCCGATGAGCCAGCTCATCGGGCAGGCAGGCTGCTGGGTCGATCAGCTGGAAATCCGGGTGCGACTGCGCAAACTGCTCAGCCACCGCCTCGTTCTCGGCCCGCAGCAGACTGCAGGTGGCGTAGACCAAACGACCGCCGGGCTTGAGCAGGCGGGCGGCGCTGGCCAGGATGGCCTGTTGCTTGGTCGCCATCTCATCGACCGACTGCTGGCTGTGCCGCCACTTCAGATCCGGGTTGCGACGCAGCGTCCCCAAGCCTGAACAGGGGGCGTCCACCAGCACCCGGTCCATCTTGCCCGACAGGCGCTTGACCCGATCATCGCGCTCGTGGGCGATGGCGACCGGATGCACATTGGACAAGCCACTGCGCGCCAGCCTGGGCTTGAGCGCATCGAGCCGATGAGCCGAGGTGTCAAAGGCGTACAAGCGGCCGGTGCTGCGCATGGTCGCGCCGATGGCCAGCGTCTTGCCCCCCGCACCGGCACAGAAATCGACCACCATCTCGCCGCGGCGCGCATCGAGCAAGAGCGCCAGCAGCTGCGACCCCTCATCCTGCACCTCGATAGCGCCCTGCTTGAACAGCTCCAACTGGGTCAGCGGGGGCTTATCGGCCAGCCGCAGGCCCCAGGGGGAATAGGGCGTGGGCTCGGCGGCAATCCCCAAGCGGGCCAGGGCCTGCTGAACCTCGGCACGCTTGGCCTTGATCCCATTGACCCGCAGATCCAGACCCGCCGGCCGACCCAGGCTTTCGGCCAGAGCGTCAAACTCATCGCCCAGTTCAGGCTTGAGCGCATCGACCAACCATTGCGGCAGGTTGTGGCGGTGCAGATCCATCAGTTCGGAGGGCTGCACCTGATCACAGTGCTCCAGCCAGAGCTTTTCCTGCGGGCCGAGCGCACTCAACAAAAAATCTCGGGGCGCGGCAAAGCCCAGAATTGCCAAGCGGCGCTCCATCGGGCCCGAACCCGATTGCGCCAGGTAAGTGAAAAGAATTTTCCGGCGTAGCACGGTGTAGACCGACTCAGCCATGGTCGCACGCTCGCGCGGGCCCAGCCGGTGTTCACGAAAAAAACGGGAGACCACTGAATCGGCCGGATGGTCAAAGCGCAGCACCTGCTTGAGCAGATCGGCTGTGCCCTCAAGAAGCGCCTTAGGATGCATGCCCGTATTGTCCCACTGAGCCGAGCAGGCACCGAACATGACCGATGAAGACTTACCCCCACTGATCGAAACTCCCCCAGGCCTGTACCTGCACTACAAGGGTCTGCCCTACCGCGTGCTGGGTACGGTTCGCCACAGCGAAACACGGGAGCCGATGACGCTCTACCGCGCCCTGTACGGTCGGCAGGGCCTTTGGGTCCGCCCGGCGTCCATGTTCCTGGAGGAAATCGAGGTCAACGGCGTGCGTCAACCTCGCTTTAAGTGGCAGGGGCCATGAGCGGCGGGCTTCAAAGCCGGTGAGCCCCCGGAGGTTCATCGCACCGAGAGCAGCCCTCCCACGCCCTGCCTTTTAGGAGGCTCGGTGAGACCGGAGTAAAGCCCCGCGCTCGCGGTGACCGCAGATCTCGTCGAAGCCACGATCTTCCGGCGATGGCTCCATCCGCGTTCGATAATGCGAGCTTATGTCCGAAGAAATCGCCAGCCAGGTCCAGCGTCGCCGCACCTTTGCCATCATCTCTCACCCCGACGCTGGCAAGACCACGCTGACGGAAAAACTGCTGCTGTTCTCCGGAGCGATTCAGATCGCCGGCAGCGTCAAGGCCCGCAAGGCCGCGCGCCACGCGACCTCCGATTGGATGGAGATCGAGAAACAGCGGGGCATCTCGGTGGCTTCCTCCGTCATGCAGATGGAGTATCGCGACTGCGTCATCAACCTGCTCGACACCCCGGGCCACCAAGACTTCTCGGAGGACACCTACCGGGTGCTGACCGCTGTCGATGCCGCGCTGATGGTGATTGATGCTGCCAACGGCGTGGAGCCCCAGACCCGGCGCCTGCTGCAGGTCTGCCGCGCGCGCAACACGCCCA
>CAZATV010000108.1:0-7680 GCA_964488145.1 uncultured Polaromonas sp.
TGCGCGCGCAAGGGATCACCGACAAGGTGGCGGGTTTTGGCAACTTGATGGAATGTCACTGAGCCGATCGCTTCGGTCAGGCCCTCTCGCGCCGAGGGCGGCGCTCCCACCGAGCCTCACCGGGCATCATCCGGTCATGTAGGAGCCGCGCCCTCGCGGCGATGCGGCGACCGAACCGGAGCCCTCTCGCGCCGAGGGCGGCGCTCCCTCAACTTCCCCCCCCCGGCTGGCTTTGAATTTGGAGGCACCTCACCCTCGCCGCGCCCTCAACCCGCCCGCTTCACCACCCGCCCCGCCCAGACCGCCTGCGCCAATCGGCCCTCCACCGGCAGCGGTTCGTCGTGCAGCCAAGCTGCAATCAGTTCGGCCGCCACGGCGGTGCCGGCCAAACCTCGGGAGCCGTAGGCGGTGCTCAGCCACAGGCCGGGCCAGCGGCTTTCATCGAGTGGGCCGATCAGGGGCAGGTGGTCTTTGTAGGCGTAGCGCAGGCCCACCCAAGACTGCGCTTGGCGCTGGACCAGGCTTTGAGCGCTTTGCGGTAAGAGCTGCTGCAGCTTGCTCAGGTTGTCGGCATGGCTTTGCGCCTTGGGTTGCAGGTCGGTCTGGTCTCTTTCGAAGCTGGCGCCCAGTTGCCAGCAGGTCTGCCCCTGGTCATGCATGAACTGTGGCACCAGATGACCATGGCCATTGACCGGCACCGGGGGCAGCACATCGCCCGGCTGCACGTGTGCCCAGGACACTTGCCCGCGCAGCATTTGCAGGCCTTCGATTTCCAGGCCCACGGTGCCCAGCAGACGCGCGCAGTCGCTGGCGCTGGCCAGCACCACCAAGTTGGCCCGGGCCCGTTCCCGACCCGATGCATCGATGGCCAGCCACCAACCGTCTTGGCGCAGCAGTTGCTCGACCCGCGCGATTTGCGCGTTCACGCCGGCCTCATGCAGCCGGGCATTGACCAGGGCCGAGGGCCGCACCCAGCCGCCGCTGGCGTGCCAGATGGCGCCGGCCAGCAGGGCTGGCTCAAGCCGGCTCATGGCCGCAGCAGGCTCGCTCCAGTAGCGCCCGGCCTCGGGCCAGTCTGGGGGCAGGGCGCCGGTGGCGTCGAGTCGTCTTTGCAAGATGCCGCAGGCGCTGTAGTGCTGCTGCGCCACCAGCAGACGCTCCGCTTCTGTCCAGGTGCAGCGCAGTCCGGCGCGGCTCCAGCGTGACAAGAGCCCGTCATCGGGCGAGACATGAGGCCCGAGCAGCCCCACCGGCAAACCGGAGGCGCCGGCTGCGGGCCGCTGCGCTTCCAGCAGTTGCACCTGCCAGCCCCGGCGTTTGAGGCTGGCAACCACCGCCGATCCGGCCAGCCCGGCGCCCACCACCATGGCGCTGCCGGGCGCCCGCGCCGCAGGTCGGGTGCGGGCCGATTCACGCGGCTGCCAGGCAGGCTGGTAGCAGGCGCGCAGGTTGTGGCGTTTGGGCGGAGCGCCTTCGACTTTCTCCACGCTAAAGCCGCATTCGGCCAGCGCTTGGAGCACGCTGCGCGCGACCGTCCAGCTGGCCAGTTGGGCGCCGCGACGGCATCGGCGAGCGATGGCCTTGAGCAGCGCAGCCTGCCACATCTGCGGGTTGCGGTCGGGCGAAAAACCATCCAGGTAGACGCTGTCAAACTGTCCATCCAGGCTGCGCAGCATCCGCTCGGCCGGACCCATGAGCAGGGTGAGCATCACCCGTCCACCCTCAAACGCAAGCCTGTGCACGCCGGGCAGCAGCCCTGCAAACTGCCGGGCCAGTTCGTGGGCCTGGGGCAGCAGGTCGGTGTGGGCTTGGCAGGCTTGCAACAGGTCGCTGGGGCTGACCGGGTAGGCCTCGGTAGCGGTGTAGTGCAAGAGGGCGGGGCGTTGCGGGTCCTGGCGCCAGGCTTGCCAGCTGACCAGAAAATTCAGGCCCAGGCCAAAGCCGTTCTCAAGAATGCGCCACTGCGTCTGACCCTGCCAGGCCCGCGGCAGGCCGCAACCGGTCAGAAACACCTGCTCGGCCTGCAAGCGTCCGCTCTGGTGACTGCTTCGGTAGCGGTCCTGAAAGCGCGGGCTGGACGGGGTGCCGTCGGCCAGCCAGTCGACGGGCTCGGCCATGTGCGCAACGGGGTCAGGTCTGCGAGGGCGGGACGTAACCAGCGGCGGTGTCTGCGCCTTCGCCAAAGAAGTGCTTTTCCATCTGGCGCGCCAGGTATTGGCGGGCGCGTGCATCGGCCAGATTGAGCCGGTTCTCATTGACCAGCATGGTTTGCTGCTTGATCCACTCGGCCCAGGCTTGCTTGCTCACCTCGGCCCAGATGCGCTGACCCAGGGGACCCGGGTAGGGCGGACGGTCCAGGCCTTCGGCCTCGCGACCGAGCTTGATGCAGTTGACAGTGCGTGTCATGGAATGAGTGCCTCAGGAGTGAGTTATCGCCCGATTTTACGGAAGGGCGTCCGATGGGGGCGTTGTCAGGCGGGCTGGGCCTGACGGGCCTTGTCCCTTTGCCGTCGCAGCCAGGTGGCACTGCGACCGCCCAGCGAGCGCTGCAGCAGCTGCTCGGCCAGGTCCACCGCCTCCAGCAGGGCCATGAGGTCGATGCCGGTGACCAGGCCACTGCGCTCGGCCATCAGCGCCAGGTCCTCGGTAGCCACATTGCCAGCCGCACCCGGCGCGAAGGGGCAGCCGCCGATGCCGCCGGCGCTGGCGTCAAAGCGACGCACACCTTCTTCAACCGCGGCCCAGGCATTGGCCACCGCCATGCCGCGGGTGTCATGGAAGTGCATGGCCAGGCGGTCCATCGGGATTTCTTGGCGCAAGGCGCGGGTGCGGTCGCGCACCATGCCCGGTGAGGCCGCGCCTATGGTGTCGGCAATCACCACTTCGTCGGCGCCAGCCTCAAGCATCCGGCGGGCCAGCTCCACCACACGCGGCAGCGGGGTGTTGCCCTCGAAGGGGCAGTCGAAGGCCACGGCCACATAGGCGCGCGTTTTCATGCCATGGCCCTGCGCGGCCTTGAGCGTTTGTTCGCTGACCTCTGTGGCCTGCTGCAGGGTCATGTTGATGTTCTTGAGGTTCATGGTCTCGGTGGCTGAGAGCACCACCGCAATTTCTTTGGCCCCTGCCGCTTGCGCCCGCTCCAACCCTTTAAGGTTGGGTACCAGCACCGAGGCGCGCAAGGCCGGGTGCGCCTGCTGCAGGCCAGCGAGCACCTCGGCCGCATCGGCCATCTGCGGCACGGCCTTGGGCGAGACAAAGCTGGTGGCCTCCACGCTCTGCACGCCGGCGCTGATCAAGCGATCGATCAGCCGCAGCTTGTCCTGGGTTGAGATCGCCACCGGCTGGTTTTGCAAACCGTCCCGGGGGCATACGTCGGTGATGATGAGTCGGTCCATGAGTTTCTCCTAAGCAATCACGCCTTGCGCGCGCAGCTGGGTCAATTGCTCGGCGGTGTAGCCCAGGCCCGCCAATACCGAGTCGGTGTGTTCGCCCAGCCCTGGCGGGCGCATGAAGTGGTGCTGGGGGCTGTCCGAGAGCTTGACCGGATTGCCCGGCATCTGCAGGTCCTGGCCATTGGACAGTTGCACCCGTACCACCATCTCGCGGGCGCGTACCTGGGCCTGGTTCAGGGCCTGGGCAAAGTTATTCACCGGGCCGCAGGGAATGCGCGCAGCCTCGAGTTGTTCCACCCAGTAGGCGGTGGTCTGGGTGCGAAATTTTTCGCTGATCAGTGCCTCAATGCGTGTCTTCTTGGCAAAACGCACCGGCTGTTTGAGCAGCTCGGGGTCTTTGAGTTCTTCAATGTCGATGAACTGCACAAAGCGCTCAAAAAAGGCGTCGCCAATGCAGGCCACGATCACATGGCCGTCTGAGGTGGGAAAGCTGTTGTAGGGCACATGGACGAAATGCCCGTTGCCTATGCCTTCGGGGACGATGCCCGACATCAGGTACATGGTGGCCATGTAATTGAGCATCGAAATCTGCGCATCGAGCATGGAGATGTCTACATGCTGGCCGCGGCCGGTTTGCTCACGCTGGGCCAGCGCAGCCAGCACACCGATCGTGCCAAACAGGCCGCCGCCCAGGTCGCCGATGGGGATGCCGCTGCGGGTGGGCCCGGTCTCGGGAGTGCCGGTGATCGACATGCCGCCGCCCATGGCCTGCACCACCTGGTCAAAGGCGGGGCGGTGGATGTCCGGACCGGTTTCGCCAAAGCCGGTCACCGAACAGGTGATGATGCGGGGGTTGACGGCGGCCAGAGCCTCATGGTCTATGCCCAGCCGCTTGGGTACGCCCACGCTGAAGTTGTCAAACACCACATCGGCCTGACGCACCAGGTCCAGGAATACCTCGCGGCCCTGCGGACTTTTGAGGTCGATGCACACGCTCTGCTTGTTGCGGTTGAGGGTCAGAAAGTAAGCCCCCATGCCATCTCGCGAATGGTCAGGATCTTTCTCCAGCAGGCGCCGCGTGCCCTCGCCAGTGACCGGTGGCTCGACCTTGATGGTGCGCGCCCCCATATCGGTCAGCAGCATGGTGCCGTAGGGCCCCGACAACATATGCGTCAGGTCCAGAACGGTGATGTGTTCCAGGGCCATCGAAAGTTTCTCCTCAAGGAAAGTTTGGGCTGTTTGCGGCTACGCAGCGCATGGGCAGAGATTTTTCCGGATTGTCCCCCCACGGCCTGGGCCGTGTCGCCCAGGGGGGATCCGACCGGCCCCGCTTCTGCGCGCCGCGTCCCGACTTAGAACACGGCATGGTCGCCGCGATCGATCTGCACGCGTCCGGCCACCAGCGCCTGGTAGAAGTCGCCCAGGGTTTGTCGCCCCGTTGAAGGGGTGGCCTGCGCATCGTAGCGCCCGGTCTGTGGATCGAGCATCAGCATCGATTCGGTGGCGTAATAGCGGCCAATCCGGGCCAGGGCGGCCTTTTTTTTCAAGCGGGGCAGCAACATGCCAGCCAGGTCCAGCAAACTCACGATGACATCAAGCAGTCCGACGGGTACTCGCCTGAACCGTGCCGGTTGGCCCAGGGCCTTGAACAGAAGCTGCCCCTGCTCCAGGGGGGTGAGGGCAGGCCCGGGACCCCCGATAGGCAGCACCGCTCGGTGGCGTGATGGATCGCCGATGCAATCGGCCAGATAGTCCGCCAGATCGTCGTCGCTGATGGGTTTGCAGGCGGTCAGTCGGCCATCGCCAAAAACCAGAAAGGGCTTGCCCTGACGCAGCCGTTCGAGCTGGCCTGAGAGCGACTTGAAAAAGGCGGTGGGTCGAACAATCGAGTAGTTCAGGCCGCAGTCCATGAGCGCTTTTTCAAAGGCCAGCTTGGCCTTCTGAAATTCAAGCAAGGGCTTTTGCACGCAAATGGCCGACAGCAAGATCATGTGGCCGATACCCGCCCGTGGCGCAGCCTGCAGCGCGTGCAGATGCGCCCGGTGGTCAATGGCCCAGGCGTCTTCGGGCGCGCCGGTGCGAGAGGCCAGGCATGACACAAGCACCTCAAAGCGTTCGCCTTGCAGCCCATCGCGCACGATGGACTGAGGGTCGCAGACATCGCCGTAGCGGATGATGGCGCCCTCAAGTTGGTGCCCCAGTGCCTGACGATGCGACTCGGAGCCGTTGACCGGCCGGCGTACCAGGCACACCACCTCGTGGCCCCGGCGCCGTAGAGCCCGCACGGTCGCGCGGCCTATGGTGCCGGTGGCGCCCAGCATGAACACGCGTTCAACCATGGTCTGAATCAGGGGGCCTTGCGGCGGCTCCAGTTTGAGAGAAGACTTCGTACCCAACCGGGATTGTCAGGCTGTTTGACGCACGCCCAGCTGCTCCCATGTTTGCTGGGCTGTTGGAAATAACCGACACCATGAGGGCTGCGGCGGTGCTAATTTCCGCGCATGAAGAAAATCTGGGATCTCTCCCCGCCGGTCAGTCCGGCCTCTCCGGTATTCGAGGGTGACACCGCCTACGGTCAACGCTGGTCCTGGCAAATCGAAAAAGGAAGCCCGGTCAATGTGGCAGCCATCACTTTGTCCGGTCATGTGGGCGCGCATGCCGATGGCCCCCTTCATTACGACCCGCAGGGCAGGGCGGTGGGCGAACTGCCGCTGGAGCCTTACATCGGTCCGTGCCGGGTCATTCATGCCTTCGGCCCCAGCCCGCTGGTGCAGGTGCAAGACCTCGCCCATGCCGTCGACGCGTTGCCTGAGCGGGTGTTGATTCGAACGTACCGCACTTTCCCGCAGGAGGCTTTTGATCCTCAATTGCGCGCCCTTGATGCGCGGGTAATCGAACACTTGGCCGACCGGGGCGTGCAGCTGATTGGTATTGACAGCGCCAGTGTGGATCCGGCCACCAGCCAGGACCTGCCCAGCCATCAGGCGTTGCGAAGGCGCGATTTGCGTGTGCTGGAAAACCTTTGCCTGGACGACGTTCCCGAGGGCGATTACGAACTGATTGCCTTGCCCCTGCGCTGGATGCAGGCCGATGCCAGTCCGGTACGAGCTATTTTGCGCCCGCTCTGAGACCGGCGACCAGCGGACGCCGTCTTTTGGGCAGTCTCCGACCGCAGGACTGGTTTTTCCACTTTTTTCATCTGTAAAACTCCTATGACGAACTCTCCCGTGACTCTGGCGGACTGCCAGCAGCTCGACCGCCAGGATCGCCTGAGCGGCTTGCGCGATCAATTCGATATCCCGCCGGGTCTGATCTATCTGGACGGCAACTCCCTGGGCGCCTTGCCTCGGGCGACGGCGCAAGCGGTGCAAACGGCGCTGGCTCTGCAGTGGGGCCGCGATCTGATCAAGAGCTGGAACAGCGCCGGCTGGTTTGAACTGCCGCAGCGCGTGGGCGACAAAATCGCTCGCCTGATTGGCGCGCGGCCCGGAGAGGTGCTTGCGGTCGACAGCACCTCGGTCAATCTCTACAAGGTGCTGTGGGCCGCGCTGCAGATCGCCAGCGAGCAGGCCCCGCGCAAGACGGTGGTGCTCAGTGAGCGCAGCAACTTTCCGACCGACCTCTACATTGCGCAGTCGCTGTGCCAACAAAAGGGTCTGGAGCTGCGTCTGGTGGAAGGCCAGGAGGTCGAGGCCGCCCTCGATGAGCGGGTGGCTGTCCTGATGCTCACCCATGTCAACTATCGCACCGGGGCGATGTATGACATGGCCGATATGACCGCGAAGGCCCATGCCTGCGGGGCGCTGGTGGTCTGGGATCTGGCTCACAGCGCCGGAGCGGTGCCGGTGGATCTGCATGCCGCGCAGGCTGATTTTGCAGTCGGTTGCGGCTACAAGTATCTCAACGGGGGTCCCGGGGCGCCGGCCTTTGTCTGGGTGCATCCACAGCACACCGAACGCAGCTGGCAGCCGCTGGCCGGTTGGTGGGGCCACGAGGCGCCTTTTCGCTTCACTCCCGATTACCGCCCGGCTCCGGGCATCGCGCGCTATCAGTGCGGCACGCAGCCCATCTTGAGCCTGACCGCCCTCGATGCCGGATTGGACACATTGCTAGCGGCTGAGCCCCTGGGCGCCATGGCAGCGCTGCGCGAGAAGTCGCTGTCGCTGAGCCGGCTGTTCATTCGCCTGGTGCAGCAGAGGCTGCCCGCTGAAGACTTTGCCATCGCCAGCCCCCTGGAGGACCATCGGCGTGGATCGCAGGTCAGCCTCAGCCGGGGTGAGGGGGCTTA
>CAZATV010000109.1:0-7610 GCA_964488145.1 uncultured Polaromonas sp.
CGGTGCTGCTCAACGCCTTTGCGGTGCTCAGCCGCTATCTGGCGCCGGTGCTGCCCGACCTGGCCGGCGAGGTGGAAAAACTCACAGGTCTGAGCCTGCAGCATTGGGACACGCAAGAACCGGTGCGGACGATCACGCCTTACCAACATCTGATGCAGCGGGTTACCCCCGAACAATTGCAGGCCCTGTTCGAGCCCCCACCGCAAAACGACAACGCTGCTGCGAAATCGGAATCTGACCCCGATTTACCTGGGGGCGAGGCGATAGCCGAGACCATCACCATTGATGACTTTGCCAAAGTCGATTTGCGCATCGCCAAAATCGTGGCGTGTGAGCCGGTGGAGGGATCGACCAAGTTGCTGCGCCTGAGCCTGGATGTGGGCGAGGGCCGACTGCGGCAAGTGTTCTCTGGGATCGCTTCGGCCTACAAGCCCGAGGACTTGCGAGGTAAGCTGACGGTGATGGTGGCCAATCTGGCGCCGCGCAAGATGAAGTTCGGCATCAGCGAAGGCATGGTGCTGGCCGCAAGCCATGGGCAGGAAAAGGCCCATCCGGGTATCTATCTGCTCGAGCCCTGGCCGGGGGCACAGCCCGGGCTTCGCATTCGCTGAAATCGCCGCGCGGGCGCGGCTCCGACCGGTTCTCAGCAGGGACGGCTGGGTGTGGGCGCGCCGCCCTCGGCGCGATGCATCGCCGGATGGCTCCCCCATCGAACCCGAGCAAAGCCTCATCGCGGCGGCCCCTCGGTCACGGGTCCGTCTCAACAGGCACGGGCTTAAAATCGCGCTCAACCCCTATCCTGCCTTGTTCACCATGCCCCTCTTCCGCCGTCCCCACTACACCTCGGGCATCACCGAGTTCATCGACCAACTCAAGGCCCACAAGCCAGAGTTGGAGTCCAAGCAACGTCAGGGACGGTCGATCTGGTGGGAATCGGAGATTGACCGCGAGGAGCAGCGCGAATTCCAGCAGGCGCGGGTCGCCCAAAAGGCCTATGTCTACCAGACCAGCGGCCATCCCAACAGCCAGTAAGCGCTTGCTCGCATTCTTTCTGTGACCCAAGAGAATCCCCCGGCCCTGGAGCCCGGAATGAGCGGCTTACTGCCGCTGCAGGACGAGTTGTCGCTGCCGGTGGTCAACGCCGTGGGGGCGGACCCCGATGAATCTCCAGCCATTCCGGCCATGCCCGAAGTGGTCGACCAGGTGGCTCTGGCACGGCTCTATGGCGAGCCCTTGTTTGCGCTGCCACAGGACCTTTACATACCGCCCGATGCCCTGCGCGTCTTTTTAGAGGCCTTCGAGGGACCGCTGGACCTGCTGCTCTATCTGATCCGCAAGCAGAACTTCAACATCCTGGACATCCCGATGGCCGCGGTCACGCGGCAGTACCTGAGCTATGTGGAGGAAATTCGTGCCACCCATCTCGAGCTGGCGGCCGAGTATCTGTTGATGGCGGCCATGCTGATCGAGATCAAGTCGCGCATGCTGTTGCCACCGAAGAAAACGGCCGAGGGCCAGGAGCCCGAAGACCCGCGGGCCGAGCTGGTGAGGCGACTGCTGGAATACGAGCGCATGAAACTGGCCGCCCAAAAGCTCAGCGATGTGGCGCAGCTCGGCCGAGATTTCGTGCGCGCGCAGATTTATGTCGAGCAGGCCCTGCAGCCGCGCTTGCCCGATGTACATGTGCTTGATTTGCAACAGGCCTGGCGCGACATTCTCAAGCGCGCCAAACTGGTCCAGCACCACGTCATCTCGCGCGAGCAACTCAGCGTACGTGAACACATGAGTCTCGTCCTGAAAAAGCTCCAAGGTCGTCGCTTCGTCGAGTTTGAGAAGCTTTTTGACGTTGAGCGGGGGTTGCCGGTCGTGGTTGTGACCTTTGTCGCCCTGCTGGAACTGGCCAAGGAAGGTCTGATCGACGTCACCCAGGCCGAGGCCTACGCGCCCGTTTATGTTCGCCTGGCCTACACCCCGGCCTGAGCGCCTTGCTGCCAGCAGGGTTGTTGGCTTGCGCGGCGGCTGCACCTCGATACACTGCGGGCCCTGCTGACACATGAGGGGCCCCAGGCCCTCAAATTTGAACCATGAGCGCCACCCCTGCAAGCCCCGCACGCGCCAACGAATCGGCCTCGCCTTACGGCACGCTGCCACCGGTCAGCGTGCCAGCCTCGCGCCGCCCGCTGAGCCTGCCGCGGCTGCGCGAGATGCACCACAGCGGCGAGAAAATCGTCATGCTCACTGCCTACGATGCCACCTTTGCGGCCGTGGCCGATGCGGCCGGGGTCGAGGTCATTCTGGTCGGTGACTCATTGGGCATGGTGTGTCAGGGGCTCAGCAGCACGGTTGGCGTCAGCTTGGAGACCATGCGCTACCACACCGAGAGCGTGGTGCGCGGACTGCGTCGGGTGCAAGGCACCGCCTGGGTGATTGGGGATCTGCCTTTTGGTTCCTACCAGGAATCGCGTGAGCAAGCCCTGCGCAGCGCCACCGTGCTCATGCAGGCCGGTGCGCACATGGTCAAGCTCGAAGGCGGGGGCTGGACTGCCGATATCGTTCATTTTTTGGTCGAGCGCGGCATTCCGGTCTGCGCCCACCTGGGTCTGACACCTCAGACCGTGCACGCGCTGGGCGGCTACCGCGTCCAGGGCCGAAGCGCCGATGCGGGCACCACCCTGAAGCGGCAAGCCCACGAATTGCAGGACGCCGGCGCTGCCATGCTGGTTCTGGAGATGGTGCCCGCCCAGCTGGCCGCCGACCTGACGGTCGAACTGAGGCAATGCGCCACCATCGGTATTGGGGCCGGCCGCGGTACGGCGGGCCAGGTGCTGGTCATGCACGACATGCTGGGCATCAACCTGGGCAAAAACCCCAAGTTCGTGCGCAACTTCATGGACGGCGCCGGCAGCGTGAAGCAGGCCATGCAGGCGTATGTGCAGGCCGTCAAGACCGGGCAGTTTCCCCAAGATGACATCCACGGCTGGTGAGGCCGCTGACCGGGGTTACAGTGCTTGCCGCAAGACAGTCCAACAGGGGACTGAAGCCTCTGCCAGAGGCCGACCGCAAGCACTAGAAGCGCCCGGCACCTTCGGGTCAAAACCAACATGAACATCGTCCACACCATCGACGACCTTCGCGCTGCACTGGCGCCGAGCCGCCGTCCGGCCTTTGTCCCCACCATGGGCAATTTGCACCGTGGCCACTTGGAGTTGATTCGGCAAGCGGTCGACGCAGGAGACTTCACCGTCGCCAGCATCTTCGTCAATCGATTGCAGTTTGGCCCTCATGAAGACTTCGACAGCTACCCGCGAACCTTCGAGGCCGACGTGGCTGCTTTGCGTCAGGCAGGCTGCAAACTCCTGTTTGCCCCCCGTGAAACCGATTTGTATCCGCAGCCCCAGACCTTCCGGGTACAGCCCGATCCCGGACTGGCCTATCTGCTGGAGGGCCAGTTCCGACCCGGCTTTTTCATCGGGGTGTGCACCGTGGTGCTCAAGCTCTTTCAGGCAGTCTTTGCAGGCAAGGCAGAAGGTGTTGCCCTTTTTGGCATGAAGGATTACCAGCAACAGCTCATCATCCGGCAAATGGTGCGCCAGTTTGTGCTGCCCATCGAAATCATGACCGGCGCCACACAGCGCGACCCCGATGGCCTAGCCCTGTCGTCCCGCAACGGCTACCTCAGTGCCTCAGAACGGGCCGAAGCGGTTGCGCTACCCAGGGCCCTGCAAGCGCTGGCGGCGGCAGCGCGCTCAGCATCGGCAGAGGACCTGCCAGCGCTGGAGGCCAAAGCCTTGCAGGCCCTGCAAGGGCGCGGCTGGCAGGCCGATTACCTGACCGTCAGGCGACGTGAGGACCTGCTGCCCCCTGAAGGTGACATGGGCTCACAGCCTTTGGTGGCGCTGGGTGCGGCCCGAATGGGCCGTACACGACTGATCGACAACCTCGAGTTCTAAGCCCTTCCCCTCGTGAACCGCCCCATTACACGCCGCAAGCCCCGGGACAACTCTTTGGTCGCACGGGTCTACCCTGATCGTAAGAACCCCTAAAGACAGGGAATTGATGCTAAAGCTATAAACGCGGGTTCTTCGGAGACAACACTCGTGCAATTTCTGCAGCTGGTCATCAGCGGTATCGCCCTGGGCTGCATCTATGGGCTGATCGCCCTGGGCTTCGTGCTCATCTACAAGGCCACCGAAACGGTGACCTTTGCGCAGGGCGATCTGATGATGCTGGGCGCCTTTGGCGGCATGGTCTGCATGACCGTGCTGGGCTTTCCTTTCTGGCTTGCCGTTCTCTCTGCCATGGCTGGCATGGGGCTGATGGGCCTGCTGATCGAACGCGCCCTGATACGACCCATTCTGGGCCAGCCGGCGTTTTCCATCGTGATGCTGACCATCGGAGTGGGCTATGTGGCGCGCGGCCTGATCACCATGATTCCGGGCATCGGCACCGACACCCATGTGCTGCCCGTTCCCTACAAGGACGCCCTGCTGCAGATCGGCGGTCTGATCATCCCAATGGAGCAGTTGGTGGTGATGGTCTTCACCGCCCTGCTCTGCGCGGCCCTGTTTGCCCTGTTCCGGTACACCAAACTGGGCATTGCGATGCAGGCCTCCTCGCAGAACCAGCTGGCGGCCTACTACATGGGCATTCCGGTCAAACGGCTCAACGGACTGGTCTGGGCGCTGGCCGCCCTGATGGCCGCCATTGCCGGCCTTTTGCTGGCGCCCATCACCTTCGTGCACGCCAATATGGGCTTTATTGGGCTCAAGGCGTTTCCGGCGGCGGTGGTGGGCGGCTTTACAAGTTTGCCCGGTGCCATCGTGGGCGGCATGATCATCGGGGTGGTCGAATCGCTGGCCGGCTTTTACCTGCCTGAAGGCTTCAAGGATATCGCCGCCTACGTGGTGGTGCTCATCATGCTCATGGTCATGCCCAACGGACTGTTCGGCGAACGGCTGCGAAAGAAAGTCTGATGCGCTTTATCTTCAAGACCAGTTATGAGCAGGACCTGCGCCTGGCCAAGCACGAAGGCCACCGCTTCTGGTACGGCTTGCTCGGCCTGTTTCTGCTGACGGCGCCGTGGCTGCTGTCGGAATATCTGCTGGCGCAACTGACCTTCATCCTCATCTATTCAGTGGTCGGGCTCGGCCTGATGATGCTGGCAGGCTTTACCGGCCTGTTCTCCATCGGTCACGCTGCCTTCCTGGGCGTGGGCGCCTATACCCAGGCCGTGCTCACGCAAATGGGCTGGCCTTTTCCGCTGGCCATGGCTGCGGCCGGTCTGCTGTCGGCCGCGGTCGGTGTGGTGGTGGGGCTGCCGGCGCTGCGGGTCAAGGGCATCTACCTGGGCATTGCCACCCTGGCTTTCGGCTTTATCGTGGAGGAGGTGTTTGCACGCTGGGACAGCGTGACCGGCGGCAACACCGGCAAAACCGTGGGGGCGCCCCAGGTCATGGGCTGGGTGGCCGATACCGGCGCCTCGTTCTACTTCATCTGCCTGGTGGTCACAGTGCTGGCCACGCTGGCCTGCCTTAACCTGTTGCGCTCGCCCACCGGGCGCGCCTTCGTGGCCATTCGCGACTCAGAGATCTCGGCGCAGAGCATGGGCATCCATCTGGCCTATTACAAGACCCTGAGCTTTGCACTGTCAGCGGCGCTGGCTGGCATCGGCGGCGCCTTGTATGCCCACCAGATCCGCTTTCTCACGCCCGACCAGTTCAACATCATCCAATCGATTGACCTTCTGCTCATGGTGGTCATTGGCGGACTGGGCTTCATCCATGGCGTATTCCTCGGCGCCATCTTTCTCATCGGATTGCCGCAGGCGATCTCGATGGTCAAAGACTTTCTGCCCGAGGCCATTGGCACTGCCCCCGGCCTGAAGGCGGTGGTCTATGGTGCTGTGCTGATTGCCTTCGTGCTGTTCGAGCCCATGGGCCTGTACGGCCGCTGGCTCAAGATCCGAACCTATCTGCAGCTGTTCCCCTTCTATCGCAAGGGCATGTTCAAGCGGCAAAAATCCTTCCAGAAATCGGACCGTCTCAAATGAGGACCGCTCGCCTGTTACAGACCCTCGGAGCCCAGCCATGAGCGACCCCCTGCTGCAGGCCAGCGGGCTGAGCGTGCGCTTTGGCGGCGTGCTGGCCGTCAACAACGTCAGCTTTGACATCCAGCCCGGCGAGGTGTTCACCCTGATCGGACCCAATGGTGCGGGCAAGACCACCGTCTTCAACCTCATCAGCCGCATCTACACGCCCACCGCCGGGCAGATCCGTTATCTGGGGCCGCAGGGACCCCTGACGCTGACCGATCTGCCGGCTCACCGGGTCGCGGCCATGGGTATCGCCCGCACCTTCCAAAACATCGAACTGTTCGAGCATGCCACCGTACTGCACAACCTGCTGATCGGCTGTCACACCCATCGCAGCAGCCGACCCTGGCAGGATCTGCTCTTCACGCCCGCCGTGCGGCAGGCCGAGTTGCGGGCACGCGAGGAAGCCGAGAAGGTGATCGAGTTTCTTGATCTGCAGCACTACCGTGACACTTTGGTAGCGGGCCTGCCCTACGGTGTGCGCAAGGTGGTCGAACTCGGTCGTGCCCTGTGCACCCAACCCAGGCTGCTGCTGCTCGATGAGCCGTCGTCCGGCCTCAACGTCGAGGAAACCGACGACATGGCCTTCTGGATTCAGGATATCCAGCAAGATCTGGGCATCACCGTGCTGATGGTCGAGCACGACATGTCCCTGGTCTCGCGTGTCTCCGACCGGGTTTTAGCCATGAACCAGGGGCAGGTGCTGGCCTTGGGCACGCCAGCCCAGGTGCAAAGCGACCCGGCCGTCATTGAGGCCTATCTGGGCACCTCCGAAGACGTGTCCTCTCTGCGCCGGCCCGTTCAGCCGGCTACGGGAGCGCGCGCATGAGTCTGGCT
Source organism: uncultured Polaromonas sp. (assembly GCA_964488145.1). Taxonomy (GTDB): domain Bacteria; phylum Pseudomonadota; class Gammaproteobacteria; order Burkholderiales; family Burkholderiaceae_C; genus Polaromonas. Next base: position 6,929 of record CAZATV010000109.1, read on the forward strand.
GCACAGGGCGGCGAACTGCTGCTGGAGCTGAGCAATGTGGAGAGCGCCTATGGGCCGATCCGTGCCATCCGCGGCGTCAGCCTGAAGGTCTGGCGCGGCCAGATTGTCACGGTGCTGGGGTCTAACGGCGCGGGTAAGACCACCATTCTCAAAACCATCTCCGGCATCATCGATCCACGCAAGGGACAGGTGCACTTTCGCGGGCAGGACATCACCGCGCATGACCCGGCCGATATCGTGCAGCGGGGCCTGTCGCACGTGCCCGAGGGCCGTGAGGTGTTTCCGCTATTGTCCGTGCGCGACAACCTGCTGATGGGCGCCTACACCCGCAGCGACCGCGATGGGGTGGCGCGCGACATCGAAACCGTCTACAGCTACTTCCCCATCTTGCGCGAGCGGTCGCAACAGGACGCCGGGCTGCTCTCCGGCGGTCAACAGCAGATGCTGGCCATCTCACGTGCGCTGATGGCGCAGCCGCAGCTCATCTTGCTGGACGAGCCCAGTCTGGGTCTGTCGCCCAAGCTCACCCGGGAGATCTTCGAGATCGTCGTGCGCATCAACCGGGAACGCGGCACCACCATCTTGCTGGTTGAACAAAATGCCAACATGGCCCTCAATGCGGCTGATCACGGCTACGTGCTCGAGAACGGCCGCATCGTCATGGAAGACAGCTGCGATCGTC
>CAZATV010000110.1:0-5103 GCA_964488145.1 uncultured Polaromonas sp.
GCCAGAGCAGCCAAAGCAATCAGGGATTTTTTCATTGAGAATTCTCCAAAGTTGAACATCAGACACCGGGACTAAAGGTTCCGGGCCGAGCTCCGATTAGGAAGCTGATGGAATTGCACCAGAGGCTGGGCGGCAAGGCAAAGGAAAGGGCCCAAAAAACCCCGGTTTCGTTGTCGGGGTGCAACAAGGGCTACCCCCCGTGCTGGGTCGTCCGGACGCAGGGGCTTTGCCGCGGCCCTACACTGGTCAAAATGCGGGAAAACCCGGATTCGGGTCGGTCTTCCTCGCGGCCGCCCGTCGCCAACAGACTTCAGATTGCCCCATGACCCTGACCGACACCCTGATCAGCGCTGCCGACAGCGCGCTGCGAACCCTTTTTGCCTCGCCTCGGGCCCGTCGGCCCAACCCGGCCGCGGGGCTGGGCGCGATGGAGCTCAGTGCCGCCGAAAAAGCCGAATCGGGCGCGCTGATGCGAGTCAACCATGTGGGTGAGGTCTGCGCCCAAGCGCTCTATGCGGCCCAGGCACTGGGCGCGCGCGATGAGGGTCTGCGTCGGCATTTTGAGCAGGCCGGACGCGAAGAAGGGGACCATTTGGCCTGGACGCGCGAGCGTCTCGATGAACTGGGCGCGCGGCCTTCGCTGCTCAACCCCCTCTGGTACGCCGGCGCCTTTGGACTGGGCCTGGTGGCCGGCCGCCTGGGAGACGGCGTGAGCCTGGGCTTTCTGCAAGAAACCGAACGACAAGTGGAGGCGCATCTGGCAGGCCACCTCGATCGGCTGCCGGCAGCCGATCAACCCTCGCGGGCGATCGTGGCTCAGATGATGGATGACGAAGCCCGACATGCCGCAGATTCAGCCAAAGCAGGCGCCCTGCCCCTGCCCTGGCCGGTCCAGGCGCTGATGAAGGCCTCGGCCAGGGTAATGACGACCACTGCGCACCGGATTTAGGTCCATCGCGCCGAGGGCGGCGCTCCCACCGGGAGCCGATCGTGCCGGGCGGCGCTCCCCGCCATGGGTAAGCGCTCGGGCCGAGGACGGTGCGACGACTGCAGCCGTCACCGGCCTGCCGTCCCTTGGTTGCAGCCGCACCTTCGCTGCGATGCAGCCTTCAGCTCAATTCTTTGAGCTCAAAGCTGGTGGTGATCTCAGCCGTCTTGGCCAGCATGATGCTGGCCGAGCAGTACTTGTCATGGCTCATGGCAATCGCGCGCTCGACCGCGGCCGCCGGTATCTTGTGGCCGGTCACCACGAAGTGCATGTGAATCCGGGTGAACACCTTGGGGTCGGTGTCGGCGCGATCGGCCTTGAGCTGCACCGCGCAGCCTCGCACATCATGCCGGCCGCGGCGCAGGATGAGCACCACATCGTAGGCCGTACACCCGCCGGTACCGGCGAGCACGGTTTCCATGGGGCGCGGGGCTAAATTGGCCCCGCTGTTGCCCGGCTGGGCGGGATCGGGCGCACCGTCCATCATGAGGACATGGCCGCTGCCCGTCTGGGCGATGAAGGACATGGCCGAACCCTGGCCCTCTATAGCAGGGGGGCCGCCCCAGCTGACGATGCATTCCATGATGTGAGGTCTTTCGAGTGTGGATGGAGGGAAAAAGTCCCCAGCGTCTCTTGGGAGTCTGAGCCAATGTTGCAGCGCAACAAATTATCCGTAGAATGCGCTCAAGCTCCGAGGCTGGCCAATCAAACTGATTTGGCCGGATTGTTGCACCGCTTGTCTCCTCCACTCCTCCCTGAGGGTGGTTCACAGGCCCGCGCCGCAAGGTTCGGGCCTGTTTTTTGGGCCAAGGCACCCGGTTCGCGAGGGCGCGACTATCACAGAGGGTCTCAAGACTCATCGCTGCAGCCTCGCCATGAGGACGCATCTGCCCTGGGGCCACGGTCAAGGCTGGGGTGTGGGAGCGTCGCCCCCGGCCCGGCGGGATGGCGCCACCGCACCTTGCCCCACTTATCATCGCCCTTTTGCCCAAGCCTCCATGACCCAAGCCACCCAACCCGGCCGCAGCAAACGCGTCCGCAGTGCCGGACTGCAACCCGCCGACTACCTGAAAAAAATCCTGACCGCCCGCGTCTACGACGTGGCCACCGAGTCGGCGCTGGAAGTGGCGCACAACCTGAGCGAGCGCTTGGGCCACACGGTGTTGCTCAAACGCGAGGATCAGCAGCCGGTGTTCAGCTTCAAGCTGCGCGGGGCCTACAACAAGATGGCGCACCTGAGCGCTGCGCAGCTCAAAAAGGGCGTGATCTGCGCCTCGGCGGGCAACCACGCCCAGGGCGTGGCGCTGAGCGCGCGCAAGCTCGGCACACGCGCGGTCATCGTGATGCCGGTGACCACACCGCAGGTCAAGATTGATGCGGTTCGCGCTCTGGGCGGCGAAGTGGTGCTGCACGGGGACAGCTATTCCGATGCCTATGAGCACGCCGTCAGCCTGGAACGCAAAAAGGGACTGACCTTTGTGCACCCCTTCGACGACCCCGATGTGATTGCCGGCCAGGGCACGATCGCCATGGAGATCCTGCGCCAGATCCAAAGCACGGGGGACCGGCTCGATGCGGTGTTTGTGGCCATCGGCGGCGGCGGACTGATCTCAGGGGTGGCCAATTACATCAAGGCGGTGCGGCCTGAGGTACGGGTGGTCGGCGTGCAGATGAACGATTCGGACGCGATGATGCAGTCGGTGGCTGCCGGCCGCCGGGTGACGCTGCCCGAGGTGGGCCTGTTCTCGGACGGCACGGCGGTCAAACGGGTGGGCGAGGAGACCTTGCGCATTGCTGGCGATCTGGTGGATGAATTCATCACCGTCGACACCGATGCGGTGTGCGCGGCCATCAAGGATGTGTTCATCGACACCCGCAGCATCGTCGAGCCGGCCGGCGCCCTGGCGGTGGCTGCCATCAAACAGTACGCAGCCAGGCACCGCAAGAAGGGCCAGACCTATGCGGCCATTTTGTGTGGCGCCAATATGAACTTCGACCGGCTGCGCTTTGTGGCCGAGCGCGCAGAGGTGGGCGAGGAGCGGGAAGCCCTGTTTGCCGTGACCATCCCCGAGGAGCGCGGCAGCCTCAGGCGCTTTTGCGAATTGGTGGGCAACTTGCCGGGCGGACCGCGAAGTGTCACCGAGTTCAACTACCGCATCAGCGACAGCCAGCAAGCGCATGTGTTCGTGGGTCTGAGCACCCACAGCCGCGGCGAGAGCGCGCGCATGACCGCAGCCTTCAACCGTCAGGGCTACCAGTCGGTGGACCTGACCCATGACGACCTGGCCAAGGAACATATCCGCTACATGGTGGGCGGGCACAGTGCGCTTTCGAAGGATGAGCGCTTGCTGCGCTTTATCTTCCCCGAAAAGCCGGGTGCGCTGATGAAGTTTTTGCTGTCCATGCAGCCGGGCTGGAACATCTCACTCTTCCATTACCGCAATCAGGGCGCAGACTACGGGCGCATCTTGGTGGGTCTGCAAGTGCCGCGCGCAGACAACGCCGCGTTCAAGCAGTTTCTGCAGACGCTGGGCTACCCCTATGTCGAGGAAACCGATAACCCGGCGTATCGGCTGTTTCTCAAGAGCTGAAGGCTGATCGCGCCGGGGGCGGCGCTCCTACGAGCCCCATCGCGCCGGGGGCGGCGCTCCTACCCCCATCGGATGCAGATCAGGTCTCCGGTAGGAGCCGCGCCCTCGCGGCGATGCGGCCTTGCATTTGTACTGGTCCATCGCGCCGAGAGCACCCCCCATCGGATGCAGATCAGGGCCCGGTAGGAGCCGCGCCCTCGCGGCGATGGTTATTTGTCAGAGCCACGCTCTCCCACGGATGCGTCCGCCTGAGAACTCAAGCCGAACCGTTGGCCACGCCGCTGGCCACATGGCCAGCGGGCACGTGCGCAGCAGCGGCGTTAACGTGCCCGGTCTGGTCATCAAAGAAAAAGTCGGGCTCAAACTCGCGCAGGAATTCGCCCTTGGCCAGGCCGCCCAGAAACATGGCCTCGTCGACTTCCACATTCCAGTTCATCAGTGTGCGGATGGCGCGCTCGTGGGCCGGGGCGCTGCGCGCGGTCACCAGCGCGGTGCGCACCCGCATGCGCGATGTGCCCACCTGCTGCAGCCGGTGCAAGGCTTCGAGCAGGGGTTTGAAGGGCCCGGCCAGCAGCGGCTGCCCCGCCTTGTCACGCTCGTGCTGCTGAAAGGCCTGCAGGCCTTGGGCTTGAAACACCCGCTCGGCCTCGTCAGAGAACAGCACCGCATCCCCATCAAAGGCAATCCGCACCTCGTGCGGATGGGCATGACTGGCCTGAGCCGACTGCGGATACACCTGCGCGGCCGGCACCCCCGCCTGCAAGGCGGCACGTACATCGCTGAGGTGGGCCGACAGGAACAAATTGGCGTGCAGGGGCTTGAGGTAGCGCCACGGCGCCTCGCCGCGGTTGAAGGTGGCGCGCTTGATGTCCAGTCCGTAGTGCTGGGCCGAACGAAACACGCGCATGCCAGAGACCGGGTCGTTGCGCGAAAGAATCACCACCTCGACCCGCTGCGGCAAACGCTCGGCGCTGAGCGTCTCCTCCAGGCTGCTGGGGGCTTCGTTGAAGGCCAGCAGTTTCTTGATCAGGGAAAAGGCCACCCCCGGTTTGGCGGGCACATCCAGGCGCTCGAGTTGCAGTTGCATGTAGGCGGCATCGGGCTTGACGCCCGGGGCCTGACCGTGGCGCAAGCCTTCTTCGAAAACACGGTTTTCTTCCTCAAAGTCAAACAAGGCGCGCGAGGAAATCGCCACCACCAACTGACCATCGAGGCTGACGCTCACGAAGCCTCCCGGGCATCGGTCGGCACGCCCTGCTGCCGCAGTTGCTCGCGCAGGCAATCGGGGCAAAAGCAGGTCTGCGCCGATTGGCCCAGTGCCTGACGCGGCAGCGCCGGCAAGGCCACACACCAGCAGGGCGTCTGGGGGTCCGCCGCGCCGCAGTCAAAGCCAAGGCCACAGAGGGAGCAAGTGATGCGGGACATGCGGGAAGGATAACGCGTTCGGGGAGCGGGTGGCTCATCGATGGCCGCCGATCGCCGCGAGGGCGCGGCTCCCACACCAGAACAAGTCCAGCGCCGCGA
>CAZATV010000110.1:5203-7595 GCA_964488145.1 uncultured Polaromonas sp.
CACCAGAACAAGTCCAGCGCCGCGAAAGCACGGCTCCCGCACCTGAGGAACACCCGCGCCGCGAGGGCCAAGCTCGCAGAGAGAAAAAACATCGCCGCGAGGGGGCTCAGTTCCCCCCAAGGGCGTAAGTCTCACCCACCGAAAGCCCAAGCACAACAGGCTTGTCCGCCGCATGCGCCCGATGCCCGCACGGTTGACAGGGTCAGGTTTTCAGTCAAAATAGCACGACCGTTCTTTTTTGATGAGCTCCATGGCCTCCCGCCCCTCCCCATCGACCACCGCCCCCGAGAGGACCTCGGAAGAGGCGGAGTTGCGCCCACCGGCCAAGGGACAACAGACCAAGGCAGCCATCGTGGATGCGGCCTTGGCGCTGGCCTCTCAGGTGGGCCTGGAGGGCCTGTCCATTGGGGCCGTGGCCGAACTGATGCAGATGAGCAAGTCCGGGGTGTTCTCGCACTTCGGTTCGCGCGAGGAATTGCAGATTTCCGTGGTGCGCGAATACTTTCACCGCTTCGATCAGGAGGTTTTTCGTGCCGCTCTGGGTCATCCGCGCGGGCTGCCACGGCTGCGGGCCTTGTTTGCCAACTGGATGAAAAGGGTCTCGCTGGAGCTGCAATCGGGCTGCATTTTCATCAGCGGTGCGGTGGAGTTCGACGACCGGCCTGGGCCAGTGCGCGATGCCCTGGCGGCCTCGGTACAAGCCTGGCTCAAAGCCTTTCACCGCGCCATCGTGCTGGCGCGCGAGGAGGGCCATCTCAAGCCCGAAACGGATGAGCGCCAACTGGCCTTCGAAATCCACGGCCTGATTCTGGCGCTGCACTATGAGGCCCGCTTCCTGAAAACCCCAGGTTCCATCGAGCGGGCCTTGCTGGCCTTCGAGCACATCATCGAACGCTGCATCACCCCGGTCACCCCGCGCCGAAGCCCTGCGGTTCGGCGCTGAAACACCCCCCTTTATCCCTACTGCTTGAGGAGTCCCCATGCCTGTTTACACCCCCCCGCTGCGCGACATGCAGTTTGTGATGCACGAGGTGCTTGGCGTCACCGATGCGCTCAAAGCGCTGCCCCCGCACCAGGAGCTCGACGCGGATACCCTCCATGCGGTGCTGGAGGAGGCCGGCAAGTTTGCCGCCGAGGTGGCCTTCCCGCTCAACCGAGTAGGCGATGAGCAGGGCTGCCAGCTCGACCGGCAATCGCATGAGGTGAAAACCCCCGAGGGCTTCAAGGCGGCCTACGCCCAATACGTCCAGGGCGGCTGGCCGGCCCTCTCGTGCGATCCCAAGTATGGTGGTCAGGGCCTGCCCTTCGTGCTGAACAATTTCCTCTACGAAATGCTCAATTCAGCCAATCAGGCCTGGACCATGTACCCCGGCCTGTCGCACGGAGCCTATGAGTGCCTGCATGCCCACGGCACACCGGAACAAAAGCAGCTCTACCTGCCCAAACTCACCTCGGGCGAATGGACCGGCACCATGTGCCTGACCGAGCCGCACTGCGGCACCGACCTGGGCCTGCTGCGCACCAAGGCTGAGCCGCAGGCCGATGGCAGCTACAAGCTCAGCGGCAGCAAGATCTTTATCAGTGCGGGCGAACATGATCTGGCACCGAACATCGTGCATCTGGTGCTGGCGCGACTGCCGGATGCGCCCGCAGGCAGCAAGGGCATCAGCCTGTTCGTAGTCCCCAAGTTTCTGGTCAACGCGGACGGCTCACTGGGCGCGCGAAACGGCATCCGCTGCGGTGGTCTGGAGCACAAAATGGGCATTCACGGCAATGCCACCTGCCAAATGCTGCTCGACGGTGCAGTGGGCCAGCTGGTGGGCCAGCCTCACAAGGGCTTGCAGGCGATGTTCGTCATGATGAATGCCGCACGTCTGGGCGTGGGCAATCAATCACTGGGACTGACCGAAGTGGCCTTCCAGAACGCTTTGGCCTATGCCAAAGACCGGGTTCAGATGCGCTCGTTGACTGGCCCTAAGGCCAAGGACAAGCCGGCCGATCCGATCATCGTGCACCCCGATGTGCGCAAGATGCTGATGACTGCCAAGGCTTACGCGGAAGGCGGCCGCGCTCTGACCACCTACTGCGCACTGCTGCTCGATCAGGAATTCAACCATCCGGAAGAAAAAGTGCGCAAGGACGCCGCCGAGGTGCTGGCCCTGCTCACGCCCATTGTCAAAGCCTTCCTGACGGATAACGGGCATATCGCCACCAACGCCTGTCTTCAGGTGTTCGGAGGTCACGGCTTCATCCGGGAATGGGGCATGGAGCAATTTGCCCGTGACAACCGGATCAACATGATCTATGAGGGCACCAACACCATCCAGTCGCTCGACTTGCTCGGTCGCAAGGTGCTGGGCAACAACGGCGCCACGCTCAAGAAGTTCGGCAA
>CAZATV010000111.1:0-7554 GCA_964488145.1 uncultured Polaromonas sp.
TTTCACGGTTGGAGGCGCCGGCCCGCACCCAGGCGCCCACCCGGGTGCGGGTGACCGCCAGATACAGCAGGCCCGCCAGTACCAGCCCCACCGCAATGATGACCAGGCGGTAGCTCGGGTAGTAAAGACCGGGCAGCAGTTCAACCGGTCCGGACAGCGAGGCCGGTGCAGCCAGGGGCATGTCGGTGCCCCAGATCATGCGCACCGCTTCATTGATGATGAGGATCAGCGAAAAGGTGGCCAGCACCTGTGACATGTGGTCGCGGGCGTAAAGCGTACGCAGAAGCGTCGATTCCATAACCATCCCGAACAGCGCTGTCAGGGGGATGGCCAGCAGGATGCCCAATACGAACGATTGCGTCAGCTGCGCCAGCCAGGCCGCCAGAAAGGCCCCGACCATATAGAGCGCGCCGTGGGCCAGGTTGATCATGTCCATGATCCCGAACACCAGCGTCAGCCCGGAGGCCAGCAGGAAGAGCATGAGACCGAACTGCAGGCCGTTGAGGGCCTGTTCAAGGAACAGGATCCAGGTCATGTCATGAGTGTACCGAGGCGCCCGGGCCCGATAGCCCGCAAATGAAAAGCCCCGTCGCCACCCTCAGGCAGCGCGGGGATTGAAGTGGCGAGTGCTGCAATCAGCGCATCGTGCATTCCTGCACGTAGGCGTCGCCGTGGTTCGTGGCAATGGGCTGGGTGGAGGTCAGCAGATTGACCAGGCGGCCCTGGGAATCCTTCTTGACCTCACGCAGGTAGTAGTTCTGGATGGGATAGTGGTTGGTGTTGAAGCGGAAGGCGCCACGCACCGAGTCGAACTTGACTTCACGCAGGGCTTTGCGCACGGCGTCCTTGTCATTGATATTGCCCTTGACCGCGCGGATCGCCGCATCCAAGATGAGCGCGGTGTCATAGCCCTGTGCTGCGTACACGGTGGGCAGGCGCTTGTAGGCTTTCTCGAACTCGGCCACGAACCGGCGGTTGGCCGCATTGTTGAGGTCCAGTGCCCAGTGGGCGGTGTCATTGATACCCAGCATCACATCGCCAACGCCACGGCTGATGTCCTGGTCGGCGCCAAAGCCCGGCAGTACCAGTCGGATGTCCTTGTTCAGACCCGCCGCCACGAACTGCTTGATGAAGTTCACGCCCATGCCACCGGGCAGGAAGGCATACATCACCTCGGGTTTGGCCGCGCGAATCTGCGCCAGTTCAGCCGAGTAGTCGAGTTGTCCGAGTTTGGTGTAGACCTCATCGACCACCTTGCCCTTGTAGAAGCGCTTGAAGCCGGCCAGCGAGTCCTTGCCGGCTTGGTAGTTCGGCGCCAGCAGGTAGGCACTCTTGAACCCGCGGGTGGTGGCATGCTGGCCAGCCATCTCGTGGTAGGCGTCATTGGGCCAGGAGGCCACGAAGAAGAAAGGGTTGCAGTCTTTGCCGGCCAGTGGCGACGGCGCCGCATTGGGGCTGATGTAGAAGACTTTCTCATTAACCGCCTCGGGCAGGCCGGCCAGCATGATGTTGGAGAACACCACGCCGGTCATGAAGTCGACCTTGTCGCGCTTGACCATACGCTCAAAAAGCTGCTTGCCCACCTGGGGGTTGAACTGGTCGTCACCGATGATGACTTCCACCGGAACGCCACCGAGACTGCCGCCATTGAGCTGCACGGCCAGGTTGAAGGCGTCGCGAATTTCTTCGCCCAGGGCGCCGTTCGGGCCCGAGAGGGTGCTGACCAGTCCGATCTTGATGCGGTTGGGGGTTTGGGCGATGGCACTGCTGCCAGCGGCAATCAGGGCGGCGGCAAGCAGGCAGGTCAGGCGAAGCGATTTCATCAGGAACTCCTCAAGGGAACTTTCGTCTGGATGACGAACTATTGAAGGTTGCATTCTGGTCTGGCTAGACCCTTCCCCACCTGAGGGTTTCCCCCGAAATCGTGCGATTTTTGGGTGAGGCTGGCCTCTGGCGCTTGGACCGTCCGCCTCAGCGGTCGCGCCGACGCAGGCTTGTGGGACGTGCGAACAGTCGGCTTACCAAGTCGCGCATCCAGACATGGGCTGGATCGCCGTCGTGGCTGCCGTGCCAAAGCAGCCGGACTTCGTAGCTGGGCGATGCGCCCAGAGGCCATAGCTGCAGGTCAGCCCGGCCCGTGAGGGTGCGCGCCTGCATTTGCGGCACGATGGCCAGCAGATCGCTGCCTGCGGTCATGTCGGGCAAGGCAGCGAAGTGGCGCACGCGGGCTTTTACCCGGTCTTGCAGTTTCAGGGTCTTCAGCAGGGTTTCAATGCCGTCATGGAAGGTGGCGGTGGGGGCGGCCACAATGAAATCCGCTTGAGCCAGGTGGTGGCGGGTCAGGGTGCGGCCTGCCACTTTCGACTTCGGCCGCCAGTGACGGCCAGACAGCAGCATGTAGCGCTCGCGAAACAGCAGCTGGCTGCGGATGCTGCGGTGCTGAGTGCTGAGGATGCCGATTGCCAGATCGATCTCACGGCTTTCAAGGGCGCGGTCGACCGCGGAGGCTGCCACCGACACATTGCTCAGCTGCGCTGACGGGGCTTCCTGGCGCAACGCGGTGATCAGTGCCGGCAAGAACAGCATCTCGCCCAGATCGGATAGCGACAAGCGCCAATGCACCGCCGTACTTTGTGGGTTGAACCCCTGTTGGGCCAGCAGCAATTGCTCGAGTTCCAGTAACCGGTTGGTCAGGGGCCCGGCCATGCGCTGGCACAGCTCGGTGGGCCTGAGGCCGCGGGACGAGCGCACAAACAGGGCGTCGCCGAAGGCTTCGCGCAGGCGGGCCAGCGCATTGCTGGTGGCTGGTTGCGACAGCGACAGGGCCTGCCCGGCCGCGGTGACCGAGCCGCTCTGGTAGATCGCCACCAGCACCCGTAGCAGGTTGAGGTCCAGCTGCCTGAAATTCATGATATGAATATATATCATCCAAAAAATCCATTGGATGGATATGCGGGGGCGGGCCTAAAGTTGGCTCATGGCTGAAAGATCGTTCCTCCAAGAGGTGCAAAAGCTCAAGCTGGGTGAGGGCGAGACCTTTCGCGGCGAAGGCATCCTGGCCGTGACCAAGGCTCTGCTGCAGTCGGGGGTCTCCTATGTGGCCGGTTATCAGGGCGCGCCCATATCGCACCTGATGGATGTGCTGACCGATGCCCATGACATCTTGAACGAGCTGGGCGTGCACTTTGAGCACAGTGCCAGCGAGGCCACTGCGGTGGCCACCCTGGCCGCCAGTGTCAACTACCCGCTGCGCGGCGCGGTCACCTTCAAGTCCACCGTGGGGACCAATGTCGCCAGCGATGCGCTGGCCAATCTGGCTTCAGGCGGCGTGCGCGGTGGGGCGATGGTGATCGTGGGTGAGGACTATGGCGAGGGCTCGAGCATCATGCAAGAGCGATCGCACGCCTTTGCCATGAAGTCGCAGGTCTGGCTGCTCGATCCGAGGCCCAATCTGCCCTCCATCGTGCATATGGTGGAAAAGGGCTTTGAGTTGTCAGAGGCCAGCAATACCCCGGTGATGCTTGAGCTGCGTATTCGGGCCTGCCATGTACACGGCCAGTTTCAGACCCGGGCCAACCGCCGTCCGACCTACGGCCTGAAGGAGGCCATCGAGCGGCCCGAGCGCGACACCCAGCGCATCGTGTTGCCGCCGGCCAGTTATTTGCACGAGCAGGAGAAGATCAGTCGGCGCTGGCCGGCGGCGGTGCGCTTCATACGTGAGCACGGTCTCAACGAAATGTTTGCGCCCGGGGCGCGTGACATTGGCATCATCATGCAGGGCGGCATGTACAACGGGGTGCTGCGCGCCCTGCATCTGCTCGGCCTGGCCGATGTCTATGGCCAAAGCCAGATTCCCCTCTACGTTCTGGGCGTGACCTATCCGCTGGTCGATGAGGAGTTGCTGCAGTTCTGCGAGGGCAAACGGTCGGTACTGGTGGTCGAGGAAGGGCAGCCCGACTTCATTGCGCAAAACATCCACACCGTCTTGCACCGGGCGGGCAGCATGACCCGGGTGTACGGCAAGGATGTTCTGCCCATGGCCGGCGAGTACACCGGGGCGGTGATGCTCGAAGGCTTGCGCCGGTATCTGGACGGTGCGGGTGCTGCTTTGCGATCTGCGCCTTCACCTGTGGCGGCCTTACCGGTGGTGGCCCAGGCAGTGGCACAGGTGCATCCGCGGCCCCCTTCGTTTTGCACCGGTTGTCCCGAGCGGCCGATTTTTACGGCGCTGAAGATGCTCGAAAAAGAACTGGGGCCGCGCCACGTCAGTGCCGACATCGGCTGCCACCTGTTTTCCATCCTGCCGCCCTTTGGCATCGGCTCGACCACCATGGGCTACGGCCTGGGCTGGGCCGGTGCCTCGGCCTTCAACACCCCCGAGACGGACCGCCGAACCCTGGCCATCATGGGCGATGGGGGTTTCTGGCATAACGGACTGACCAGCGGGGTGGGCAATGCGGTTTTCAACAAGACCGACAACGTTTTGCTGGTGGTTGACAACGGCTACTCAGCGGCCACTGGCGGTCAGGATCTGCTGTCGTCCAAGGCCCGCAACGAGATTCGCGCCACCAACCATCCCATCGAGAAGGCCGTGCGGGGCGTGGGGGTCAATTGGGTGCGCACCGTCACCCACACCTACAGTCTGGCCGACATGAAGCAGGCCCTGCGTGAGGCCCTGACCACCGGCGAGCGAGGCCCCAAGGTGGTGGTGGCGCAGAGCGAATGCATGCTCAACCGGCAGCGCCGCGAGCGGCCTTTGCGACGCAAGCGCGCAGCCCAGGGTCTGCGGGTGGTGCGCGAGCGATTCGGCGTGGACTCCGATACCTGCACGGGCGACCGGTCCTGCATCCGGCTGTCGGGATGTCCCTCGCTGACCATCAAACCCAATCCTGATCCCTTGCGCACCGACCCGGTCACGACCGTCATCGACAGCTGCGTCGGCTGCGGTCTGTGCGGCGAGGTGGCGCATGCCGCCATCCTTTGCCCGTCTTTCTACCGCGCTGAGATCATTGACAACCCCAGCCGGCTGGAGCGCTGGGTCGATGGTCTGCGCCGCAAGCTGATCGGCTGGCTGCAGCGTCGCCTGGAGCGCCGCCTGGAGGGTCTGCTGGCATGAGTGTCGCCATCGATGAGCGGTCGCCTTCGGATGGGCTGATCACCCTGGCCATCTTGGCCATGGGGGGCGAAGGCGGTGGCGTGTTGGCCGATTGGCTGGTGGATCTGGCCGAGCACAACGGCTACTGGGCCCAGACCACCTCGGTGCCGGGTGTGGCTCAGCGCACCGGCGCCACGATTTATTACCTGGAGATGATGCCCGCCGATGCAGCTGCGCAAGGTCGCCGGCCAGTGATGGCGCTCAGTCCTTTCCCCGGTGCGGTTGATCTGGTGGTGGCGTCGGAACTGATGGAGGCGGGTCGGGCCCTGCAGCGGGGTCTGGTCAACCCTGAGCGCACCACGCTGATCGCCTCAACCCATCGGGTGTATTCGATGACCGAGCGTACTGCGGTCTCCGATGGCCGGGTCGATGCCGAGCGCTTGCGCGAGGGCGCCCGCCAGGCGGCCCGGGTGTGGGTAGGCGCAGACTTCGCCGAGCTGGCCGAAGCCAGCGGCAGCCCGATCGGCGCTGCCCTGTACGGCGCGATTGCAGCCTGTGGAGGCTTGCCCTTTGAGCGAGTGCAATTTGAAGCCACGATCGAACGCAGCGGGGTCGGCGTGGCCTCCAGCCTGAAGGCTTTTGCGGCAGGTTGGCAGGCCGCCCAGCAGGCCAGAGCCGGCGGGCAGCCAGCCCAGGCCCAGGACTCGGTCCTGCCCGTTCTTGGCCCCCGACTGCGCGAGCGTGGCCAGCGCCTTCGCAGCTTTTTGCCGGCGGGTGCCCAAGGGCCGGCTTTGCACGCGATCGTGCGTCTGAGTGACTATCAGGACGAGCGCTACGCCGACCTCTATCTGGATCGCCTGCAAGCGCTGGCGCGGCTGGCTCCGGCCACGCAGGCCGGCGAGCAAGCCCTGGCGGAAGTGGCGCGGCATCTGGCCTTGTGGATGTCTTATGAGGACACGGTCCGGGTGGCCGATCTGAAGATTCGGCGCAGCCGTTTCGAGCGCGTGAGTCAGGAGGTGCGGCAGGCCGGTCAGCAGGGCTTGCACATCAACGAGTACCTGCATCCTCGGGTGCAGGAAGTGGCCGATACGCTGCCCGCCGGGCTCGGGCGCTGGTTGATGCGCACCCCCTGGGCGCAGCAGCTGCTGGGACGTTTTGTGGCGCGCGGGCGTGTGGTGCGAACCAGTTCCCTGCGAGGGTTCTTGTTGTTGTATACGGTCGCCGGCCTGCGCCGCTGGCGGCCCCAATCGCTGCGTTACCAAGTGGAACAGCAACGCATCGAGGCTTGGTTGGCCGAACTGTCAGGCCTGCTGCCGTTGCAGACCGAGTTGGCTTTGCAGGTGGCGCGAGCACAGTCGCTGGTGCGCGGCTACGGGGATACCCATGCCCGCGGCTGGCGCAACTTTGAGATCATCCTGTCGCAGTTGCCGACCCTGGGCCAGCGGCCCGATGCGGCACAGCGACTGCAGGCCCTGCTGGCTGCCGCGATGTCTGATGACAGCGGGCAGGCGCTGGAGCAGGCCTTGCGCGCTTGAGTGTTTTCCGGTCCGTTTTTTTCTTCACTCACCCACTTTGGAGACGACGATGCACAAAAGACTTTGGCTCAAGGCAGTAGCCGCCTCGATCATCACCCTGACCTCGTCAGCCTGGGCGCAGGAGACCACGCTCCGACTGGTTAGCGGCTTTGCCGAAAACGGCATTTATGTTCAACGCTTGCAACCCTGGATCGCCAAGTTCAATGCCGAAGGCAAAGGACTGCTGCAGATCAACTTCATTGGCGGCCCCAAGGCGATGCCCTCTTTCGAGGTGGGCAATGCGGTCAAGACCGGCGTGGTGGATATGGCACTGAACACCGGTGCGTTCTATACCAATGTCATGCCGGAGGCAGACTTCCTGAAATTGACCCAGATTCCGATTGCTGAACAGCGCAAGAACGGTGCTTACGATGCGATCAACCGAGTCTGGAATGAGAAGGGCAATATGCAGTACCTCGGCCGTATGGTTGAGAACCAGCCCTTCCACATCTACACCAACAAGAAGATCGACAAGCCCGATCTGGCCGGCCAGAAGATCCGCATCACACCGGTGTACCGTGATTTCTTTCAGGCCCTTAATGCCAATGTGATCACCACGCCGCCCGGCGAGGTCTACACCGCCCTGGAGCGCGGGGTGGTCGACGGCTACGGCTGGCCGATCGGGATGCTCTTGCTGTCCACGCTGGCCTCGAGCGTTGGCAGGCAGCTCGCTACGACCGCGTCGATGTTCGGCGGCTCGGTGGCCACGTAGCCCTTTTCGATCCGAAACCGCAGGATCTCTGCCCGAGTCGGCTTCACGCCGGCCTGAAGCATTTCCAGATCGAGCAGGTGCGGCACGAGCTCCTCGTTGTTCTTAAAGAGGATTCGCGCGAGGAGCGCCCGCATGAACTCGGCATGCGTCAGGCAAGCGTCGTCGCTCGGATC
>CAZATV010000112.1:0-7502 GCA_964488145.1 uncultured Polaromonas sp.
GAGGCAGTGAGCGCGTCATGGACATGAGTGCCCGTCCTCTGGTGGTGCAGCTGCGCATCCTGCGCGGGATGCACGAGGGCGCGGTCGTGCCTCTAGCCGGTGAACGCTTCGCACTGGGCGCGGCCAGTCCTTGCGATGTGATCCTGCGTGATGCGCCGGGCCAGGCCGAGCTGTGCGCCGAAGAGGCCGGCTGGGTTTGGCGCGAAGCGGGCTTTGAGCGATTGGTCGCCCCCGGCCAGGCCTGGGGCTGGGGCGATCTGGTGATGAGCCTGGCATCGCCGGGCGAGCCCTGGCCGCAGGACTTGCCCGCGCTGGTTTTCGAGCGCAGGCCCGATCCGGCCGTACCGGAGGACGGGCAGGTGGACCCCGCCAAGGCCGCTGAGGTGGCTTCGCCAGAGGATCCTCAAGCCGCCGCGGCCGCTCAGGCGACCGTGAGCGAGTCGGCCGATCAGCCCATCCTTGATGCGGTGGGCGCAGACGCCTCTGGCGCTCCGGCGGTCAAGGCCAAAGGCTTGCCGCTGGGCCTGCTGCTCGCTTGTCTGGTCGCCCTGGTGGCCGTGCTGGCGGTATTGGCCGTGCTGGCCCAGCGTGCGGCACCGGCCAAGCCGCGGCCGCCAACGCCTGCTCCCAGCGCTGCCGGTCCCGAGAAGGTGGATCTGGCGCGCATCGAGGCGATTCTGGCTCGCCTGGGCCTCAACTCCTCGGTGCAGGCCCGCTTGCGCGGAGATGGCCGGCTGATGCTCCGCGGTGTGGTGGCCGACAACGACCAGTTGGAGGGACTGACTGCTGCCCTGGCTCGAGAGACCCGGCATTACAGCCCGATGCTGCTGACGCAAGCCGAGTTTGAAGAGCGCGCCCGCGCGCTGACGCCCAATCTGCCGGCCGGCATCGCCCCCTTACCTCAGCCGGGCGGGATGCTGGTCCTGCAGGCCCGGCGGGCCGAAGTGGACTGGGTGTTGGCCCGGCAACTGGTGGAAAGCGAGCTACCGGAGGTCTTTGCGGTCGATCACCGGGGCTGGCAAGAGCCGGCGGCTGCAGACAGCTGGCGCGACAGCCGGCAGCCGGCAGTGGCCCGCTCGGCGGCCTTGAACGGACTGGTTCAGCCGACGCAGCCGCTTGAATCTGCGGCCGTGGCGCCGCCGGCTGGCCCGGCGGTCAATGTCGTGGCAGTGGTGGGCGGGCCGCGTCCTTTCCTGGTCCTGCCCGATGGCAGTAAGTGGCTGCCCGGTGGCACCTTTTCGGGCCTGACCCTGCGTTCGATTGACAACGAGGCGGTCGTTTTTGAAGACGCTGCCGGTAAGACCTTCAGGAGGCCCCGATGACCCCCGATCCTGGCTCTGCCATGAACCTCTGCAGCCCGCCGGGTCAGGACTTGGCTGATCGCCTGCGCGGTCCGCAGGGTCCGACCCTGATGCGGGCCCTGCAGGATCACCTCGCTGAGCTGCAGGCCCAGTTGCAGGCCCGGGCCGCCCTCGGCGCCGACGCGGCCGGTTTTGAGCAGTTGCAAGCCGGCCTGCGGGCCGTGCAAGCCGCCAATGACATTCTGTTGCAGTTGCCTGTAAGATCAGGTTCTGATCCAATGAGCGCGCTGTTCAGTACCCCCACCGTCCCGACAAGGAGTCCGTCATGAGCGTAGGCAATACCGGTTCGATCTCCACCGCCTTTGTCAGCGAGCTGGGTTTTAATGCGCTGAGCACGCGTGAGGCGGCCCTGCGCGATACCTTGACTACAGCGCCGACCAATCCCACCACGGTGGACATGCTCACCATGCAGCAACAGGTCCAGCAGTGGAGCATGCTGGTGCAGATCGTCAGCACCATCTACAAAGAAGTCTCCGACTCCCTCAAGGGCGTGGTGCAGAAGTCGGGCTGAGGCCCGACCTCGTCTGCTGTGGCCCGGTGGGCCGTCAGGGCTCGCCTTACCAGCCGAAAACACCCTGCCCAGGCTCGTTTGTGTCGTAGATCGGGAAGTTCCAGATTTTCCCTGCGCTGGCGGTGAATTCGGTTGTACCGCCAAAGAATTCATAGACGGCAATGGCCGCCTCCACCGCTTTGCGGGCCCCGGCACTCCAGTCCTTGGGCAGTCCGTCGGCCGGGGTGAAATCGAAATTGAGGCCTGCGGCCAGTCCCAGGTTTAAGCTCAAGGCTGAGTCGATGTTGAAGATGCCTCCGAAACCGCCAGCTTTGGCCTGATCGATCAGGTCCATCAGGCGTGCCTTGCCGTCCCCATCAGGGTCCTCCAGGTCCACCTCCAGATCGAAATCGGCCCCAGCCTGGGCGCGGACGAAGCCATTGATCAGGCCGCTTTTTGATCCCAGGATGGGCTCAATCGAGCCGACCAGCTTGAACCAGGCCTCCAGTTCAGGGACATCCTGCAGGTCGCCGCCGACCAGGTGTTTGTCAGCCAGGTAGAAGCTGTTGGGGAATTCGCGCAGCACAGACGTGTCCCCATCGCCAGAGGCCACGGCCCGCATCAGGCTGGCAACGCCCAGGGTGTCGATGCCCAGCTTCAGCCGCGGCACCAGGCCGGCCTCCACCATCAGCGAGGCATCCAGGCTCAGGCCTGCGGGCACGTAGCCGTCGAGCAGATTCTTGCTGAGGCTAGTGCTTAGTGTCAGGTCCTCCGGGATCAGCTTGTCAAAGGAAAAGGTCACGAGGTCTTCGACTTCCAGCGGCTTGTCGGGATCGGCGAACCAGTTGAAGATTTGTCCCACGGCGTCGGGGCTTCGCAAGATCGGGAAGTCAAAGCCGACATCGATCAGGGATCGGAAGAAGGTGGCAAAGGCGCCCTTGTTGCCGGGGTCCATCAGTTCGGCATACCAGCCGTCGACCGAGGCCGTTTGCACATACTGGCTGAGTTTGTCCGAGGTCAGGAGCGAGTTGAGCTTGGCCGTTTGGGTCCAAACGCCATTTTTATCCTGGATGGCGTTCTGGGTCCCCGCGTAAAGATGTTCACGCAAATAGCCGGCC
Organism: uncultured Polaromonas sp.; assembly: GCA_964488145.1. Classification (GTDB taxonomy): domain Bacteria; phylum Pseudomonadota; class Gammaproteobacteria; order Burkholderiales; family Burkholderiaceae_C; genus Polaromonas. Next base: position 2,970 of record CAZATV010000112.1, read on the forward strand.
ACCTGGTCTGCCTCCTCCTCGCTCAAACCAGGAAAGCCTATGACGGCCAGATCGGCGGCACTGAGGTCGACGCTGGCGGTCTGCCTATCGACAATTTCCTTGATCTGGTCTTCGGTCTTATCGTTGTAGTTGCCATCGACGCGAGCCGCGAAGCGCGATTTCAGGTTCAAGTAGAGCCTCGGATCGCTGTACGTGAGCTGACTCGTCTTGAGGATCGCACTGACCACCGCCTCCAGCTCGGACTGGCTGTCGACCTCCTGCCAGGTGCGATCCTCGAGAAGATCGCGCAGTAGTAAGGATCGCAGAGTGTAATTTCTGCCCTTGATCCCCGCCGATTCAAAGAAGAGCAGGGCCTCGTGGTACTTCAAGGCCGAACTATCGTTGCCATTGATCAGGTGCGAGAGTTCAACCGTATCGTCCGTCAAGTGATTCCAAGCCCCGCTGCCTGAGACAAAAGCGCGGAAATTGTTAAGCCGGTCTACCACCTTTTGAAAATCAGCAGCCACCCAGGTACTTTCTCCGCTGTAGACCCGATCGAGTTGGTCAAGCAAAAGCGGCAGGATGGATGCATTGACTTCCTTAACGCCCGCCTGGTTGAACTCCAAGAGCGTCAGGTCTTGGGCCCGCGCCGTGTTGCCGAGGGCTGCCTGACGAATCTTTTCCAGCGCCAGTGTGTCGGACAGGTTCGTCCCCGTTGTGGTGTTGTTATTGACCCCTGTCTTGATAAAGTCATAGAACTTGTTGCCGACCTTGTCATATCCTGCGATTTGGGCCTGTAGGGTGCCCATGTCCGGGGTGGCCGGCAAGCGGCTGAGCACCTTGAGGACCTGCAGATCGTTGGTGGTCAATGCGAGACCAGGCGTCTGGTCCGGCTTGGGGTCACCGGCCCAGCTAAAGCCGTTGATATCCTCCATTTTGTTTTTGGCCGCCCACAGGGCCTTGAGTTCGTCATAGGTATCGATATCGCGAAAACTTTGGGCGTCCAGGATGTCGTAGAAGAAGGCCATGGACCCCGAATTGAGGTGGCCTTTCAGCGTCCGCTCGCTGATCACAAAGTCAGTGCGCGCGTCGGCCGTAAAGCCTGGCAGCCCCAGGGCCTTGAGTTGCTTGTCCAGGCTCTGGATATACCAACTCTTATTGAATTGGGAGTCCCCTTCTTCGCGCTTGAGGCCCTCGTAATACAACTCGGTATTCAAGGGTTTGCCCCCCACCAGATCGAACAGATAGAGATAGGCGTTGATCTGGTCCTGGATGCCGTCGTGGGGGTTTTTGCCGTCCGTAGCGCTTGTTCGGAGACTTCTGACGGACGCGCCCGATTTGTTCAGTTTGAGCTGGGCCGAATTGACTTCGGCCGAATTGATCATGCTGACCAGCGCCCCCACATTCTGGTGGGTGATGCCCTCCAGATTCGCGGTGATGAAGACATGCGGGTGCAACCAGCCGTCGCTGCTTTCCGGGTCGATCTGGTCCACCGAGGCATTGTTGTCGTCGGCTGCCTTGAGAATGCGCGCAATCGCCCGATCGTAGTCAAGCTCCGGCTCGGGGTTGTCCGGCAGAGGATAGAGGTAATCGAGCGCATTGGTGTAGACCCCCTTGTTCAGGGTCTGGAGGCTGCCCGACTTGAAGTCAAAGACGTGGCTGCCCAACTTGATCTGCAGTCCCTGAGCCGAGGCGTCTTTGCTGGCAGCCGCAAAGGCCTTGCTGACCGAGTGCAGTTGGTCCACCGCATCGAGCAGATCGCCAAAGATCAGAACACCTTGCAGGCCGGCCTCCAGCGCCGGCTTGGCGGCCAGCACACCCTCAATGATGGCCACCGCCGCCGACCCATAGGGCGTGCTGGCCAGGCCGCTCTTGAGTCCCGGAATGCTGTTGACATAGTCCCAGGCCTCTTGCAGCTGACTGACCGTCTGGTAGAGGAAGAGGGCGGTGGATTTGAGGACTTCAAAATTGCTGATCGTCCCATCGCTGTTGGAATCCATCTGGGCGCGGATGTTCTCGATGGCCTGGTTCAGCCCCGCGATGGGCATGTTGATGGCTTGATGGATGTCGTATTCCAGCGAGCCCACTTCGCTACTCGAGCCGGGCAGGATGGTGCTGACTGCCCCCGGCAGATTAATGGGGGCAAGGACCGGATCAGCAAGCAGCGCCTCAGGAATCGGCGCCTCCTGGTACATCAGGTCCTTGAAGTCGTAAAGCCAGCCCAGGTATTGGTCGGTCAGAGCGACGACCGGGCCGATCTTGTCGCTGATGAGGGGGGTAAAGCCGGTGCGGACGTTGTCAAAATAGATGCGTCCGTAGTCCTGCGTGGTCGCCTGGGTGGAGTCGTACTGAAGCGACAGCGGGATGGTCAGGTCGGTGGTGAGGTTCAGCCGCAAGAAGTTCGCCACGGCATCGATCGCAGCGTTCCCCCCCCAGCCGGCCTCTTCGATGAAATCGCCGAAGTCCAGCATCAGCTGCGCTTCGCCAGAAATTCGCCCTTCCAGGCCCGCTTGCAGCGAATACCAGTCGCTGAGCTTGAATTGACCGTTGTTGATTTCCTGAAAGAACTTGTCCAGCGTGTCCTTGCTGAGGCTCAATTTCCCGTCATCCGACTTGTCGTCATTGTCCAGAGCGCGCAGTTCGACACTGGCCTCCAGAGCAGTATTCGTCCGTGTGGCGGTGGACGAGGCCCGGGCTGACTCCTGGTCGGTCAAGGACACCCGGATCGGCCCCAGGCTGCCCTTGGCCGTGCTGCCGGGTGTCAGTCCTGCTCCCAAATAGACACTGAGGCCGCTCTCCTCGGTGTCGATGGCCCAATAGTTGCGGTCCACCGTGATGTCGTCCTGAGTGACTTGCTCGGTCACCTTTTCGACCTGGAACATGAATTCAATCACGGCGCTGGTATCGAGCTCGGCATCGATCGCCAGGCCCAGATTGGCCCAGCCGATATCCCCGACCAGGGGCAGCTTGAGGTCCTTCAAAATACCGACGATCTGCACGCCACCTTCCCCGGACATCGCGTCATAGCCGGCATCAAAGATCAGATCCAGATCGAAATCGATCCCCAAGTTTTCCCGGGCCCAGGCACGAATTTCGTTTTCCAGGTTCTGAAACAGATTGCCTTTACCGCTGGGGGGGCTGGGCGCAGGGGTGGGGCCGGGGTTCGGGCCGACGTAGGGGGCCGGGTTGATAGGGTCGGGGGGAGGCCCTAGATCGGGCCATGGGTCGTATTCATCGCTTGTGCTGGAGGAGGCCCCATCAGAGGGGTCGTCCCAACCCGCAGTGGAGCCGCTGGTACCGCCCCAGTCCGCAAAGGGGTCTTCATCGCTAGCAGCCATCAGGAGCATGGGGCCAAAGTCCGCATCAGCGCTGAACGCATCGTCGGCGCTCGCGGGATCGGCTTCGATACTGAAGGCAGCCATCGGGGCTGCGCGCGCCGCCAGGGCGGGAGTGCCGGTATCCAGTGAGAATTTGGGCAGGCGACTCAGTGCATCGAGGATGACTCGGCTCAGCGGCTCAATCAGACGGTCCAGGGAGCCAATGACCGGCAGCTCCACCTGGGCGGCCCCCTGCATCCAGGTCATGGCCAGCGTCGACAAGGCCTGCCCCAGATCCGACGGGTCACTCTCGGTCGCAGGACGCAGGCTGCTTTCGTTCTTGCGCTCCCCTTCGTCGCTGATCCTGAATCTAAAAGCCTGGTTCAGCAGGCCCGGCTCGACGAGGACAGACACCATCCCCCGGTTCAGATCTTCGCCAGTCACGCTGTGGGTAAAGCGCGCCCCGCTTTCGAACTGAACCGTGATGAGGTCACCCGTGCTCACCGCGCTGCCATCGGTGGCCGCCGTGTCGATGGCAAAAGTCAGTTGCGGCAACATGCCGACACCACCGGGCAGGGCTTGCTTGAACAGGGGCAGGGCCGGCGCAAGGGTGTCGAGCGCTAGTGACTGTGCAGCCACAAGGGCTGACAGTCCAGTGGCATTGGCCACAGCGGCGATGGAGGCACTCTTGGCCGCCGCTAGGGTTTCTGCGACTTCCGGCTCTGCGGTAACGCGGGCGTCCAAAAGCAGTTGGGCGATCAATATGGGGTCGCTCAAGCTCAGCGCTGCGGTGCTGGCTTCGACGGCCTGGGCCAGCTCGCCCATCAGTGTGGCTTGCTTGGCCTTGTCCGTCGTCGAGGCCATGACCAAGGTTGCCACTGCGGCTGCAGCCTTTTGCACCGCGAAGTCGGCCACGGGGGCGGCCAGCGGATCAAAGTTGAGCAGCGACCGGGTGCCCAGCACGCTGCCCAGGCCCAGGGCCTGGCTGACCTTGGCCTCGGCGGCACTGATCTTGGCCTGCGCTGTGCTGCTGCTGGTATCCAAGCGCGCGATGTGCTCCACGAGGGTGGTCAGCGGATTGACCACCAGGGTGCCCGCGGGCGCCGAGAGCACCAGGGTGTTGGGCACACCGGTATCGGTGTTAATACCGCCCACAGCCAGAATCGGCCCGCTCAGCGCGCCCTGTGTCAGCACAAAGCTGCCGTCGGCGCGGGTGGTGATGCCGGTGTCCTCGTTG
>CAZATV010000113.1:0-7469 GCA_964488145.1 uncultured Polaromonas sp.
TTTTGATCTGGGATGGGATTCGCCTGCTGCTCTTGCTGCTGATGCCCTGGATCAGTCTGGGTCTGATGCGCTGGCTCTACCACTGAACGTGCTGGCCGCCGGCTTCGGCCTGCGCGCTGTCCTGCCGTCTTGTGGGCGGCGCCCCCCAGGTCTGCACGGCAGCTTGGGCCGGCACCAGGCTTTTGCGATCGTGATAAAAACCGGGGCGTTGTGCGAAATCATCGGCCGCCATCCGGTGTCGATTGCTTGAGCCCCGTTCTTTTTCGACGCGAACGCCACATCCGCTCATGGGTCAAAGTTGTGTAGTGATAGGTGCCGGCATGGTCGGCGTATCGACCGCCTGGCATTTGCGCCAGCGCGGTCATGAGGTCTTGCTCATCGACCGCAGCGAGCCCGGCCAGGAAACTTCTTTTGGTAACGCCGGCCTGATCCAGCGTGAGTCGGCCGAGCCTTATCCCTTCCCGCAGGATCTGGCCAAGATCTGGCAGGTGGCCACCCGGCAGGGCTTTGACATCGTCTGGCGTGCCTCGGCCTTGCCGGCCGTGCTGCTGAGGGTTCTGGCCTACGCCCGCAATTCCCGGCCTGCCCGCTACGCGCAGATTGCCCCGCACTACGGCGCCCTGATTGCCCACTGCATCCGTGAGCACGAGGTGATGCTGCAATCGGCCGGTGCCGATGACCTGATGGATCGCCGCGGCTATCGCAAGATCTTTCGCAGCGCCGCCGCCTTCGACCGCGCGGCCAGGGACGCGCAGCGCCTGGCGCAGCGCTGGGGCATCGACAACCGGATCGAAAGCAGCGCTGAGCTGGCTGCTGCAGAGCCGGCCCTGCGTGCGACTTTGGCCGGCGCCGTTCACCATGCCTCGACCTGGTCGGTGCGCGACCCCGGCGCTCTGGTGCAGCGCTATGCGGCCGATTTTTCGGCCCGGGGCGGAGAGCAGCTGCGCGCCAGCGTGCAGGCCATCGAGCCGCAGGGCAACGGCTGGCGCCTGCAGACCACGGCCGGTGCGGTGCAGGCCCAGGAGGTGGTGGTGGCGCAGGGACCTTGGTCCCAGGATTTGCTGCGGCCGATGGGCTATCGCTTTCCGCTGTTCGTCAAGCGCGGCTATCACCAGCACTACGACGGCCCGCATGGGCTCCACAGTCCGGTGTTCGATGCGGAAAAGGGGTACCTGCTGATCCCCATGCGCGCCGGCCTGCGTTTGACCACCGGCGCCGAACTGGCGCTGCGCGATGCTGCGCCGCAGCCCACGCAGTTGCAGCCGGCCGAAGCCTGCGCACGCGCCCTAGTGGATTTGGGGCAACCCCTGCCGGCGGCCCCCTGGATGGGCAGCCGGCCCTGCATGACCGATATGCTGCCGGTGATGGGGCCGGCGCCGTCCCATGCAGGCCTGTGGTTCAACTTTGGTCACGGGCACCAGGGCTTTACCTTGGGGCCGGTGGCCGGTCGCATGCTGGCCGAAATGATCTCGGGCGAGCCCTGCTTTCTGGATCCGGCGCCCTACGCGGCCACGCGTTTTAGTTCTTGAGGTGCGTTGACGGCCGGCCCTTAGCGGATCGGCTTTTGGCCTATCGCCAGGGCGCTGCCTGCCCACAGTACGCAGGCCGAGGCCACCAGGCCGGCCACCAGGCCGCCTGATCCGTCGGCAATCGAGCCTACCGCGGTGGGGCCGACCACCTGACCGATGGCAAACACCACGGTGAACACCGTGATGCCCTGCGGCCACAGGGCAGGCTCGAGGTTGTGTCTGACCCAGGCGGTGGTGGAGGCCACCACCGACAGAAACACCCCGCCAAATACGATGCCCGAAAGCAGCAGCGCCCAGAGCTGCGCGGTGATTGCAGGGATGAGCGTGGCCAGGCCCAGCAAGCCGTTGAGCAAGGCCAGGGCCTGACCTTCGCGGTAGCGGTCCAGCAGGCCGGCCCAGATGCGGGCCGAGGCCACCACCGCCAGACCCAGGGCGGTGTAGAACAGGGTTCGGCTTTGCGCGTCCACGCCCTGTTCGCGCAGCAGGGCAATGACGAAGGTCATGTAGCCGATGTAGCCGATGCCAAAACAGCCATAGCCGGCCAGCATGGGAATGAAGCCTCGCCAGGGCAGTGGGCCTGTAGCGCCGGGCTCTCCTGCCGCCTGGGCCGGGGGCATGTGCAGGCGGCGCACCGACGGTGCCAGGGCCGCAGTGGCCAGGGCGCACAGCAGAGCCAGCACCCACCAGGCCCAGGGCCATCGCCCGCTCCAGGCCATCACAGCTGGCACGAGGGCCGCGGAGGCCACGATGCCCCAGCCGGTGCCACCGTAGTACAGCCCCAGCAGCCAGCCGCTTTGACCGGCATGGCGCGCGGCCAGTTGCGCGGTGAGCAGGCCGCCGCCCACAAACAGCCAGCTGCTGGCGATGCCGGCCAAGGCCCTTTGCAGCAGCAGTGGTTCGGCGGCGCGAAAAAATCCGCTCAAGGCCATGAACAAGCTGCCGCCGATAGCGCCGATCATCACGGTGGTGCTCACGCCCCAGCGGCGCATCAGGGCCGGGGCCGTCAGCGCGCCGATCAGGTAGCCCAGGGCGTTGGCGGTGTTCATGGCACCGGCCAGGGTGTAGGACCAGCTCAGGTCCTCGCGCATGATGGGCAGCAGCAGCCCGTAGGCAAATCGGGTGATGCCCAGCGAAACCGCGGCGGCCAGGGAGAGGGCCAGCGCCAGCAGGACCGGCGAGGGCTCGCGGGGGGGTGTGTCGTCAGCAGGTTTCAAGAGGCTTGCAGTCTATCTGCCCGACCAGGCTTGAGGGTTCGGCCGGGAGCATTGGATGGACGAGAAGATGAGGGTAAACCCTTAAATTCCAGCACTCTTGGTCGGTGGCGCCGGCCTCAAAAGTGATTCAAAATGGGCCTCCTGGAAAGACTTTTTTGTTTCATATTGGGAGCCGCTCTTCATGTCTTTGTTCGACCGTCATCAGGCCCTGATCGATCGTGCCTTGCAGGCTGCGAGGGAGCGGACCTACTGGTCCGCGTTTCCAGAAATGCCCAGCCCCAAGATTTATGGCGAGTCTGCACCGGCCGATGGCAAGGCTGCTTTTGAGTCGCATCTGGGCCAGCGTTTCGAACTGGATCAGCCGGGGCAGGGGCGATGGCTCGCGACCGAAGTCTCGCCCTACGGGCTGCGGCTCGATGTGACTTATCCGAGCTGCGATCCGCAGGCGCTGATTGCCGCGGCGCAAGCGGCCATGCCGGCGTGGCAGGCCCTGGGTGCGCGTGAGCGGGTGGGGCTTTGCGTGCAGGCGATCACCGAACTCAATGCGCGCAGCTTCGAGATTGCGCATGCGGTCATGGCCACCACCGGGCAGGGCTGGATGATGGCGTTTCAGGCTGGCGGCCCGCATGCGCAGGACCGCGCCCTGGAGGCGGTGGCCTATGCCTGGCAGGAGCAGAGCCGCATCCCGGCTGAGGCGGTGTGGGAAAAGCCGCAGGGCAAGAACCCGCCGATCCGCATGCGCAAGCAATTCGAAATTGTGGGACGCGGGGTGGCCTTGGTCATCGGTTGCGGCACCTTCCCTACCTGGAACACCTACCCCGGCCTGTTTGCGGCGCTGGCCACTGGCAATGCAGTGATCGTCAAACCACATCCGCACGCGGTATTGCCGGCGGCCCTGACCGTGCGGGTGCTGCGTCAGCTGCTGGCCTCGCAGGGGCTGGACCCGAATTTGGTGAGCCTGTGCGTGACCGACCGGCCGGAAGTCACGCAGGCCCTGGCTACGCATCCTGCGGTGGCCTCGGTCGACTTTACCGGCGGCAATGCCTTTGGCCGCTGGCTGATCGAGCACTGCCGGCAGGCGCAGGTGTACGCCGAACTGGCTGGCCTGAACCATGTGCTGATTGATTCGACGGATGCCTACAAGGCCATGCTGGACAACCTGGCCTTCACCCTGTGTCTGTACTCGGGCCAGATGTGCACCACCACGCAGTCGATTTTGGTGCCGCAGGGCGGCATTGAGACCGATGAAGGTCACAAGAGCGTGGAGGCGGTGCAGGCTGACCTGGCGGCGGCCATAGACCGCCTGCTGGCCAAGCCGGAGGTGGCCTGTGCGGTGCTCGGGGCCATTCAGTCCCAGGACACCCTGGCCCGCATCGAGACCGCGCAGTCCGGTCAGTGGGGCCGCGTGATTCGACCCTCGGCTGCGATCGCGCATCCGGAGTTCCCACAGGCGCGGGTGCGCACACCGGTCCTTCTGGCCTGCGATGCCGCCGACGAACAGGCCTACATGACCGAGCGTTTTGGTCCGATTGCCTTTGTCGTGACGGTGCCGAGTACCCCAGCTGCGGTGCAATTGTCCGAACGCATGGTGCGCGAGCATGGGGCCTTGACGGTGGGCGTGTATTCCACTCGTGAGTCGGTGGTGCAGGACCTGACGCGAGCGACCTGGCGCAGCCGGGTGGCCCTGTCGATCAACCTCACCGGCTCGGTCTATGTGAACCAGTCGGCCGCTTTTTCCGATTACCACGGTACTGGCGGTAATCCGGCGGCCAATGCCAGCTATGCCGATTCGGCCTTTGTGGCCAATCGCTTCCGTGTGGTGCAGCGTCGTCGTCACATTGACTGAAAGGACTCAGGATCATGGCTCTTGATGCTTTGAAGACCGTGCGCTTTGCGCTTGACGGACCGGTGGCGCGGCTCACGCTGTGCCGGCCGGACAAGCTCAATGCCTTCACGGCCGAGATGCACACCGAATTGCGTGAGGCGCTCGATGCCCTGCAGGAGGGGCGCGGCGATCTGGCGGCGGCGCGGGTGCTGGTGCTCAGTGCCGAGGGCAAGGGCTTCTGTGCCGGGCAGGATCTGGCCGATCCGGCGATGGCCTTCAAGCCCGGTGAGCCACCGCCGCCCTCGCTGGGCGCGGTGGTCGAGCGCGACTACGGACCTCTGGTAACGCGACTGACGCAGTTGCGCATGCCCACCGTGGCCAGGGTGCAGGGCATTGCCGCCGGAGCCGGTGCCAGCCTGGCGCTGGCTTGCGATATGGTGCTGGCCGCCGAGTCCGCCGCCTTCATGCTGCCCTTTGCCAAGATTGGGCTGATCCCGGATACCGGCGCCTCCTGGGCCGTGCCGCAGCGACTCGGTCTGGCCCGCGCCATGGGCCTGGCGCTGACGGGTCACAAGCTGCCGGCCGCCAAGGCCGCCCAGTGGGGCCTGATCTGGGAGTGTCACGCCGATGCCGATCTGTCGGCTGCAGTCGATGCGCTGTGTGCGCAACTCACGCAACTGCCCACCCATGCTCTGGTGCGCACCCGGCAGGCCATGCTGGCCGCGCAGGCCCATACCCTGACCGAGCACCTGGCCTACGAGGCCATGCTGATGCATGAACTTGGCCGCAGTGCAGATTTCCTGGAAGGGGTCAATGCCTTCCTCGAAAAGCGCGCCCCCCGCTTCAACGGCGCTTGAGCTGCCCTTTGTCTTGATCCGGTAGGACCTTCATGAACACCACAGCCCATCCTCCGAACGACCCGCAAACCCTGGCCGAGGCCAGTGCCCAGGCGATGTGGGCGCGGGACCATGCGACCCAGGGTCTGGGCATGCGGATCGAGCGCATGGCCCCGGGCCAGGCTGTCATGTCCATGCCGGTGCGGCAGGACATGCTCAACGGCCACGACATGTGCCACGGGGGCTTCATGTTTTTGCTGGCCGACAGCGCCTTTGCCTTTGCCTGCAACAGCTACAACCAAAATACCGTCGCGTCGGCCTGCCACATCGATTTTCTGGCGCCTGCCCGTCTGGGCGATGTGCTGGAGGCCGAGGCGATCGAGCGTTCGCGCTCGGGCCGCACCGGTGTCTACGACATCACCGTGCGGGTGCGCGGCGGCAAGGTAGTAGCCTTGTTTCGTGGCAAGAGCTATCGCATCGAGGGCGAAGTGATCGCAGGCCTGCAGGCCAAGGGCTGACCGCTTGAGCCTCTATTGAGAACCCGTCGAGGAGACACCATGCCCGTCAAGATTCCCCGCCCTGCAGACCTGGATCCGATCGAAAAGGCCAGCCGCGATGAGGTGGCCGCTTTGCAGCTCGAGCGGCTCAAATGGTCCTTGCGTCATGCCTACGACCATGTGCCGCATTACCGCCGCAAGTTTGAGGCGCAGGGCGTGCACCCCGATGATTTGCGCAGTCTTTCAGACTTGGCCCGCTTTCCCTTGAGCACCAAGGCCGATCTGCGTGACAACTACCCGTTTGGCCTGTTTGCCGTCCCGCGTGATCAGGTGGTGCGCGTGCACGCCTCCTCAGGTACAACTGGCAAGCCGACGGTGGTGGGCTACACCCAGACCGACATTGATAACTGGGCCCATTTGATGGCCCGCTCGATTCGCGCTGCCGGTGGGCGCCGGGGCGACATGGTGCACGTGGCTTACGGCTACGGCCTGTTCACCGGTGGCCTGGGAGCGCACTACGGGGCTGAGCGACTGGGTTGTACCGTGGTACCCATGTCGGGCGGACAGACCGAAAAGCAGGTTCAGCTGATCCTCGATTTCAAGCCGGACATCATCATGGTCACGCCCTCGTATTCGCTGGTGATTGCCGAGGAATTCGAGCGCCTGGGCATCGCCCCTGAAGACATTTCGCTGAAGGTGGGCATCTTCGGGGCCGAGCCCTGGGGCGAAGGCATGCGCGCCGAAATCGAGCGCAAGCTCGGTCTCGATGCGGTGGACATTTATGGCCTGTCGGAGGTGATGGGCCCAGGCGTGGCTTGCGAGTGCATTGAAAGCAAGGACGGGCCGGTGATCTGGGAGGATCATTTCTATCCCGAGATCATCGATCCGCAGACGGGTGAGCCGGTGCCCGATGGCCAGGAGGGCGAATTGGTGTTTACCTCGCTGACCAAGCAGGCCTTGCCCATCATCCGATACCGCACCCGGGACTTGACGCGCCTGCTGGCTCCCACCAGCCGCTCTTTCCGTCGCATGAGCCGTATCGTGGGGCGATCAGACGACATGCTGATTGTGCGCGGGGTTAATGTGTTTCCGACGCAGATCGAGGAGCAGATCCTGCGCGAGCCCGAGCTGTCGGGCAACTACCAGATCGTACTGACCCGAGAAGGTCATCTGGACAACGTGCAGGTGCGCTGTGAACTGCAGCCTTCGGCCAGTGGTATCAGTGCGGAAAAGCGTGCCGCCGTCGCACGTTCTGTGGCCCATCACATCAAGACCCTGGTGGGCGTTTCCACCGACGTGCAGGTGATGGATTTCGGTGCGCTGCCGCGCACTCAGACCGGCAAGGCGCGCCGGGTCTGGGACGAGCGGCCGGCCTTGAAGTGATTTTTTTGCCAGGAGTTATTTATGTACACGCAATCGATGAGTGTTCCCGACGACGCTGGCAGCCGCGTGGTGCAGCCTTTGCCGAGCACCGAGCCGGCCGATCGCATGGCTCGTTTTGATGCCTGCATTGATGCCGACGGCCGCATCGAGCCGCAGGACTGGATGCCCGAGGCCTATCGCAAGAC
>CAZATV010000114.1:0-7469 GCA_964488145.1 uncultured Polaromonas sp.
CACTTCCTGGGCCCGCAGTCGATCCAGCACACCACCATGCTCAAGACCTGGTGCGACAACATTGCCAAGGACTCGAACAACCGCCTGAACTGCCAGATCTTCCCGGCCATGCAGCTCGGCGGCGCGCCCCCACAGCTCTATGACCAGGCCCGCGATGGCGTGGCCGATGTGGTCTGGACCGTGGCAGGCTATTCGGCCAACCGCTTTGTGCGCAGCCAGGTGTTTGAGCTGCCCTTCATGATGACCAATGCCGGCGCCACCAGCCGCGCCGCCTGGGATTTCGTGCAGAAGTACGCCATGGACGAGTACAAGGACGTCAAGTTGCTGGCCGTCCACGTGCACGGTCCTGGGGTGATCTTCACCAAGAACAAGCCCATCACCAAGATCGAAGACCTGCGTGGCATGAAGATGCGGGGCCCCACCGCCACCGTCACCAAGATGCTGGCCAATATGGGCGCCACCCCGGTGGGCATGCCGGTGCCGCAAGTGCCCGAGGCCTTATCCAAAGGCGTGATTGATGGTGCTGTGATCCCCTATGAGGTGGCCCCGGGCCTGAAGGTCAATGAACTGACCAAGTACGCCTCCGAGACGCCCAAGGGCTCACCTGCCCTCTACACCACCTTCTTCGTGGTGCCGATGAACCGGGCCCGCTACGACTCGCTGCCGCCGGACTTGAAGGCCGTTATCGACAAGAATTCCGGCCGCGAGTTGTCGGCCTTTCTGGGCAGCACTCAAGAAGGTAACGACGTCCCAGGCCGCAAGGCTTTCGTGGAGACCCCGGGTTACACCATCACCCAGATCCCGGCGGCTGAAGTCGAGCGCTGGAAGAAGGCCACCGACAACTTGGACGACGAGTGGGTGGCCGATATGAACAAGCGTGGCTTCAACGGCAAGGCCATGCTCGAGGATGCGCGGGCTTTGGTGCAAAAATACAGCAAGTGACCGAACGCGGCTTCTCAAGCCAAGCCTGCAGGCGGGACCCGGGTCCCGCCTTTTTTTGTCTCAAGCCCATTCCAACACAGGAGACTACCCTTGGCCGATCTGCTGATCACCGAATCGACCGAACGCTACACCGGCTATGGCCTCTTCCTGGACCGCTGCTGCAAGGTCATGGCGGTTTTGGCCGGTGTGATGCTCACCTTGATGGCCTTTATGTCGCTCTGGAGCATAGGGGGGCGCACCCTGTTTGACAAAGCCCTGGTGGGGGACTACGAGCTGGTTCAGATTATGACTGCCGCCGCTGTCGCCCTGGCCCTGCCCTATGCCAACTGGATCGGCGCCCATGTCATCGTGGACTTCTTCACCGCCAAGGCGCCCGTTAGAACCAATGCGATGCTCGATGCCCTGGCCTATCTGGTGATGGCCGTCTTCTCCTTCCTGCTGGCCTGGCGACTGCTGCTGGGCATGCTGGACCTTCGGGCCAACCTGGACGCTTCCATGCTGCTGAGCATTCCCACCTGGTGGGGCTACCTACCGCTGATTCCAGGCTTCATCCTGCTGGGGCTAACTTCCCTCTACAAACTGCAGGCCAATCTGCGCAAGGTGGCTCCATGAGCGGGATCGAATGGGGCGCCCTGATGTTCGGGGCCATGCTGCTGATGCTAGCCATACGCATACACATCGGCATCGCCATGCTGCTGGCAGGCTCGATCGGCTATGTGATGGTGGCCGGTACGGTTCCGCTGATGAACTACTTCAAGACCGGGGCCTACGCGCGCTTTTCGGTCTACGACTTGTCGGTGGTGCCGCTTTTTTTGCTGATGGGGCAATTTGCAACACACGGGGGCCTCTCAAAAGCACTGTTCCAGGCCGGCAACACCTTCATCGGTCACTGGCGCGGCGGCATGGCCATGGCCGGGGTGACGGCCTGCGCGGGATTTGGCGCCATCTGCGGATCTTCGCTGGCGACGGCTGCCACGATGGGCCAGGTGGCCCTGCCGGAACTGAAGGCCCACAAGTACTCAGGCCGTTTTGCCACCGCCACTCTGGCCGCTGGGGGCACGCTGGGCATCCTGATTCCACCGTCGGTGCCGCTGGTCATCTACGCCATTCTGGCCGAGCAGAACATCGCCAAGCTGTTCCTGGCCGCCTTCGTGCCGGGCATCATCGCGGCCATCGGCTACATGCTGGTCATTGCCATCGTGGCACGAGTCAGCCCCAGTGATGCGCCGGCCGGACCCCGCCACAACTGGGGTGAGCGCGCCCGCGCCCTGCTTGAAACCTGGCCAGTCTTGCTGATCTTTCTCGTGGTGATCGGTGGCATCTACGGCGGTCTGTTCACGCCCACCGAGGCCGCTGCCATCGGCTGCGTAGCCACCGCCTTTGTGGCTTTCCGTTCCGGGGGCCTGGATAAAAAAGGCTTCCTGGCTTGCATGTATGGCACTGCCGGGGCCACCGGTATGATCTTCCTGATTTTGCTGGGTGCGGACATCCTCAACATCTTCCTTGCGCTGACTCAGATGAACACCGAGCTGGCCAAGTGGGTGATCGGCCTGCAGTTGCCACCACTGTTGGTGATTTTCCTGATCATCTTTATTTACTTGGTGCTCGGCTGCATCATGGACAGCCTGTCCATGATTCTGCTGACCATCCCGATCTTCTTTCCCATCGTGATGGGGCTGGACATAGGTGGCCTGGCACCCGAGGCCAAGGCCATCTGGTTTGGCATCATCGTGCTGATGGTGGTCGAGATCGGTTTGATCACGCCACCGGTGGGCATGAATGTCTTCATCATCAGCAGCATGACCAAGGACGTGCCGATGAAAGACACTTTCAAGTTTGTCGTGCCCTTCCTGGCCTCCGACCTGCTGCGCGTGGCCGCGATCGTGTTCTTCCCGGGCATCGTGCTGTTCGTCTTCAATTTGCCCTGGGCCTAGCGACCACCCTGCGCACAGCTCGGCAATCCCATGGATGCATCGCTTCCATCCGATCGACGATCTGGGTTGCCTTGCGCAGCAAGATAAAGGCGGAGGACTGGCGCCAGCCAGTCCGGGGGACATTCGCGGAGCAGAGCAGCCCGGATCGCCGATCGGCCCAGAAATACCCGCTGCAAACCATATCCTTTGGGGGTCTAAATCCTTTGGGGGTCTGACCCCAATTTTTCGACCCCAATTTTGACCCCCAATTCCCCGGGCTCAAGCCGGTGACAGCAGGGAATTGGACAACCCAAAGCGCTCGCTCAGCAAGGCACTGCCGGCTGGAAACTGGCCCTCGGCCAGGCTCAAATGCTGATCGAGATACCGCTCAGAGGCGGGCAGCAGCAAACCGTATAGCTCGCGACAGAGACCGCGTGCCTCATGGCCCGCCCAGCGCGCCGGCAACAGCACGCCCGGCAATTCCGGATCGCGCAGCAACAAGCGTCGGTAATCATGAATCAACAGGCTGCGAATCAGAAAGGCCAGTTCCTCCCCCAGGTCGGCATCGGCCGACTGCCATTGCGCCAGTAGCGCAGCATAGCTGTCGACGAACGCCCGATAGGCCTCATCAAGACTCTGCAGATTCCAGGCCCGCCGCACCAGATCGGCATCGTTGCCCGAAGACGGCAAGCGGGGATTGGCTGCGACCAGAGGCAGCAGTCGTGCGAGCACCGGCGCCAGGGACTCACTCTCCAGGGACTCAAATACGCCCGTCAAGTCCGCACTCGGATGCACAAAGCAATCGGCGCCCAACTGACCAAAGCCGTGCCAGAACAAAGCCCGGCGCAGGCGCTCGCGCTGATCGGGCTCCAGCTCGCCGGTGACCGTGATCAGGCGCCAGCGCTGATCCCAGGGTGCCGGCTCGGCCGCATAGATATGGCGTGCAGCCTCGGTAAAGCGCCGCCGGCCTGAGGCGGTGAGCCGATAGTCCGATCGACGCCCCTGAACCACCGCCTCCAGCCAATCATCCTGGGTCAGACGGAACACGGCGGTGCGCACCAGCCGATCGGCCAAACCCAGCGGCGCGAGCAAGCCGATCAGACTGCCCAGCCAGATTCGCCCGCCGCGTGGCAACACCGCGTCCCCGAAGACCGTCACGATCATCGAGCCCGCCTGGCCGCGCGCGCTGGCCTTGAACTGCTCAACGCGCCGACAGCTCGGACAAAGGGTCCTCGCCGCTGGCCGTTCAGCCAGGCTGTGGCTGCAAGAGGCTCGGGCCTTAGCGCTCGTCATAACTGAGCACGACCGACGCCGTCTGAGCCCGGGCCTGGCAGCTGAGCACAAAGCCCTTGGCCATCTCGTCGGCCTGCAAGGTGAAATTGCGGTCCATGCTCACCTGCCCCTCGATCACCTTGCAACGGCAAGTGCAGCACACGCCACCCTTGCAGGAATACGGCAGGTCCAAACCTGCATCGAGCGCTGCATCGAGAAGATACTGCCCCGGCTTGACCGCCACCTCGTGCGACTTGCCATCGAGCATCACCGTCAGCGCCACTTCAGACCCCTGGCGGTCTTTTTGCGCCGCATCCATGTCGGCTTGCACCTTGGCCGCTTGCGCGTCACTGGTGGTGAAGCGCTCGGTGTGAATGCGCGATGGCGATACACCGACCTCCACCAAGGCCGCTTCGGTGGCCTCGATCATGCTCAGCGGGCCACAGATGAACACCTCATCCATGCTGGCAGCCGGCAGCAGGCTGGCCACGATGGCCTTGACCTTGTCGCCATCGATCCGGCCCTGCAGGAGATCGACCTCCTGCGCCTGACGGGAGAGGATATGAATCATGGTGAAGCGATCGGCATAGCGGTCCTTGAGGTCCTGCAGGGCCTCGTTGAACATCACGCTGGCCATGCGGCGATTGCCATAGACCAGGGTGAACTTGCTACCCGCCTGCTCCTCCAGGGTGCTCGCCGCAATCGACAGGATGGGCGTGATGCCCGACCCGGCTGCAAAGCCCACCCGATGAATGGCCCGCCGCTTGTGCACCGTAAAGCGGCCATCGGGCGGCATCACACTGAGCACATCCCCGGCGCGAATGTGGCGGGCGGCCCAATTGGAGAACACACCCCCCTGCACCGGACGTATACCCACCTCGATTTCCCCCAGGCGCAGCAGACGGCTGCGCGGGCTGCTGATGGAATAGGTGCGTCGCACCTCCTGACCATCGATCTGGGCCCGCAGGGTCAGGAACTGCCCCGGCTCGAAGCGAAAGGCGTCCCGCTGGGCTTCGGGCACCGCCAAGGTGATGGCCACCGCACCGGCCGCCTCCGGGCTGACACGCTTGACGGACAAATCATGAAATCGCAGGGCAGACATGAGAATCGGTCTCAGTAGGGCTTGAAATAGTCAAAGGGCTCGCGGCAGGCCAGGCAACGGTACATGGCCTTGCAGGCCGTTGAGCCAAAGCGTGAGGTCTCCGCCGTCTGGTCCGATCCGCAGCGCGGGCAGGACACCGGGGCAGACTCAGCCACTCGCGGCAGGAAACGCAACACGCGCGTTGAGCCGCCGGGCGCTGCGTCATGCGCGTCGGCTCGGGCAGCCGGCGGCGCAATCCCGTACTCGCGCAGCTTGCGCCGGCCCGCAACGGTCATCCAGTCGGTGGTCCAGGCCGGTGCCAGTTGGGTCACCACCCGAACCGGCCATCCGGCCTTCGTCATCACCGCAACGATATCGTCGGCCATTTGAGCCATGGCCGGGCAGCCACTGTAGGTGGGGGTGATGACCACCTCCCAGGCCTGCGCACCGCGCCGCAACTCGCGCACCACCCCCAGATCGATCAGGCTGATGACCGGGATCTCCGGGTCGCTGACCTGCTCGAGCAGACGCCAGATGTGCTCCCGTTGGGCTTGCGGGTCACCCTGATCGGGTGGCTCCGGGCTACAAACCGGGATGGCGTGCCGACCCGTCGTCACCATTTCGCATCCGGATGGGCCCGGGCCAGGCTCTGCATTTCCGAGAGCAGGTAACTCAAGTGCTCGGAATGAAGGCCTTGCTTGCCCTGGGTGACATAGCCTTCGGCCGCTGCCGGTCGCGACAGCGGCGTCTGCGACAAGGCCTCCTCCACCAAAGCCGTCCAATCGGCGGCCAGTTCCTGGGGGTCCAGACCCAAGTCGGCCGCCAGGGCCTGTTGATCCAGAGCGCTGTCACTCCAGAACTCACGGGTGTAGGGCCACAGGTGATCGAGGGCTGCCTGCATGCGCGCCTGGGATGCTTCGGTCCCATCGGCCAGCTTGATCAGCCAGTCGCGCGAATGGCGCAGGTGATAGCTGGCCTCCTTGAAGGACTTGGCCGCAATGGCCGCCAGATCCGGATCGCTGGCAGAGGAAAGCTGCTGCCAAAGCGGCACCATCAGAGCGCTGTAGAGGAAGTTGCGGGTAATGGTGACGGCATAGTCCATCTCCCCCTTGGCGTAACCGACCAGCGGGCCGTTGTGGGGCAGTTCCAGCAGGGTGTAGTTGAGAAACTGCGCTGCGTCCCGGAAATAGGCGTACGTGTCCTCAGTCGACCCGTCGCCCGCACGGCGCGCCACCAGGTCATAGAGCAGACGCGCCTGACCGATCAGGTCCAGGCTGATGTTGGCCTGCGCCAGATCTTCCTCCAGGATGGGGCCGTGACCGCACCACTGGGCATTGCGCTGGCCCAGCACCAGGGCGTTGTCAGCCAGATGCAGCAGGTAGTCGGTGGGTGCCTGCACAGCCTGTTGGGTGTCCATCACATGTGCCCCACTTCGTCCGGAATGTCGTAGAAGGTCGGGTGTCGATAGATCTTGTCGGCCGCCGGATCAAAAAGCTGCGCCTTGTCGTCGGGGCTGCTGGCGGTAATGGCCTTGCTGGGCACCACCCAGATGCTGACCCCCTCCTGGCGCCGCGTGTAGACGTCTCGGGCCATGGCCAGCGCCTGTCCGGCATCGGCCGCATGCAGGCTGCCGCAATGCTTGTGCTCCAGGCCCTGCTTGCTGCGCACGAAGACTTCCCAGAGCGGCCATTCCTTGAGCGCAGGGCCCGGCTTCGGTTGCGGCGCGTTCATGCGGCCTCCTTCATGCGGCGCTGTTCCTGCTTACGGGCGTGGGCCAGGGCCGCCTCGCGCACCCAGGCCCCGTCGTTGTGTGCCTTGACCCGCGTGGCCAGCCGCTCCTTGTTGCACGGTCCGTTGCCGTTGACCGTGTTCCAGAACTCGTCCCAGTCGATCGGGCCGTAGTCATGGTGCTGGCGCTCTTCATTCCACTTGAGCAGGGGATCGGGCAGCGTCACGCCCAGCACCTTGGCCTGGGGCACGGTAGCGTCCACGAACTGCTGGCGCAATTCGTCATTGCTCACCCGCTTGATGCCCCAGCGCATGCCCTGCGCACTGTTGGGGCTGTCGGTATCGGGCGGGCCGAACATGGCCAGGCACTTCCACCACCAGCGATTGACCGCGTCCTGCACCATCTCGCGCTGGGCCTGGGTGCCACGCATCATCACCAGCAGGGCCTCGTAGCCCTGACGCTGGTGAAAGCTCTCCTCCTTGCACACCCGCACCATGGCGCGGGCATAGGGGCCGTAGCTGCAGCGGCACAG
>CAZATV010000115.1:0-6542 GCA_964488145.1 uncultured Polaromonas sp.
AGTTCGCCAATGACTTTGCCAAAAAGGTCAACGACATGGCCAGCGGCCGTCTGCGCATCGAAGTGCTGCCCGCCGGTGCGGTGGTCCCGGCTTTCCAGTTGCTCGATGCGGTGAACAAGGGCACCCTGGATGGTGGTCACGGCGTGGTGGCTTACCACTATGGCAAGAACACGGCCTTGGCCCTGTGGGGATCCGGCCCGGCCTTCGGCATGGATCCCAATATGGTGCTGTCCTGGCACTACTACGGCGGTGGCAAGGCCCTGTTGGAGGAAATCTACAAGAGCCTGAACATCGATGTGGTGTCCTATCTGTATGGCCCGATGCCCACCCAGCCGCTGGGCTGGTTCAAGAAGCCGATCGCCAACGTGGCTCAGATCAAGGGCCTGAAGTTCCGCACCGTGGGTCTGGCGGTCGATGTGTTTAAGGAACTGGGTGCAGCGGTCAACCCGCTGCCCGGCGGTGAGATCGTTCCGGCGCTGGATCGCGGCCTGATCGATGCGGCCGAGTTCAACAACGCATCGTCTGATCGCGTTCTGGGCTTCCCTGATGTGGCCAAGAACTGCATGCTGCAGAGCTTCCACCAGTCGGGCGAGCAATTTGAGATCCTGTTCAACAAAGCCAAGCTCGAAGCCCTGCCTGCCGAACTCAGGGCGACCATTGACTACGCGGTGCAGGCCTCCAGCGCCGATTTCAGCTGGAAGGCGATTGATCGCAACTCCAAGGATTACATCGAGCTCAAGACCAAGGACAAGGTTAATTTCTACAAGACCCCCGATGCCATCTTGCGTGCGCAGCTCGATGCCTGGGACAAGGTCACCGCAGCCAAGTCTGGCGAGAACCCGTTCTTCAAGCGCGTCATGGATTCCCAGCGCGCCTTTGCCCAGCGTGCCGGTTCCTGGCAGAACGACTACATGGTTGACTTCAAGATGGCCTGGAACCGCTACTTCAGGCAGCCTGCCCAGGCGGCCAAGAAGTCTTAATAGGTTGAAAGCCTGAGACGGCCGCCGGTGACCCCGGCGGCTTTTTGTATTTTTTGCTTGCCTTAGAGGACCTGGCTGGGGCCAGGCCAAACCATGAAAAATATTTTGCTTGCAATTGATCGCGCATCGACCTGGATTGGCCAGGCCTTTGCTTGGCTGATCATTTTGCTGACCTGCCTGATTTCTTGGGAGGTCTATTCGCGCTACATCATCAACGATCCCCACGATTGGGCGCTGGATGCGCAGTTGATGATGTACGGCACCTTGTTCATGCTGGCTGGAGCCTATACCTTGGCTAAGAACGGTCATGTTCGCGGAGATGTGCTTTACGGCTTTTTTGAGCCCAGAACCCAAGCCTGGATCGACCTGATCCTTTACGGGCTCTTTTTTCTGCCCGGCATCGTGGCCTTGACTTGGGCCGGCTGGACCTTTGCCAATGAGTCGCTGGCTATCCGCGAGAGCACCTTCTCGGCCACGCCGCTGCCCCTGTATCCGTTCAAGTTCATGATCCCGCTGGCGGGTTTCATGCTGTTGCTCCAAGGCCTGGTGGAGATCGTGCGATGCATTCAGTGCATCCGTGACGGCCAGTGGCCCTCTCGTGAACAGGACGTTGAGGAAGTCGATGTCGACAAGCTCAAGGAAATGGTCAAGGTCGAGGATGGCAACGTGACTGCCTCTGGCGGGGGGGCACGATGATCAAGATTCGTAAGGAGTTGTATTTCGGCTTCATTTTGATGGCGCTCATCATCGCCGGTACGGCCTTGATGCTGCTCATGGCCGAGACCATCACCACCGGTCATCTGGGTCTGATGATGCTGGCCTTGGTGGTGGTGGCCATCATGCTCGGTTTTCCGACTGCCTTCACCCTGATGGGCATGGGCATGATCTTTACCTGGCTCGCTTATCAGCGAGACACGAGCAAGACGCTGACCTTGATGGTGCAGTCGGCCTTCAAGGTGATGGGCAACGATGTGCTCATTTCCATTCCGCTTTTTGTGTTCATGGGCTACCTGGTCGAGCGGGCCAACCTGATCGACAAGCTCTTCCGCAGTCTGCATCTGGCCCTGGCCCGGGTGCCGGGTTCCCTGGCGGTGGCCACGCTCTTTACCTGCGCGGTGTTTGCCACCGCCACCGGCATCGTGGGCGCGGTGGTCACGCTGATGGGGTTACTGGCTTTGCCGCAGATGCTCAAGGGGGGGTATGACGTTCGGGTTTCGGCCGGGGCGATCACCGCGGGCGGCTGTCTGGGCATCCTGATTCCGCCTTCGGTGATGCTGATTGTTTACGGGGCCACGGCCGGCGTGTCGGTGGTTCAGCTGTATGCCGGTGCCTTCTTTCCGGGTTTGATGCTCGCTGGCCT
This sequence comes from uncultured Polaromonas sp., assembly GCA_964488145.1. Lineage (GTDB taxonomy): Bacteria > Pseudomonadota > Gammaproteobacteria > Burkholderiales > Burkholderiaceae_C > Polaromonas. The sequence goes on from CAZATV010000115.1 coordinate 2,341, forward strand.
TTACGTCCTGTATGTTATTTTGCTGGCCAAGATCAAGCCCAACCTCATGCCGCCCCTGTCGGCCGAGCAGCGTTTTGTGCCGCTGCCGCCGGCTCTGGATCGTTTGTCAAACGAGGTGTCGCGGCTGGCTTTACCGGGTCTTTTGCGTGGCGGTTCTCTGGTGCAGGGCCAGGGCGGCTATCTGCGCAAGCAGCAGCTGGTGGTGTTGCTGCCTTTGCTGTTCTTCCTGCTGGCAGCCGGTTGGTCCTGGCATCTGCACACCAAACCGGTGCAAGCTGAGACGGCGGTCAGCATGCCAAGTGAAGTGGCAGAGCCTGCCGGCGGCGAGGCCACCGAGAAAACCCAGCTCGCCGATGCGGGCGCTGTCAGGGAGCCTTCGATGTCGGGCGTGCAGGAGCCGCCCGGTGCGGGCTCGGGTGTCAAAGAGCCTCCGGGTGCAGACTCGGGGGTCAAGGAGCCTCCCGGGGCGGACTCGGGCGTCAGGGAGCCGCCCGGCGCCGACTCCGGTGTTAAGGAACCCCCGGGGACCGACCCGGGCGTCCGCGAACCTGCCGGCGCCGGCGGGCTCAAGGAGCCGCCTACGGCTGACTCGGGTGTGCGTGAGCCGCCCGGTGCGGTAAAGGAATCGGCGGCTGCCGCTGGCGGTCAGCCCGGCGGTACGGCGCCGGCGGCTGTGGCCGAGGCTCAACCTGCCGTGAAAGCGGAGCGTTCCGCTCCGACGCGTGGCTTCTGGATCGGGCTGGGCGTAGGCGCTCTGGCCTTGATCGGCTTTTATGCCTTGTTGACTTTTCAGCGTCTTGAGATTTTCAAGATGTTGTTGCAGAGCTTCTTTCCCTTGGTGGTGCTCATCCTGTCGGTGCTAGGTTCCATCGTGCTGGGCCTGGCCACTCCGACCGAAGCGGCAGCGGTGGGCGCTTTTGGGGGATACCTGTTGGCGGCTGTATATGCGGTGATTAACAAGCGCCAAGAGGGGCGCCAGCGGGTCTTCCTGACTTGGCTGGTGCTTTGGGCCCCCGCTTTGGTATCGATTGCCTGGTTCATCCTGCGCGCCGAAGGAGTGACCTTGCCGGAAGTGCCGGGTGCGCTCGGTGTGCTCAGCGCCTTGGGGGTGCTGGCCTGGGCCTTGCTCGCCTATCGGCAGGCCGGCCTGCAGTCTGAGGTCAAGGAGTCGGTCTTTCTGACAGCCAAGACCAGTGCGATGGTGTGCTGGCTCTTCGTGGGCAGCGCGATTTTCTCGGCCGCCTTTGCTTTGTTGGGCGGTCAGGAACTGGTCGAAAAGTGGGTCATGTCCCTGAACCTGAGCAAGACTGAATTCCTGATCCTCAGCCAGGTCATCATCTTCATCCTGGGCTGGCCGCTGGAGTGGACCGAGATCATCGTGATCTTCATGCCAATCTTTATTCCCTTGCTGGACAACTTCGGCGTCGATCCGCTGTTCTTTGGCCTGCTGGTGGCGCTCAATCTGCAGACTGCCTTCCTCAGTCCGCCGGTGGCCATGGCGGCCTTCTACCTCAAGGGGGTGAGTCCCCCTCATGTCACGCTCAACCAGATCTTTGCCGGCATGATCCCCTTCATGGGCATCCAGATCATTGCCATCGTGCTGCTCTACAACTTCCCGGGCATCGGGATGTGGTTGCCGCAGGTGCTCTACGGTCGTTGAGCCTGCCCCTGACCCTGCACAAGGCGCCCCTCGGGGCGCTTTGTCTTTGAGGCGACGCCGGCCGGACCGGGGATCGGTTATATTGACGTTGACGTAAACGTCAATTAAGGTTCCCGGGTTCCCATACAGGCCTTCTGAAAGGTTTTCAGGGTGCGGCAACCTTGATGGCGACCCCTAACGCTGCGGAGATTTCTTCCCATGACCGACCTGTCTGCCGAATTCAAGGCTCTGGCCAACTACCGCCCCCGGCACAAGGTGCGTTTTGTCACCGCGGCCAGCTTGTTTGATGGCCATGATGCTGCGATCAACATCATGCGGCGAATTCTTCAGAGTATGGGCGCTGAGGTGATCCATCTGGGTCACAACCGATCGGTCGACGAGGTGGTGACCGCGGCCCTGCAGGAAGATGTACAGGGCATTGCCATCAGCTCCTACCAGGGCGGCCATGTCGAGTATTTCAAGTACATGGTCGACCTGCTCAGGCAGCGCGGCGGCGAGCACATTCAGGTCTTTGGCGGTGGGGGCGGCGTGATCGTGCCGCCCGAAATCCGCGAGCTTCAGGCCTATGGCGTCACCCGAATCTATAGCCCGGAAGATGGCCAGCGCATGGGGCTGCAGGGCATGATTGGTGAAATGCTCATGCGTTGCGACCGCGACTTCAGTGATCTGGCGCCTCGATCGATCGACGCTATCGAGGGCCACGGCGAGATGAACTGGCGCGCTTTGGCGCAATGGATCACCGCGCTGGAAAACGGCGCTGCGGATGCCAATTTGGTCGGCGCGATGGCTCAGCGCGCTGCCAGCGTGCAGGTGCCTGTTTTGGGTATCACAGGTACCGGCGGCGCTGGCAAGTCCAGCCTGACCGACGAGCTGATTCGCCGTCTGCGACTCGATCAGGAAGACCGACTGCGTGTGGCAGTGATCTCCATTGATCCCTCGCGTCGCAAGAGCGGCGGTGCGCTGCTGGGCGACCGCATCCGCATGAATGCCATCGGCCCCTGGTCGAGACCGGCCCCCACGCTCCCCGCTGCGCGTGGTTCGCTGCCCCCCGAGGGGGCGGGTATCGCCTCGGGGCGGCCCAGCGGCGATACTGGCCAGCGGGTGTTCATGCGTTCTCTGGCCACCCGCGACTTTGGCTCGGAGATCAGCCAGGCGCTGCCCGATGTGGTGGCCGCCTGCAAGGTGGCAGGCTTTGACCTCGTCATTGTGGAGACTTCAGGTATTGGTCAGGGCGATGCAGCCATCGTGCCGCATGTGGACGTGCCCATGTATGTGATGACACCCGAATTTGGTGCTGCCAGCCAGCTCGAGAAGATCGATATGCTCGATTTCGCCGAGTTTGTAGCCATTAACAAGTTCGACCGCAAGGGCGCCAGCGATGCGCTACGCGATGTCGCCAAGCAGGTGCAGCGCAACCGGGAGGCCTGGTCTACGCCGACCGACCAAATGCCGGTCTTTGGCACCATGGCCGCCCGCTTCAATGACGATGGCGTGACCGCGCTCTACCAAGCGCTCAAGGGTCGCCTGAGCGAATTGGGCCTCAAACTCCAGCCCGGGCGGTTACCCGAGGTCGGGGTGCGTCACAGCACCAATCAAACACCGATCGTGCCCCCGGCGCGCACTCGTTACCTGGCCGAAATTTCCGATACGGTGCGGACCTATAAAAAGCGAGCCCGCGCCCAGGCTCGGGTGGCCCGCGAGGCTCAGCAATTGCGGGAGGCGGCCCGCATGCTCGCGCAAACCAAGCCGGGTAAAGCGCGTGCGTCCGAAGCGGCGCTGGACTTGGCGTCGGAGCGGGAGCAGTCCATGGAGCCGGCAGCCCGCAAGCTGTTGCAGCAGTGGCCGGAGTTGCAAAAAGCCTACGCCGGGGACGAGTTGGTCGTGAAGATTCGCGACAAGGAAATCCGTACCGCCCTGACCACGCGTAGCCTTTCGGGAACCGCCATCCGCAAGGTGTCTCTGCCGCAGTATGAGGACCATGGTGAGATTCTCAAATGGCTGATGCTCGACAACGTTCCGGGCCATTTCCCCTATACCGCGGGTACGTTTGCCTTCAAGCGCGAGAACGAAGATCCAACCCGCATGTTCGCCGGTGAAGGCGATCCTTTCCGCACCAATCGACGCTTCAAGCTGCTCTCTGAGGGCATGCCTGCCAAGCGGCTGTCCACCGCCTTCGACTCGGTCACCCTCTACGGCAACGACCCGGATCTGAGACCTGACATTTATGGCAAGGTGGGCAACTCTGGCGTGAGCATCGCCACTTTGGATGACATGAAGGTGCTGTACTCGGGTTTTGACCTGTGCAACCCCAGCACTTCGGTGTCGATGACCATCAACGGCCCGGCCCCATCGATTCTGGCGATGTTCATGAACACGGCCATCGACCAGAACCTGGATAAATTCAAGGCCGAAAACGGCCGTGACCCTTCCCCAGAGGAGGCGGCCCAGATCCGCAAATGGGTGCTGGCCAATGTCCGGGGCACGGTACAAGCCGACATCCTCAAAGAGGACCAGGGGCAGAACACCTGCATCTTCTCGACGG
>CAZATV010000115.1:6552-7376 GCA_964488145.1 uncultured Polaromonas sp.
CTCGGTTTCCATCAGCGGCTACCACATTGCCGAGGCGGGCGCCAATCCCATCAGCCAACTGGCCTTTACCCTGTCCAATGGCTTTACCTTTGTCGAGGCCTATCTGGCCCGAGGCATGCATATTGACGACTTTGCGCCCAACCTGAGCTTCTTTTTCAGCAACGGAATGGATCCCGAATACACCGTCATGGGACGCGTGGCGCGTCGCATCTGGGCGGTGGCGATGAAGGAAAAGTACGGTGCCAATGAACGCTCGCAAAAGCTCAAGTACCACATCCAGACGTCCGGGCGGTCGCTGCATGCCCAGGAGATTCAGTTCAATGACATCCGGACCACGCTGCAAGCGCTGATTGCGATCTACGACAACTGCAACAGCCTGCACACCAATGCCTTCGATGAGGCCATCACCACGCCCACCGAAGACTCGGTGCGTCGGGCGATGGCCATTCAGTTGATCATCAACCGTGAATGGGGCCTGGCCAAAAATGAAAATCCCAATCAGGGTGCGTTCATCATTGAGGAGTTGACCGAGTTGGTCGAAGAGGCGGTGTTGGCCGAGTTCGAGAAGATCGCCGAGCGCGGCGGTGTACTCGGCGCGATGGAGACCGGTTATCAGCGAGGACGGATCCAGGACGAATCCATGCACTACGAGATGCTCAAGCACACGGGCGAGCTGCCCATCATCGGGGTCAACACCTTCCGCAATCCGAAGGGTGATCCAATTCCCCAGGCGCTGGAACTCGCTCGCTCAACCGAGGAAGAAAAGCAAAGTCAGCTTCAGCGTTTGCAGCAGTTCCATGACCGTCATGCCGCGCAGGCACCGG
>CAZATV010000116.1:0-7327 GCA_964488145.1 uncultured Polaromonas sp.
TCTGCTGCGCCTGTTGCCCTGAGAGCCTGTCTCAGAGATTGAATCCACCCAAACTCTGGATCCGCTCCACATGGGCCAGCAGCGATCGCTTGGCCACCGGCCAGATGCGTGGGTCGACATCGTCGTAGGCCAGCTTGACCCAGTCGTCCAGGCTGCCACTCGGATCGGCTTGCATGACCTTGAGCACCTTGGCCTCACGCTGCAGGCGGTGGGCTTTCAGGCGCGCAATCGCCCCCGGTGCATCGCCGAGCACATAACCGTGGGCGGGCGCGATAAAGCGGATCGCGTGCTCTGCGCAGGCGCTGGCCAGTAGGTCCAGCGAGTCCAGGTAGTCGTTCATATTGCCGTCGGGCGGGTCCACCACCGTGGTGCTGCCGTTGAGGATGTGATCGCCGCTAAAGAGCACGCCGTCCTCCTCCAGCACCAAGCAGACATGGTTGGCCGCATGGCCCGGCGTGTGCAGGGCGCGCAGGGTGTGGGTGTGCTCGCCGTGACCCAGCACCAGGCGCTCGCCGTGGGTCAGCGCCCGATCGGGCGTGAACTCGCTGGCCGCGCGGGCGGTCGGAAGCGAGGACAGGCCCAGAATGGGGGGATTGGTTTTGCACAGCGCCTGCAGGGGCTTGGCCCCGGGCGAGTGGTCAGGATGCGAGTGCGTGCAGACGATGAATCGAATATCGCCGCCAGCGGCCTGCCACAGGGTCTGCAGGTGCTGCGCATCGCCGGGGCCGGGATCGATGCAGATATAGCCAGTGCCCGTGTCGCCCACCAGATAGCTGTTGGTCCCCGGCCCGGTCATCACCCCGGGGTTGGGAGCGGTCAGTCGCATCAGGTTCTTGAGCAGGGGTACGGGGCGCTCGGTCTGCCAGTCCAGCGTGTGCACCATCTGGCCGTCCGGGCAGGTCATTTCGAGCTCACCATAGGGCGACTCGTGTTCCATGTAGCGTGCTTGATGGCCTTGCAGCAGCCCGGCTCGTGGGCAGGAGGTCCATATCGGCCCACCGGCACAGGCCTGCAGTACGGCCTCCACGCTGGGGTAGGCCTGCAGGCGCTGCAGGGTGCGGACGGTCGGAAAAATCATGAACATCGTGCCGGCCGCATGGCGGGCCAGCGCCTCGGCGGGCCGCACCCACACCGGCTCGAATTGTTCGCTTTCATCGGCCACCGGCTCCTGTCCCTCTGGCATGCGCGCCACCAGAAAAGGCACATCAAAGCGCTTGGGCATGTCGCGATCGGTGATCCAGTGCGCCAGCTGCCAGACTTCGTCGGCGGCCGGCACCAGTCCCAGGGCCTGGCACTGCGCCAAGAAGGGCTGTTGCCGGTCCAGGGTCTTAATGTCAGCCGCTGTGGCGTGCTGGCCGTCCGGACGGCGCGCCAGCAGAATGCCCAATTCCTCGAAACTCTCGCGTATGGCCGCCAGGGCCTGGGTCAGGGCTTGGGCACCCTGGTCGGGGCGCTTGCTGCAGAGCGCATGCGCCTGCGCGCTGCCGTCCAGCGGGTCGATGCCGCCGCCCGGAAAGACGAAGGCGCCCGGTGCAAAACTGGCCTGCTGTGACCGCCGGGTCATGAGAACCTCCGGCCCCTGCGCCGTCTCGCGCATCAGGATCACAGTGGCCGCCGCCTTCAATGGGGCGGGTTCACGCTGGGGATAGATCAGTTGCGAGGAACGTGGCATCGGATGGGGCGTGTGAAGGTTTGGGCCTGATGGTAAGTCAAGCGGGCTTGCACCCGTTGGGCCGCTGTCGCGCAGGATAATCAGTCCATGCGGATTGCTTTTACCAAAATGCAGGGAGCCGGTAACGACTTCGTCGTGCTGGACGAGACCCGTGGCGTGTTCGGGCTGACGCCCGCGCACTACCGTTTGCTGGCCGACCGGCATTTCGGGGTCGGCGCCGACCAGATCCTGAGCGTACGCTTGCCCGCGCCTGGGGCTGTTGGGGTCGATTTCGCCTATGTCATTCACAACGCCGATGGCGGCGAGGTGGAGCACTGCGGCAATGGGGCGCGATGCTTTGTGCGATTTGTCCATGATCGAGGGCTGACCCAGCGTTCTACGGTGCGCGTGCAGACCCTCAATCGCTTGCTGGAGCTGCGCTTGCTGGAGGATGGACGGGTTCAGGTGGACATGGGGCGGCCCATCTTTGATCCCGCCAGCGTGCCGTTTGACACCACGGGCTTGAAGTCACAGCCGGCCGGCGCCAGCCAGACCTGGCCCCTGGATCTGGGTGATGCGGCGGTAACGGTGGGTGTGTTGTCCATGGGTAACCCCCACGCGGTGATCTGGGTCTCAGACGTGGATACGGCCCCGGTGCTGCAGTGGGGCCCGAAGATCGAGTCGCATCGGCGCTTTGCGCAGCGGGTCAATGCAGGTTTCGCACAGGTCATCGCCCGCAATGAGTTGCGGTTGCGCGTTTATGAGCGTGGGGTCGGCGAAACCCTCGCTTGCGGGACCGGCGCTTGCGCAGCAGCGGTGCTGGGCATCGCACAGGGCTTGTTGGACCCGGTGGTCCAGGTGCGGACCCGAGGCGGGCCTTTGCACATCGAGTGGCAGGGCCTGCGCGATCCCCAGGCGCCGGTCTTGATGAGCGGGCCGGCCACCCGAGTCTTTGAGGGCGAGATCGAATTGCCTGACCGGCTGTAAGGCCGGACGATTGCTACGAGGCCGGCCCTGGGGGTCTTGGACGCCGCATTCAAACCGTAGACAATGCGGCCCATGACTACACCCGAAACGGCCGCTGTGCACCCGATCACGGAAGAGGAAATCGCCAACTTTCTGGTCAATACCCCAGATTTCTTCGAGCGTAATGCGGCCCTGTTGGCCGCGGTTCAACTCTCCAGCGGTCACGGCCAGCGTGCGGTGAGCCTGCAGGAGCGGCAGGCTCAATTGCTGCGCGAGAAAATCAAGGCGCTTGAGCAGCGGGTCATCGAGATGGTTCGTCACGGGCAGGACAACAGCACCATAGCCGACAAGATGCAAAACTGGACCCGGCAGTTGTTGCTGGTTGCTCAGCCCGAAGACCTTCCGGAGGTCATCACCGCCGAATTGCAAAAGCAGTTTCTGATTCCCCAGGCCGCCATCCGGGTGTGGGGGGTTGATGCAGCGCATGCCCAGCGCCCGTTTGCCCAGGGGGTCAGCGAGGAAGTCCGGGCTTTTGTTTCGTCTTTGAGCCGCCCCTACTGCGGTCCCAATACCGGCATGGACACGGTGCGCTGGCTGGCGGATGCGTCCAGTGTGCAGTCCATGGCCGTGATTGCTCTGCGCCCAGGCGCGGCGCCACAGGCCTTTGGCGCCCTGGTGCTGGGCTCGTCCGATCGAGACCGTTTTCAGAGTGATATGGCCACCGATTTTCTGCAGCGTATCGGCGAACTGGCCAGCGCGGCGCTGTCGCGCTTGCGGCCTGCAGTGCCGGCTGTACGCACCGACTGAACCCCCATGAGCGAACAGGCGAGCGATTCGGCGGCTGGACCCTCGCAGCGGCTGGTCGATCGCTATCTTGACTACGTACGGGTGCAAAAGCGCCTGGCCCAGCGTACCCAGTTGCTCTATGCCCAAGACCTTGGCAAGCTACAACAGCTGGCCGGTCGCGAAGGCCTGACGCTGGAACAGGTGTCGTCCCATCATCTGCGGCGCTGGGTAGCCCAGATGCACAGCCGCGGTCGCAGCGCCCGGGGCATTGCGCTCATTCTTTCGGGCTGGCGCGGCTTCTACAAATGGATGGGACGTGAGGCATTGGTGGCGAGCAATCCGGTCGAGGGCGTGCGTGCGCCCAAGCCAGCCAAGCCGCTGCCCAAGGCCCTGGGAGTCGAGGAGGCGGTGCAACTGGCCGCCTTTACCGACGAAGGGTCATCGCCCGATCTTCAGGCGCGCGACCAGTGCCTGACCGAATTGCTCTACGGTTGCGGGTTGCGCATTGCCGAGGTCGCGGGCCTGGATGCCCAGGCTGGTGCCCAGGCGCGTGGCTGGATCGATCTGCAGGAGGCACAGGCCCATGTGTTGGGCAAAGGGGGCAAGCACCGCAGCGTGCCGGTGGGCGGGCCCGCTTTGCAGGCCCTGCGCACCTGGCTGGGGGTGCGCCAGCGCTGGCTGCAGGGCAACTCCAGCCAGAGCGCCGCTCTTTTTGTCACCCGGCAGGGGCGGCGGCTGTCAACCCGGCAGATGCAGGCCCGCCTCAAGCGAAGATCCCTGGCTGCAGGATTGGCCACCCCGGTGCATCCGCATATGCTGCGTCATTCCTTTGCCAGTCATGTGCTGCAGTCCAGCGGGGACCTGCGGGCGGTGCAGGAACTGCTTGGGCATGCCAATATCAGCACCACTCAGGTCTACACCCGACTGGACTTTCAGCATCTGGCCAAGATTTACGATGCAGCGCATCCGCGCGCGCACGCCAAGAAGCCGGCCTCCTGAGTCATCGCCGCGAGGGTGCGGCCCCCACAGGAAGCGACTCGACAGGTCGCAACTCCGACAGAAAGTGGCGCCTTGTCAGGGATGTCAGAGCGGCGCCCCCGGCGCAAGGGCGGTTTCAGGCGCACGCCGGAGATCCAGCCCCTGTTGGCTTTGGGGAGGCGACAATTCATCCATGAAAGTCATTCGCCTGCGTCCTGGCAAGGAAAAGTCCTTGCACAGGGGACATCCCTGGATCTTTGATGGCGCGGTGGCTCGGGGTGGTGCCGATCGTGGGGAGACCGTTCGCATCGAGTCGCATGAGGGGGCTTTTTTAGCCTGGGCGGCCTACAGCCCGAGTTCGCGCATCCGTGCCCGGGTCTGGAGCTTTGACCCTGCCCAGCGGATCGATGCCGATTTCTTCGCTGGGCGCGTGGCCCAGGCGATAGCCGCTCGATCGCTCTGGTGCATCAAAAGTGATGCGATGCGCCTGATTCATGGCGAGTCGGACGGATTGCCGGGGCTGGTGGTCGATCGCTATGGCGACACCCTGGTGGCGCAAATGACATCCTGCGGGGTCGAGCGTTTCAAACCGGTGCTGTGCAAGGTCTTGCTGGCGCAGACGGGCCTGACCCGGCTCTATGAGCGATCCGACGGCAGCGTACGTGCGCTGGAGGGCCTGCCCGAAGTCAGCGGCTGGCTCGCCGGCGACGGTCCGTGCGAGAGGGTCATACAAGAGCACGATTGGCGGCTTGGGCTTGATATTGCCCGCGGACACAAGACTGGCTTCTATCTGGATCAGCGTGAGAACCGCCATCTGTTTTTTCAGTGGGCCCAGCGGCGTCGCTTCGCCCAGGTGCTCAACTGCTTCAGTTACACCGGTGGCTTTACCGTCGCCGCGTTGGCGGGCGGTGCCGGATTTGTGACCTCCATTGACTCGTCCGCACCGGCTCTGGAGCAGGCACGCGCCAACCTCAGACTCAACGGTTTGGACGAGTCGCGCGCTGAAATGATCGACGCCGATGTCAACGCCAGCTTGCGCCGCTTTCTGCAGGAAGGGCGTCGATTCGATGCGATCGTGCTGGATCCGCCCAAGTTTGCGCCCACGGCAGCTCATGCTGAAAGAGCGGCGCGAGCCTACAAGGACATCAATCGGCTCGCGCTGCAACTGCTGGTGCCCGGTGGCGTGCTGTTCACGTTTTCCTGCTCCGGAGGGGTCAGTGCCGACCTGTTTCACAAGATCGTGGCCTCGGCCGGTACAGACGCCGGAGTCGATGCGTTCATCAGCCAGAGGCTCGGTGGTGCGCCCGACCATCCCATGACGGTCTGCTTCCCGGAAGGGGAGTACCTCAAGGGTCTGATTCTGGTGCGCAGGCCCTGAGAGGGCGCCGCTCGTCGAGAGCGGGCCATTAAACTGCCGTTTTCACTGGGTCTGGCAGACTAGATCCAGCTTTTCCCACGATCTGCGTATCTCCGACCTTCTACACATGAGCCTCATACCTGTCACCATCCTCACCGGTTTTTTGGGCTCGGGCAAGACCACGCTGCTCAAGCGCGTGCTCACCGAGACCCACGGCCGCAAGATTGCCGTCATCGAGAACGAATTTGGCGAGGAAAACATCGATAACGAAATTCTGGTCAGCGATACCGAGGAGACCATTGTTCAGATGAGCAATGGCTGCATCTGCTGCACCATTCGGGAGGACCTTCGCGCCACCTTGCAGTTGCTGGGAGCCAAGCGGCGCAAGGGCTTGCTCGATTTTGAGCGGGTCGTGGTCGAGACCACTGGCCTGGCCGACCCCGGTCCAGTAGCGCAGACTTTTTTCATGGATGAGGAAATCGCCGAGCAGTTTTTGCTCGACGCCATCGTCACCCTGGTCGATGCCAAGCATGCCCAGGCGCAACTCAATGATCGTCAGGAAGCGCGACGGCAGATAGGCTTTGCCGACCAGATTTTCATCAGCAAGAGCGATCTGGTCAGCGGCGAGGAACTCAATGCCCTGAAGCATCGCATTGGGCATATGAATCCGCGCGCGCCGCAGCGGATTGTGCATTTTGGCCAGGTGCCGGTGCAGGAGGTGTTTGATCTGCGAGGCTTCAACCTCAATGCCAAGCTTGACATCGATCCTGATTTTCTTTCGGATGACGCACATGACCACGACCATGACCATGACCATGACCATGACCCTGGCGAGCACTGTGATCATCCCTCGCATGCTCACCATCACCATGATGATGTGAAGAGTTTTGTATTCCGTGCGCAACGACCGTTCAACCCGGCCAAGCTCGAGGATTTCCTGGGGGCTGTCGTCAACATCTATGGTCCCCGCATGCTGCGCTACAAGGGCGTTCTGCATATGGAGGGGACGGCCTCGAAGGTGATTTTCCAGGGCGTCCATCAGCTCATGGGCAGCGACTTGGGTCCGGCCTGGGCTGAGGGTGAACTTCGCCAGAGCAAGATGGTGTTCATTGGCATCGACTTGCCCCGCGACATTTTTATGCAGGGTCTCGAGCAATGCTTGGTCTGAGCGGCCAGGTCGACTCGCCGCTACAATCGCGCGCCACTTCCAGGCCCCCCTGCGCTTGTTGACCCGCTGGTCCGAGCTCATGAGGGGAAACCCGGGTCGCGCAAGCCAGCAAACGATTCCAAAGAAAGGCTGCCCGTGCATGAGCAAAAACTGCGGTATCGTGTGCCCTCTGCGGAAACAGCCAAGTGGCGCGCCGCTGGGCTCGGGCCAAGGCCTTTGAGCCGTGTACAGGTTGATTGCACAGGAGACTGCCCTTGATAGCTCCCGTTCCATCCGAGAAGCCAGGCCTCGGTTCTGGCCGTTCTTCTTCGCAGGCTCATCCGCAGGCGGCCTCTTCGCGACCGGCTGTCAAGAAGCCGGCCAAGGCTGTCAAACCTGCTCCAAAAAAGGCTCCCGCCAAACCCGCAGCCAAACCCGCAGC
>CAZATV010000117.1:0-7274 GCA_964488145.1 uncultured Polaromonas sp.
ATCAGCGCTGCTGCCCATCAACTGCTGTATCTGAACTTGGGTCTGAGCCAGGAATTTCTGACGAACACTTCGGTCATGGCGATCGGTGATCTGGCCGGCACACTCGTCGTGCTCTATGCGCTCAAGCTCCTGATCGGACGGCGCAAGGGACAAGCATGAGGCGAACCCAAATCGCCTTTGTAAGGCCGACCCGATGGCCGTCGGTCAGGCGGGCGGCCGTTTAGATGAAGCTCGCTCAGGAACCGGCAGGTGTCATCATCGTAGGGGCAGGACCGGTGGGCCTGACGTTGGCCTATGGCCTGAGTGAAAGCGGCGTTCCGGTAACCCTCGTTGAATCAGACCTTGCGGTCTCGCGACAGCTGCGCGCGTCGACCTTTCACCCCCCCACGCTGGACATGCTCGATCCCTGGGGCATCACCCAGGAGCTCATCGCGCAAGGTCGGATCACGCCGACCTGGCAGATACGTCTGCACGAAACCGGCGAGCATGTGACCTTCGATTTATCTGTGCTGAAGAACGACACCGCCCATCCCTACCGTCTGCAATGTGAGCAGGCCGTGCTCAGCCAGGCTCTGGAGACCCGGCTGCAACAACAGCCCTCCGCCCGGATTTGGCGCGGCGCCACGGTGGTCGATGTCGGTCAGGACAGCCGCAGCGCCTGGGTTGACCTGCGACCCGCCGATGGTCCAACCACCGAGCGCCTGCACGCGGCCTATGTGATTGGCTGCGACGGCGCTCACAGCCGGGTGCGCAAAGCCATCGGAGCGAGCTTCGAAGGCACCACCTATCCCGATACCACCTTGCTGGTCACCACGCATTTCGACTTTGCCGGCCTCTGGCCTGATCTGGCCGGTGTCAACTATGTCTGGCAGGACGAAGGCACTTACAGCCTGCTGCACTTGCCCGACATCTGGCGGGTCAGCCTGCACCCCTTGGCCGAGCGCCCCCTGGAAGAAGAGGCAAAGCCTGATCGCATCATCGAGCGGTTGCAAACGCTCTTCGGTGGGCAGCACCACTTCGAACTGCAGGAAGTCCGTCCCTATCGGGTGCACAAACGGCTGGCGTCGCGGTGGCGTGCAGGGCGTTTGTTCATTGCAGGCGATGCTGCGCATCTGAACAATCCCAAAGGCGGCATGGGCATGAATGGCGGCATCCATGACGCGATGTGCTTGCGCGATGTCCTGGTGCGCGCGCTCGAGGGTCAGGCCAGCGATGAACTGCTGCAAAGCTACGAAAGACAGCGCCTGCCGGTGGTGCGCGAGGACATCATCGGGCAGTCAGACCGCAACCATGCCCGCATGCAACTGCGCTCGCTGCAGGAACGTCGATCGGCGCTGGCCCAGTTGCAAGCCCTGATCGACGACCACGATCGGCTCTATCGCCACCTGCGACAAACCTCGATGCTCGATGGGCTCGAACGTGCGCGCCAACTGGCCCAGGCCTCATTACAGCCATGACTTTGGTGTATGCGCCCAGGGGCCTGCTGGGCGTGCTGACGCCGCAGGCCAACACCACGGCAGAACCCGAACTGCAGATCCTGTGTCCGCCGGGCGTGACGCTGCTGACGGCCCGCATGACCAGCAGCGCGCCGGATCTGGAGACAAGGCTGCGCCGGTACTACGAACACCTGCCGCTGTGGATCGCTGAATTTGCCAATGCCCCTCTGGGGGCGGTGGCCAGCGCGTGCACCGGGGCTTCCTATCTGATCGGCGCGGCAGCGGAAGACCGGCTCTTTGACCAACTCGCCACCGAGCTCGGCCGGCCCGTGACCAACTCGGCCCTGGCCGTCGTTGCAGCGATGCGCGCCCTGCAAGCCCGCCGCATTGGCCTGGTCTCCCCCTACCCAGCCTGGCTGACCGCCCATAGCCAAGCGTACTGGGAAAGCCGCGATCTGCAGGTGGTACAGGTGGTGCAACTGCCCACCGACTCCAGCGCCTTCCACCCCATCTACGCCCTGGGAAGCGAGGCGGCGGAGGCGGGCATCGCCCAAATCGGTGCGCAGGTCGATGCAGTGCTGCTGCTGGGTACCGGCACGCCCACCCTGCCCGCACTGGCCCGGCGACCCTATAACGCCGCTGGGCGGCCGGTGCTCTCCTGCAATCTGGCTCTGCTCTGGCACGCGATGGAATGCCTGCACGGACATGCCCGGGCGCCACGCCAAGCGGCCCTGCTGGGCCTCCTGACCGATCGGCAGTGGCGAAGCCGGTGGCGGGCGGTCTCAGGCGACCGGCGCCGCACCGTGCATTGGGCCGGGCGAAATGACCTCTGAAACGAAAAGAAAAGACAATTTCGGGGGGTGCGTCCTGACAAACCCTAGGTTCTAAAGCTGTTCCTCGGGCCTGCAAGGCTCTACAGTTTGAGCTTACCCCGCGCCCCTGATGGGCGTGCCTACCCTCCCATGCAATTAATCTGGTTGTCCGGACCCACCGGCAAGGTGGTGAGCTTTTCCGTCACACGGCGTGGCCTGACGATCGCTGGCGCCGCGCTGGCCCTTGTCATGGTGATCACCGGTGTGGGGCTGCATTTCATTGGACTTCGCCTGGCGGTGACCTATTCGCCGGAGGTGGCCCAACAGCTTGGCGGCGTAACCAGTCAGCATGAGCAGGCCCGAATCGAGCAAACCTACCGCAGTGAGCTTGAGCAGTTGCGGCAGAAGATGGGGCAATTGGTACAACGGGTGGGCGAGTTGGAAACCGCCCGGGCCCAGATTAATGAACTGGTGGGCATCCGAAAAATCCAGCCTCAGCGCGAGACGCCCACCTGGCTGGGCCGTGGCGGGCCGCTGCAGGCGCTCAATCTGCCTGATCTCTCGCTGCAGGCCTCCGTCCTCAGCCGGGAGCTGGCACTGACCCGCCAACAATGGATGCAAATCGACCAGTCCTGGAACTTGTTGCACCAGCAATGGACGCGCGATGCCCAACGCCTGGCCCTGTTGCCGCTGGGGCTGCCTCTGTCCGGGGAGTTCGTTGTCTCTAGCGGCTACGGTATGCGGATTGACCCCCTGAGCGGTCAGCTGGCCCATCATGAGGGCATGGACTTCATCGCACCGACTGGAACGCCCGTACTGGCCACCGCCCCCGGAGTGGTCACCCGATCGGAATGGGCTGGGCCCTATGGCCAGCTGGTAGAGGTGGCCCATGCTGAGCGCTACACCACCCGCTACGCCCATCTGCGCCAGCGTGTGGTCCAAGAAGGCCAGCGGGTCAGCCGTGGACAGTTGCTAGGGCATCTGGGCAACACCGGCCGATCCACCGGCCCGCACCTGCACTACGAAATCGAGCACCAGAGCCGGACCGTCGATCCGCTCAAGGCGCTGGCCCCCCTGTCCTGGCGCTAGATCGCCGCAACCTGGAAAGGCAAACCCATGTTCAAGCGCCGCGAGAGCAACCCGCTGTCCATCACCCAAGCCTCCGAACGATTTGACACCTTGATTGGCCCCCACAGCCAGATCAAGGGTGAGCTGCAGCTCAGCGGCAGCACCCGCATTGATGGGCGGGTTGAAGGCAACATCATGGCGGCCGGAGAGCCGGTGACGGTGGTGATCAGCGAGAGCGCCCAGGTGCATGGCGACATCGTGGCGCACCGGGTTCTGGTGGCCGGTAAAGTCTCGGGGCAGATTCATGCCCGTGAGCGAGTGGAACTGCAGGCACGCTGTAAGGTGCAGGGAGACATCAAGTACGGCTCGATTGCCATCGAGCACGGCGCCCAGGTGATGGGCTTGCTGCTGCAACTCGACGAGTCCAACCCCGATCTGGCCGGCGAGCGTGATCTCCAGCAGGCCCTGCGCAAGGCCAAGACGACTTGAGGCTCGGGGGCCGCACACCGGCCCCGGACTTCACCGCGCGGACGCGGCGCGCCGTCCCAAACAACGATCAGAGCGCCCCTGCCGAAGGCCGACTGCCCTCAGCGGGCCAGAGCCGCCGACCACCGCCTGACTCCAAAAGCGGCGATCAACCCCGATGCCCCGCAGGCCACTGCCACCCCTGCGTCACGTACACCCAGGGGCCTCAGTTGCAGGGCCGCAGCCAGCAAGGGCTGATACAGGGCCAGCGCCACCGCCGCCAAGGACGCGCCTGCGACCACCCAGGCCACCCAGTTGATGTCTGAGGTCGCCGCGTCCGGGCGCTGCGGGCTGAAGCTACCCGACTTGCTCAGCAAGATCAACAGGGCGTTACCCGCCACAAAGGCCAGCAGCACCATCGACCGGGTGCGCTCGGTGGACACCTGGGCGAGCTCAGGTCCAAAGTACCGCGAGGCCAGATAGGCCAGCGCCGTCCCGCCCAGCAACAGCAGCCCCTGGCCGGCAGCCTGCAGCATATCCCGCGCACCGAACAAGGGGGCCCGGGTGTCGCGGGGCGGACGGTCCATGAGGTCGGGCTCTTCGGGCTCGTTTTCGAACGCCAGCGAGCAGGCCGGGTCCACCACCAGTTCGATCAGGGCGATGTGCAGCGGCAGCAAGATGGGTGGCAGGGCCAGCAGGACGGGTAGCATGGCCATGCCAGCAATCGGAATATGGATGGCAAAGATGTAGCCCATGGACTTGCGCAGATTGCCGAAGATCCGCCGTCCCACCCGAATGCCGCGCACGATGGAGGCGAAATCATCGTCAACCAGCACCATGCTGGCCGCCTCGCGGGCCACATCGGTACCGCGACCGCCCATCGCCACCCCCACATGGGCGGCCCGCAGGGCCGGCGCATCGTTGACCCCATCGCCGGTCATGGTGACGATTTCGCCGGTGCGCACCAGTGCCTGCACGATGCGCAGCTTCTGCTGCGGCGCGATGCGCGCGCAGACGGTGGTCTGGCGCAAACGCTGATCCAGCGCCTGATCGTCCAGCGCGTCGACCTCATCGCCCGTCAAGACGCGGCCCACCGACAAGCCGGCCTGTGCGGCAATCACCCGCGCGGTCGACGGATGGTCACCGGTGATCATGATCACCCGTATCCCAGCGCGCCGACATTGGGCCATGGCTTGCGGCACCTGAGGCCGCAGCGGATCGGCCAGGCCGATCAACCCGATCCATTCGAAATCGAAGCCGTGCGCAGTCTCGGGCCAGCGCGAATCGGGATGATGGCCTCGGGCCACTGCCAGCACCCGCAAGCCTTCACCGGCCATCTGCTCGACCACCGTCTGCCACTGCGAACGCTGCGCCGCCGACAGGTGGCACAAATCCATCACCGCCTCGGGCGCGCCCTTGGCCGAGATCACATGACCGCTGCCCTCGCTGACCTTCCAGACATGCGACATCGCGCGCAACTGCGGACTCAAGGGATAGGTCTGTACCAGGTCCCACTGATGCAGCCGTCCGGTACCCTGCAAAAAATCGCGCCCCATCTGATGAAAAGCCTGCTCCATCGGATCAAAGGGCTGCGGGGCGCTGGCCAGGATGGCGTGCTCGGCAATGCGGTGAAACGCCGGCCTCACATCCGGAGGCCAGAGTCCATCGGCCCGACAGCGCAGCAACTGCAGCCTGTCGCCCTCGTCAACGGCCAGCGCCTGCACAGCCATCCGGTTCTGCGTGATGGTGCCAGTCTTGTCGGCGCACAGCACCGTGGTGGCGCCCAGCGTTTCAATGGCTGGGATGCGCCGGGTCAGCACCCCATGGCGGGCCAGGCGGCGGGCCCCCAAGGCCGGGAAAATGGCCAGTACCACCGGGTATTCCTCGGGCAGCATGGCCATAGCCACCGCAATTCCGACCAGCAAGGCGGCCAGCCACTGACCGGTGCGTTGCCCCTCGATGGCCACCATCAGGGCACACAGCGTCAGCGCAATCAGCGCCAAGACCCGGACCAGTCGCTGCGTCTGTTGCTGCAAGGGGGTGGGCTGCGGCGGCAGGTCGTGGAGCGATTGCCCGATCTGCCCGACCTGCGTACGCGCACCGGTGGACTGCACCTGCATCAAGCCCTGGCCGCGCACCACATGGGTCCCGGCAAAAACCCGGTCGCTGCCGGGAGACGATACGCCGACCAAGAGTTTGCTCACCGGCACCGATTCGCCCGTCAGCAAAGATTCATCCACCTGCAGATTGTCGGCCTGCAGCAAGCTTCCGTCGGCCGCTATGCGCTGACCTTCGCTGAGCCAAACCAGATCCCCACACACCACCTCACGGGCCGGTCGCTCCACGGTCACACCGTCGCGCAGAACCTGGACCCGGTGTTCACTGAGCCGCCGCAGGGCTTCGATGGATCGGTCTGCCCGACCCTCCTGCAACAGGGTCAAGCCCAGCACGGCCAGGACAAACACAGCCAGGGTGATGCCCTCGCCCAGATCGCCGAGGGCCAAATAGATGAGCACGGCGGCCAGCAGCAGCGCAAACATGGGCTCGGCCAACAGGGCCAAAACCCGGCGAGCCCAAGACCGCCGCCGCGCGGGTTCGATCTCGTTGGGCCCATCGGCTTGCAGCCGTCGCTGAGCTTCGTGCTGGCTCAGCCCGGTCTGCCCGGTGCGCTGCATATCGTCGATGCCCATCGCGCCCGTTTGTAGCGCGCCCGAAGGCCGGAGACCCGGCCGGCTTGTCGGGAATCCCGGGCGCCTTGCCGACAGCCGATACGCTCAGGGTCTGTCGGAGCGGGCCGGGCCGGCCTATCATGCGGGGCAGTCCCGCCAGGACCGCCGCCTCCACCGCCGCACAGGACTTTGCCCATGAGCATTTACGAACACCATCTGGACAAGACACCGGCCAACCATGTCCCGCTGTCGCCGGTCAGCTTTGTCGAGCGCAGCGGCGAAGTGTTTGCCGACCTCCCGGCCGTGATTCACGGCCAGCGCCGTTACACCTGGGCGCAGACGCGCGAACGGTCGGCCCGGCTGGCCGCCGCACTCAGAGCGCTGGGCGTGGGTCGGGGCGATACGGTCAGTGTGATGCTGCCCAACACCCCGGAAATGGTCGAAGTGCACTACGCGGTGCCTGCCCTCGGTGCGGTGCTCAACACCCTCAACACCCGGCTCGATGCGTCCTTGCTGGCCTGGCAAATGAACCACTGCGAAGCCCGGGTGCTGATCACCGACCGGGAGTTTGCCCCAGTGATGGCACAGGCCTTGGCCCGGCTTGAGTCGGCGCACAGTCGCCGCATCACTGTGGTCGATGTCTGCGACAGCCAGTATGAAGGGCCAGGCGAGAGGCTCGGCACCCATGAATATGAGGCCTGGATCGCCTCGCAGGCCCCACTGGCGCGCCTGGAAGGCCCCCGGGACGAATGGGACGCGATTGCGGTGAGCTACACCAGCGGCACCACCGGCGATCCCAAGGGTGTGGTCACCCACCACCGCGG
>CAZATV010000118.1:0-7169 GCA_964488145.1 uncultured Polaromonas sp.
TTCGAACAGGGCGGCAAAAGATTCAGACATGAAGTTTCCTTTGATCGCCGACAGAGCGGCCACACCGCATCCCTGCGGTTGCACTTGAGAGACTGTCAGCGAAGCGTGTTGCGGCTTGAGCGCCGCGGGGTTGGGTTAATGAACCAGCTGAGCAATGCACTGAACGTGCGACAGGACTCAGATGGGCCGTTTGCCTTGCCACCAACGGAGTACGCAATCGATGGAAGATTCAATCGAGAGCTCGGAGTTGTCGAGCAGCAGGGCGTCTTGAGCTGGCCTCAGAGGAGCGATGGCGCGGGTTGAATCGCGGGCATCGCGAGCTTTTAGGTCAGACTCAATGTCGGCCAGTGTAACCGAATTTCCCTTTGAAATCAGTTGCTTATGGCGTCTTTGCGCGCGCCGGGCAGCGCTGGCGGTCAGAAACACCTTCAGGCGGGCGTCTGGAAAGATGACCGTGCCCATGTCGCGGCCGTCGGCCACCAGACCTGGCAGGCGGCGAAAGCTGTGCTGCAACTCGATGAGGGCTGCCCTTAAATCCGGATGCACCGACACCCGAGAGGCGGCCATGCCAGCTGCCTCGGAGCGCAGGTCCTCCGTCACGTCCTGTCCGGCCAGGAAAACCTGTTCGCCCTCAAATCGCACGCGCAAATCCTTGGCCAGGCGGGCTACTGCCGGGCCATCGTCGAGGCTCACGCCGGCACGTTCGGCAGCCAGGGCGGCCAGACGGTAGAGCGCACCCGAGTCAAGGTAATGGAAGCCCAGCCGCGCAGCGGTCAGCGAGGCCAGAGTTCCCTTGCCCGAAGCAGTGGGGCCGTCAATGCTGATCACCGGTATCTGGTGGAGATCGGTCTGGGCCACCGCAAACAGCGCCTCGAAGTAATCCGGAAAGGTTTTGGCCACGCAGTGCGGCTCTTCGATGCGTACCGTGCGCCCTGCCGGATTGAAGGCGGCCAGCGAGAAGCACATGGCCATCCGGTGGTCGTCATAGGTGCCAATGGATGCGCTCTGCCAAAGCGCTGGCGGCTCGATGCGCAACTGGTCCGTGCCTTCTTCCACCACTGCCCCGAGCTTGCGCAGCTCGGTGGCCATGGCCGTCAGGCGATCGGTTTCCTTGACGCGCCAGCTGGCGATGTTGCGCAAAGTGCTGGGCCCCTGCGCGTACAGCGCCATCATGGCCAGCGTCATGGCGGCATCGGGGATGTGGTTGCAATCGAGGTCAATCGCCTGGAGTGGCCAGGCACCGCGCCGAACCCGCATGCTGTTGGGCTCAAGTTCGATCCGGGCACCCATCTGCTCGGCCGCCTGCACGAAGGCAATGTCGCCCTGGATGGAGCTCGACCCAATCCCCAGGATCTCCAGCGGTTCATCTGTGGCCGCGATCGCGCCAAGGGCCACGAAATAACTGGCCGAGGACGCATCGCCCTCCACGTAAATCTGGCCGGGGGACCGATATCGGCTACCTGCCGGAATGACAAAGCGCTGCCAGCCCTGGCGTTGCACGCGGATGCCAAAGCGTTCCAGCAATTTGAGGGTGATCTCGATGTAGGGCCGGGAAATCAGTTCACCGACCACCTCAATATGGACATCGCGGCGGGCCACCAGGGGCAAGGCCATCAGCAAGGCGGTGAGAAACTGACTGGAGACATCGCCACGCACCCGGATGGGCGCCTCCAGGTTCAGGTGCTCGGCCGGCCGCAGGCGCAGGGGCGGGTAGCCTTCGTGCCCCAGATAGTCGATCTGGCAGCCCAGTTGGCGCAGCGCGTCGACCAGATCCCCGATAGGCCTTTCATGCATGCGCGGCACGCCGGAGAGCTCGAAGCGGCCGCCCATCAGGGCCAGCGCCGCGGTCAGCGGTCGCATGGCAGTTCCCGCATTGCCCAGAAACAACTGCGCCCCGTCTTGATGCAGTCTTCCCCCCAGGCCGGTGATCACCGCAGTCTGTCCGCTTTGCTCGACCTGGCAACCCAACTGCTTGAGTGCCGTCAGCATGACAGCCGTGTCATCGGAGGCCAGCAAATCGTGCACCACCGTCTCACCCTGGCTTAGAGCGGACAGCAGCAGGACCCGGTTTGAAATGCTCTTGGAGCCCGGCAGACGCACCGATCCCCTCACCTTTTCCAGGGGGGGCAGGTCTAGGGCTTCGATCTGGAACATCTTGATTGCGGGGGCAGTTATGAGGAGAGATAAAGGGGAATTTCAGTATTTATTTGTCAGGGGCGCCGCCCATCTGCCATTGGCTGCGCCGGAGGCTGACCTTCTCGATATAGAGACGCAGCGCCGCCCGGTCGCCCTGACGGATCAGTCCCTCCAGCTCCGACAGGCTGTCCTGGAGATGCCGGGACTGTGTCAACACTTCTGTGGCGTTGGCCATCAGCACATCCGTCCAAAGCTCCGGATCGCCCGCTGCAATGCGGGTCGTGTCTCGAAACCCGGGTCCGGCCACCGAAAGATAGTCCTCGCCTTCGGCTTGCCGGATCAGGCTGCCCATGAAAGCGAAGGCCATCAGGTGCGGAAAGTGGCTGATGGCAGCCAGCGCCCGGTCGTGCGCATCGGGATCCAGGGTGCGAACTTGGCATGTCAAGGCGGTCCAGAGGGCACGGGCCCGCCCGATCTGCGCAGCGGTGTGTTCAGGCAGCGGCGTCAGGATGACCTGCTGGCCCGCATAGAGTCGCGCATCGGCCTGTTCAATGCCCGCCGTTGCCTTGCCGCAGATCGGATGCGCCGGCATGAACTGTGCGATGCGTGGCCCCAGGACCTGACGTGCGGCCTGCACCACATCGGACTTGGTCGAGCCCACATCCATCACCAGGGCGTCCGGCTCGAGTGCGGGGATCAGCGCCTCAAGCGTGGCGTGCGTCGAAGCCACCGGCACCGCCAGCAACACCAGGTCGGCCTGGCGCACGGCCTGGGCCGGTGAGGAGGCGACCTCGTCGAGGACGCCCAGCTCCCGGGCGCGATGGGCACTTTTTTCAGAACGGCTGTAGCCCGATACGGAGGCCACCAAGCCGGCCTGCCGGGCCGCCAGGGCGAACGATCCCCCCATCAGCCCGCATCCGATCAGTGCCAGTCGCCGGAACATCGCCCAGGCCTATTCGGAAACCGGGTAGGACCCCAGCACCTTGTAGAAGGCGCAAAGGTTCTTGAGTTGTTCAAGCGCCGCCGCTACAGGCGGCTGGCTGATATGGCCCTCGATGTCGATGTAGAAGTAATACTCCCACTGCCCGGATTTGGCCGGCCGCGATTCGAAGCGCGTCATCGATACCCCGTTGGCCTTCAGTGGCACCAGGAGGTCATGCACCGCACCGGGACGATTGGGTACCGACACCACCAGGCTGGTGCAGTCCCGCTCCGATGCCGGCGGCGTGGCCAGGGTTTGCGGTAGACAGATCACTGCAAACCGCGTGCGGTTGTAGGCCTCATCCTGGATGGCATGGCGCACGATGTGCAGGCCAAATTGCGCCGCCGCGCGTTCGCTGGCAATGCCGGCCCAGGCCGGGTTGGTACTGGCCAGGCGCGCACCCTCGGCATTGCTGGAGACCGCCCGCCGCTCGGCTTGCGGCAGATGTTGGCTCAGCCAGCCCTGGCACTGCGCCAGAGCCTGCGGGTGGGCCATCACCACCTCGATGCCCTGCAGGCTATCGCTGCTGCGCAGCAGGTTGTGCCGCACCATAAGACTGACTTCACCCACCACATGCACGGGCGAGCGCAGGAACAGATCCAGCGAGCGGGCCACCACCCCCTCGGTGGAGTTTTCCATGCCCACCACGCCGAAGTGCGCGGTGCCTGCAGCTGTGGCGTGGAATACTTCATCGAAGCTGGCGCAATAAATCATTTGCGCCGCGCTGCCAAAAAATTCCAGGGCCGCCTGCTCGCAAAACGTACCCTGCGGCCCGAGGACTGCCACGCGCTGGGGCGCCTCCAGGGCCAGGCAGGCCGACATGATCTCGCGCCAGATGGTTTGTACGTGCTCGGCTTTCAGGGGGCCCGGGTTGGCCTGAGTGATCTTCTCGATCACCTGGGCCACCCGGTCGGGCCGAAAAAAGGCCGATCCCTCGGCCCGTTTGATTTCGCCAACCTGCTCGGCCACCTGGGCTCTTTGATTGAGCAACTGCAGTAACTGCCGGTCGATCGCGTCGATCTGTACCCGCAGCGCAGCCAGGGCATCGGATTGAACAGGGGTCTGGCTCATGGTCAACTCCAGCTGAAATTCCGATCGCGCCGGGGTCGACGCTCCCACAGGCAACAGGTCTGCCCCGCCCCCGCAGGAGCCGCGCCCCCGCGGCGATCTCGCTTGGATCGATCGGCGCATCGGAAGTTGACTAAGGGCTGGCCCATGTCTGTCATGCTTTGCGTTCGAACTCACGCATGTGTGCCACCAGCGCCTGAACGCCTTCCAGCGGCATGGCGTTGTAGAGGCTGGCGCGCATGCCGCCGACCGACTTGTGGCCCTTGAGCTGCAGCAGCCCCGCCGCTTTGGCCTGATCCAGAAAGGCGGCGTTGCGCGGGTGCGCCGGATCGAGCAATGCCTGCCCGTCGTCGCCGCGCAGGAAAAAGGGCACGTTCATGCGCGAGCGCACCGGCTTGTCCACTGGGTTGAGATACAGCTGCGAGCCGTCGATGAAGTCGTAGAGCAGCTTGGCCTTGGCGATGTTGCGAGCCTCCATCGCAGCCACGCCACCCTGGCTCTTGAGCCACTGAAAGGTCAGCCCGGCCATGTAGATGCCGTAGGTCGGCGGGGTGTTGTACATCGACTGGTTTTGCGCCACCCGTTGATAGTCGAAGGCCGAAGGGCAGATCGGCAGGGCATGGCCAAGCAAGTCCTCGCGAACCACCACCAGAGTCAGCCCGGCGGGCCCCAGATTCTTTTGCGCCCCGCCAAAGGCCAAACCCACGCGAGACCAGTCCACCGGACGCGAGCACACCTGGGATGAAAAATCCACCACCAGGGGCGCCTCACACCCCAGGCTCTTGAGGTCTGGCAGTTGCTGAAACTCCACACCGTGTATGGTTTCGTTGCTGCAGACATGCACATATCGGGTGTCGTTGCCCAAGCGCCAGGTTGGGGCAGCCGGGATCTGGCAAAACCCTTGCGCTTGCGAGGAGGCCGCCACGCGCGCCGCACCGTACTTGCCCGCCTCCTGGTGCGACTTCTGGCTCCAGCTTCCGGTCAGCACAAAATCCATGGCCCCGCCGCGCGACAGGTTCATCGGCACGATCGCGTTTTCGGCCAGCCCCCCGCCTTGCATGAACAGGATCTTGAAGTGGGACGGCACAACCAGCAGGTCGCGAAGGTCACGTTCGGCAGCCTCGTAAATCGAGATGAATTCCTTGCCCCGATGGCTCATCTCCATCACGCCCATGCCGCTGCCGTGCCAGTCCAGCATCTCGTCGGCCGCTGTTCGCAGCACCACCTCCGGCAACACCGCCGGACCGGCCGAAAAGTTGTAGGGGCGGGTCATCAATCGCCGGCGGGCTCAGCGCCAGTCTCGCCCTCACCCTGAGCGTTGGCATCGTTTTCCACGATGCGCTGCAGCCCCTAGAGCTGGGAACCATCGTCGAGGGTGATCAGAGTCACGCCCTGGGTGGCACGGCCGAGTTCACGAATTTCGCTCACGCGTGTGCGCACCAAGACACCGCGGTCGGTGATAAGCATGATTTCATCGTCCGCATGCACCAGGGTGGCAGCCACCACTTTGCCATTGCGCTCCGACTGCTGAATCGCAATCATGCCCTTTGTTCCGCGACCGTGGCGGGTGTATTCGGTGATCGAGGTTCGTTTGCCAAAGCCCTTTTCGGTGGCGGTGAGCACGCTCTGCTGCTCATCTTCAGCCACCAGCATCGCAATCACGCTCTGCCCTTCCTCCAGGGTCATGCCGCGCACGCCACGCGCATTTCGCCCCATGGGCCGCACATCGTTCTCGTCAAAGCGCACGGCCTTCCCGCCATCGGAAAACAGCATCACGTCATGCTTGCCGTCGGTCAGGGCCGCACCGATGAGGAAGTCGCCTTCGTCCAAGTCCACCGCAATGATGCCGGCCTTGCGCGGATTGGAAAACTCATCGAGCGCCGTCTTTTTGACGGTGCCCATCGAGGTGGCCATGAACACATAGTGATCGGCCGGGAAACTGCGGAATTCGCCGGTGAGCGGCAGCACCACGGTGACTTTCTCGCCTTCAGCCAATGGGAACATGTTGACGATGGGGCGTCCTCGTGATCCGCGCGATCCTGATGGCACCTCCCAGACCTTGAGCCAGTACAGCCGCCCACGGTTGGAGAAGCACAGAATGTAATCGTGCGTGTTGGCAATGAAGAGCTGGTCGACCCAGTCGTCTTCCTTGGTAGCGGTGGCCTGCTTGCCACGGCCGCCGCGTTTCTGGGCCCGGTATTCAGAAAGCGGCTGGCTCTTGATATAGCCCTGGTGCGACAGCGTCACCACCATGTCGGTAGGCGTGATCAGATCTTCCGTGGACAGGTCAACCGAGCTGTGCTCAATCTGGCTGCGCCGCACGCCCAATTTGGACTGTCCGAACTCCTGACGGATCAGCTTGAGCTCATCGCCGATGAGGGTCGACACCCGCTCGGGCTTGGCCAGAATGTCCAGCAGATCGTCGATCTCGGCCATGACCTCTTTGTATTCAGCCACGATCTTGTCCTGCTCCAGACCGGTCAGGCGCTGCAGCCGCATTTGCAGGATTTCCTGTGCCTGCGTATCCGAGAGCTTGTACAGCCCATCGCTGCCCATGCCAAAGCCGCGGGGCAGGTTGTCCGGGCGGTAGTCGTCGGCGTTGACCACCCCGCCGTCGGCGCGGGCACGGGTGAGCATCTGACGCACCAGCGCGCTGTCCCACGAGCGGGCCATGAGTTCGGCCTTGGCCACCGGCGGCGTGGCCGATTCGCGGATGATGCGAATGAATTCATCAATGTTGGCCAGCGCTACGGCCAGACCTTCGAGCACATGGCCACGCTCGCGCGCCTTGCGTAAATTGAACACAGTGCGCCGCGTCACCACCTCGCGGCGATGCGACAGGAAGACTTCGATCAGGTCTTTCAGGTTGCACAGCTTGGGCTGACCGTCGACCAAGGCCACCATGTTCATGCCGAAGGTGTCTTGCAGCTGCGTCTGCTTGTACAGGTTGTTGAGCACCACCTCGGGCACTTCGCCGCGCTTG
>CAZATV010000119.1:0-5163 GCA_964488145.1 uncultured Polaromonas sp.
GGCCTCCCCGGGTGTGGTGCCCTTTGGCAGCGGCGCCGCGGCCGCCCTCGATGGCGACCGCGGTACCAAATACGTCAACGCGGCCAAGGCCGGCAGCGGTTTGCTCACCGCCTTGCAGGCGCCCCGCGTGGTCAACCGTATCGACTTCACCAGTGCTAACAATGAGCCGGGCAGCGACCCGACGCGCTTCGTGCTGCTGGGCTCGAACACGCCGCTGGCCTGGGACAGTACCGCCTGGACGCAGGTGGCCAGCGCAGCCACTGGCTTGAGCACCGACCGCGGTGCGACCAGCACAGTGAGCTTTGCCAACAGCCGGAGCTTCCAGTACTACAAGCTGGTGTTTACCGAGCTGCGTTCGGCCGATGCCGCGGCGATGCAGATCGCCGGCGTTTACCTTGACGGCATGCTGCCTTTGGGGCAGGGCTTTGACCATGTCGCTGTCGCGCCCAACGGCCAGCAGATGGCGGCTTTGTCCAATGCAGGCGTAGTGGCGATTTCGCGCGATGGCGGCAACAACTGGACCCTGGTGCGCGCGCCCGCCGATGACTACACCGATGTGCTGATCACCGACGACGGGCGGGTGCTGCTGGCCGATCGCGCCGGGGACGCCCCTGGCAACTTGCGCGAGCTGGCGGCCGATGGACGCAGCTGGACCACGTTGAACCTGCCCAGCCGCAACTGGCAGGATCTGAGCCTTGCCGGCACGACCATGCTGGCTGCAAGCGGGCGGGCGTCCAATGGCGCCAGCGCCGGGGCCATTTACCAGGGCGTAGTCAGCACCCTGATTGACAGCGTGATCGCGTCCTCGGGGAATGTGCCCTCCAGTGAAGGGGCGGCCAATGTGGCTGACGGCAACAGCGCCAGCAAGTACCTCAACCGGGATAAGGCCGGCAGCGGCCTGGTCTTCACGCTCTCTCAGGCCGATGTGGTCAACAGCCTGCAGTTCACCAGTGCCAACGATGCGCCCGAGCGCGATCCGATGACTTTCACCATCTTCGGCTCCAACGGTGCGGCGGACTGGTCGAGCGCGGCATGGACGCAGATCGGACAGGGCAACACCGGCCTGGGCACCGCCCGCCGGGTCGAGGCTGCGGCTGTGAGCTTTGCCAATACCACCGCCTACAAGCACTACAAGGTGGTGATAACGGGTCTGCGCAACAACGCAGCGGCCACTTCAATGCAGGTGGCCGACGTGAAACTCGGCAGCAACGGCCGCACGATTGCCGCCGGTCTGGGCCAAAACGGCATCGCCTGGACGGACGTGACGCGCGGGGCGCTCAACAACGGCGACTGGCTGTCGGTCAGCGCCGACGCCAGTGGTTTGCGCTGGGTGGCTTCGACCACCGGCGGGCAGATCTTCTACGCGGACACCAGCGCTGCGAACTGGAGGTGGGCCGCGGCGGGCACTTTGGCGCAGGGCACGCGCGTGGCGATCAGCGCCGACGGCAAGGCCCTGGTGGCAACCGCTCCCGGCAATAACGGCGGTGTGTGGATCTCGAATGATCTCGGTGCGAGCTGGGTGCAGTCGGCCGGCCGCGGCGAGATGGGCGTGGGCAAGGGCAGCGACTGGGTCGCTGCCACCATTGACGGCACCACGGGCATGGCCACCGCGCTGGCCAAGGATCAGCCGATCCTGCGTTTTTCCGCGCCCTCGCCATCGGCTGCGCTCAACCTGAGCCTGCCCGATACCTTGATGGTGGCCGGCGATGAAGCCACGCCGTTGACCTTCCCGGCCGGCTCGCTCTATGACGCTGATCTGCTCCGGGCGGCGGTCAATGGGGACAACACGCCGAACGTGTCGGTTCAGTTCGATGTGACCCAGGGGGCCTTTGGCGTCTCGGCGGCCGACGCAACTCGCCTGGGCGTGGGCGTGCAGGCTACGGCTTCGGGCGTCAAACTCAGTGGCACGGTGTCCAAGCTCTCGAGCTTCCTGGCTGGGGTGGGTAATTTGCAGTTCATGCCTGGCGTAAATGGTATTGCCGGCCCGCTGGTGGTGACGCTGAGCGACGGCGTGAACACAGTGGTACGCGAGGTTCCGTTGGTGGTGCAAAAGCCGGTGGCGCTCAAGGCCTCCTACAACGCGGGCAACTTCGAGATTTTGGGCACCAGCGGCAATGCCCTGCGCCTGAGCCGCAGCCCGATCGAGGAGGTGCGGCTGGGCTCGCTGGCCGACGAGCTGACGGTGGTGCGTCTGGCCGATGCGCCGCTGGTCGTGCGCGCCTCTGAGGGGGCCGATCAGATCACGATGGACCTGGGCAACACCGTGGCCGCCGACGGCCTCGCGCGCACGCTCAGACTCGAGGATGTGGACAGCGCCCCAAGCGAGATGCGCGACGACACTCTGAGCCTGCGCTTCAAGCCAGTGGCGTTTTCCACCACCAAAAACGTGGTCACGCTGGGCAATGGCAAGCTGGTTTCAGGCATCGAAAACATCGAGTGGGATCAGACCCTGGGTACTCTGCGCCTGGTCGGTGACACCATCGTCATCAGAGCCGAGGGCAACGCCCCAATCGACCTGGGTGATACGCGGCTGGTGGTTGATGCCAAGACCCTGGTGATAGAGGGCGATCTGCGTGTCAAGGACCTCGGCAAGGTTGTGCTCAACATCACCGAGAAGATCACTTTGTCGGCATTCATGAAGGCCGGTGTTGGCAGTGCTGCAGATACTCCCCTGTCGGTGCGGGATGTGCTGTTGAAGGATGCCCAGGGCATTGTCTTGGCGTCGGTCGTGCAATCGTTCAGGATTGAGGCGCCAGCCAACGGCAGTGCAGTGGACTTGAGTGCCCTGCCGGTGCCACCGGGCACGGGTCTGCAGGTCACGCCAGAGGCCGGCGTGGCCATTTCCCTGGGTGGAGCCGGTGGCGGCCTGTCGCTCGATCCGAGCAAGCTGGCCAACATCCCGACCCTGGTGATCGGTTCTTCGGGTGGTTCGAACCCGGTGGCTATGGGCGGCAGTGGCTCAACCCTGGCTGTTTCCGTGCCGCTGACCATTCAGTCGCAAGGCACCGGCGGCAAGGTAGCGGTGGCCGGTACGGTCAAGGGTAAGACGCTCAACATCTTTGGTCCGGGTAACACCACGGTGTTTGCCGATGGCACGCAACTCAGTTTGAGCGACGGGGCAACGATCAATGACGCGGTTCGTTTCGACGGCACGGTTTCACTGGGGGTCGGTGATTCAGCGGAAAAACAGGCCGGTGACTTGCGCATCACCGGTCGCGTCAACGGCGGCGTGGGGCAGTCAGACTTCCTGAACCTGTCGGCCTACCAGGGCAGCATCACCATTGATGGCCGTATCGGCGCCGGTGTGGGTGGCGCGGGCAACAGCCTGGAGATCAGGAAGGGGGGTCAGAACCTGGGCGGCGATATCAGCCAGGCGACGGCCAATGCCGATGGGAGCTTCACCTATCAGGGCGTGGTCCTGACCGGCGGTAGCGGTAGCGGGGCGACGGCCGACATCACCGTCAGGAACGGTTCGGTCATCGGGGTCAGTTTGGTGTCGGCCGGTGGTGGGTACAAGAAGGACGATGTGCTTAGTGCGGCGCGCGCGCAACTGGGCGACTTGACGCCGCGCACGCAGGCGGAGCGCGATGCCATGGCCTTTGAGCTTGCGGTGGTCAAGCTGGCCGAATTGGAAAAGCTGCAGATCCTAGACGCCGAGGATGTGACCTTTGGTGAGCGCGTCTACGTGGACGGTGATATCACCATTGCAGCGACCGGCAAGGTGGTGTTCTCCGGTGAGGTGGTGTTACGCAACGGTGGCAATCTGGTGATCAACGGTACGCGGGAGGTGGAATTCCTTCAGGGGATACGCTTTGAGAAGGACGCCCAGGGTCAGGCCGGCTCGCTCGTGGTGACCTCAAGCAACACCTCGGTGAGTTTCCTCTATGGCCTGTTTGCCGGCCAGAACGACGCCATGCGCTGGGCTGGCGTACAGAGCCTGCTGCTCGAGGCACCTGAGGAGGACGGCGAAAAGGGTAGTCTGACGGTTTCTGCTGGCCCACAAGGCGATCTCATTCTGAGCGAGGCGCCCGGCTTCGCGAACCTGAACCTCAATCTGGACAGCCTGAGCCTGACAGCGCGCAGCCTGACCATGCCGGCCGCAACGTCGGTGACGGTCAATATGGACCTGGGTGTGCTCGACATCAAAGCTGCCCAGGGTATTGGTGCGGCTGGCGCCATGCTCAAGGTCAATGCCGATCAGATCTATGCCCAGGCATCGGCCGGCGATGTGTACCTGGAGATCTCGGGATCCGACGAGGTGGTGGTCCATGCGCAGACCCGTGATCAGGGCACCCTCGGCATAGGCGCTGCGCAGGACTTGCGTTTGTCGTCGTCGAGCGTGCTGGATGCCACCGACCTGAACCTGAGCGCGCAGCGCGACCTGTATGTGGGCAGTATCAACGCTGACGGCGATCTCATTGTCAATGCCGGTCGCCACATGAACCTGAACGGCGCGGTCACAGCCGACAGCTTGCAACTGGGCAGCTCGGCTGGCGTGGTCACTCAGGCTGCTGCAGCGAATGTCACGATCCGTGGGGCCACGGTGCTGACGGCCGGCAGCGGTGCCACGGTGAACCTGACTGGTGGCAATCAGTTCAGCGGCGGCCTCACGGTGCGTGGCTCTGGCACGATCAACGCGAGAGATACCGATGGTTTGACGGTGCTGCTTGAGGGTACCGGCAGTGCTGGCTTGGTCACGGGTGGTGATTTGGCGATCAGTGGGGCGCTGGCTGGTGTCGCCAGCCGTTTGAGCAGTCAGGCGACCGGCAACGCACATCTGGCGGTGACCCGGGTTGGCGGCGATCTGTCTGTGAGCAGCCTCGGCACGATCACCGTCAGCACCGACTTGAGCGTCGGCGGGCTTACTCAGTTCAGCGCGCCCGGCCGGGACCTGGACCTTGGGTTATCCAACGACTTTGGCGGTGCGCTCAGCATCACTGCAGCCAGCGCGAAGGTAAGGGACATCAATGCCCTGGATCTGGGGGATATCGATCTGAGCGGTGGCTTGACGGTCACCGCCGGTGGTGCGGTCAGTGACAGCGGTGAACTGTTGGTGGATGCGGGCGTTGTCATAAGGGCTGCAGGCCAGACGGTTGAGCTCGATGGGGCCAACGACTTTGGCGGTGCGCTCAGCATCACTGCAGCCAGCGCGAAGGTAAGGGA
>CAZATV010000119.1:5263-7061 GCA_964488145.1 uncultured Polaromonas sp.
CATCAATGCCCTGGATCTGGGGAATATCGATCTGAGCGGTGGCTTGACGGTCTATGCTGGAAATTCCGTCCGCCTGCAAGCGCAGCCCGTGACGCCTTCGCTAACCCTGGAGTCGGCTGGCTCAATCGTGTTTGAGTTTGGTCGTCAGCTTGTTTCCGAAACGGTCAACTTGCGCGCAGCGCAAAGCCTCGGCAGCCTTGACGATCCTCTGCTTCTGAAGGGCAGCACCCTGACAGTGCGTAGCGATGCAGGCGAGGTCTATGCAAGCCTGACTGGCAGCCAGGATCCTTTGCTGAAGGTACAAGCCCATGGCAAAGTCGTCCTTGAGCGCACGGGCGATTTGGGCTTCGTCTCTGGTTCTACGGTCGAGTCCAAAGGCGCAACGGTTTTGATACGAGCCTCGGATGATCTGTCGGTTTCTGGATTGGCCTTGACGGCCTCTAGTTCCCGGCTGGAGGCGGGTGGCCGCATCCGCGGCACGGCCGTTGAGAATCCGCCGACGCTCAAATTCATCGGTCCCTTACATCTGAAGGCTCAGAGCGGTGTAGGGGGCCTGGACTTTGAGCGGATATTGATCGATTCCTCGAGCGCGGGTGTGCCCTTGAGTGTTCGTAATGGATCGGATGGCGATGTCGTCATCGCGGGCCAGGGCGGTCTGACCCTCTCGCCAGAGAGCGTCGGGACCGATTCGGGTGGACTTGTGGTCCTGCTCGGGGGGAGTGGCAGGATCGTCGAGCAGGGCACTGCCTTGACCGGTACCCAGGTGGTCCGGGCGGTGGGCTTGCACTGGATTAGCCGCAGCGGCGCGGAGGCCCTGCAGTTGCTGGCCGCTTCACAAACCAGTGCTGATAACGCCGCCCAGAAGAAAACGATCTCTCCGGCCACGGCCGCCCTGATTGAGCAGCTGAATGTTCAGCCGCAAAGTGACTCACCGCTCAAGCGTTTGAATGATCTGCTGTCCAGTAGCTTTGCTGAACTCGGCCGCAGCGCGCAGGCTCTGGACACTTCGGCTCAGTTGTTGAGTACCCAATCGGAATCAATCATCCGTATCGGCTTTCCATTGGATCAGGGTGAGAGCCTCGTGGCCATGGCCGGCCCGAGGTCAACCAGTCAGTTGCTGGCGGCGGCCATGACCCTGACGCAACGGGGTAGCAGTCCCGATGCAGGGGCGGCCGAGGGTATCGTCAGCTGGTCGATCCGGACGGCGCCTGCCGCAGATATCCGCTCTGCACCGGCTGAGGCGCCACGCGATGCCCCTGCCGGGCGGGATGCACGTCCCGCACCGGTCGACGGGACTGGACAGCCGGCCGATCCACGGGGATCGGAATCACCGGTGCCCCAGCAGGCTCCGGGTACGGACAGACCCGCAGAGCCTATCGATCAAGCGCCGCAGACCTCGCCGCAAAGCGTGCCGGCCGAGTCGACCTCGGATGTACGCTGGCTCTTGCCCCAGGACGACTTGCAGGCGTGGATGCCCACCAGCAGCAAAGTGTCTGTGCCACCTTCTGCTCAGTCCGGTCTTTTTGTGGGCCTGAAGCAGGCAGCAGCCAAAATCGGGCACTGGCTGGGCTGGGGGGGTGAGCGGTCAGCTGACAAGCCGCAGGAGTTGGCTGAAATGCAGCAGCCATCCAAGGAGGCCGGCGCCAACCCGGAGAGCTGAAGGCCCCGTATCAGCCCGCACGTAGCGCCAGAGCCATTCGGTTATGGGTTTGAACCAGCGGCCCCAGATTCACGGTGGTGAGCTGCCCGTCGCGCACCACCCATCGACCCTGGACCAGGGTGTGGCGGGCGGGGGCGC
>CAZATV010000120.1:0-6925 GCA_964488145.1 uncultured Polaromonas sp.
CCGGTGAGGCTCGGTGGGAGCGCCGCCCTCGGCGCGAGAGGGCTCCGGTTCGGTCGCCGCATCGCCGCGAGGGCGCGGCTCCTACATGACCGGATGATGCCCGGTGAGGCTCGGTGGGAGCGCCGCCCTCGGCGCGAGAGGGCTCCGGTTCGGTCGCCGCATCGCCGCGAGGGCGCGGCTCCTACATGACCGGATGATGCCCGGTGAGGCTGGGTGGGAGCGCCGCCCTCGGCGCGATGGGGCTTGATCACAAGCGGTAGGGCCACGGCAGCACAAACTTGAAGTCGGCCCGTCAGCGAAGAGCCTTGGATGTTCAGGCCGCTGTCTTTACCCCGGCCGC
Source organism: uncultured Polaromonas sp. (assembly GCA_964488145.1). Lineage (GTDB taxonomy): Bacteria > Pseudomonadota > Gammaproteobacteria > Burkholderiales > Burkholderiaceae_C > Polaromonas. The sequence continues at coordinate 341 of CAZATV010000120.1, forward strand.
CTTGCCGCACATGGCGGCACCGCATCGCGCCCTTTGAGTTCGCCCAACTGTTTCCAACTGGTCTGCGGGCAAGCCTTCATCCGCTGTGAGGGCATGCACCATGCGCTGTAGCTGCCTTTTGACTCTTGGGCCAGGCATTTTTGAAATTTATCGACCTGGAGGTATCGAGGTGGTAGCGCAGCAGCGCAAAAAGCGCAGACCATGGCTAGACACAGGCCAAGGATGGAGCGAAACGCATTTTTCATGACCCCCAACTGTAGCGCTGAGCGCCAAGGTGGATGAGGGTCATCATTGGGCCTTGCTGGCAAATGAACGCCGCATCGCCGCGAGGGCGCGGCTCCCACATGACTGGATGATGCCCGGTGAGGCTCGGTGGGAGCGCCGCCCTCGGCGCGATGCGTTTAGCCACCCTTTGATCTTTGAACAGACCTCCGGCTTTCAAGACGCTGATCGGCCAATGTTCCCAAAAGCGATCCACACGTATGCCAGTGCCCGACCACAAATTAAATGTCGCAGATGACTCTCGGTAGAGGCCCGATGCAGCTTTAGCGCCACCACTGCCCCGTTTTAGGCAGAACCTTCTTCATCCCAAGTTCCTGTTCTACATGGGTTTCGATATGGCGAACTGGGACAGTGAACTCCACCACCAGGTTGGGCGGCGCCCCCGGAATGCCCTTGACCGGGTGCGGCCAGTCCGGCGCATCCTCCTTGTAGAGGTAGCCTGTGACGCTATGCCCCAGCATGCTCTGCACCGGCCACAGGCCGGCGTACTTTTGCAGCATGGCAAAGGTGCGCAAGGTGTAACGCAGAAAACCGCGGCCGCTGCTGTAGGCCACGTCCTGAGGTTGCAGCAGCGCGGGGTTGAGACCGTCCATGCCCTTGGCCTGCTCGCCCGCCTTGGCGATAAAGCCCCCTCCGTGCTCCGAGACGGTGCGCTCGTACTCGGCTAAAGCCATCGCATCGGTGGCAAATCGCTCACGCCAGACAACCGAGGCACCATAAGAGCTGACCGCACGCAACCACCAACCGGTGTCATCGAAGCGGTAAATCCAGATCGAAATCGTCTGTCCAGCAATCTGGTCGCTGCGCTGCAGTTCAGAGAACTGCGCCAGGGCGCGAGCGGGCTTGGCGGCCGCGGGGGTTGAGGATCTCATGGTCCGGTTAGCCCGGGCCTCAGGCCAGTCAAGCCGAGCGGGACACTTTCTGGAAAATATCTTACACAGTTAACAGCCGGTTGTTAAACTGGAACAGGTTGTAAAGATTATTCACTCAGGCGCCACTTTAATGCATGACCAACTGCCAACTCGGGGCCTGCGCATGGGCCTGCGGGTGAGGGCCCTGCTGTTCATTTCGGCTTTTTTGGCTCTGGCCATCAGCATCACGGTTACTGCGATGTCCTGGAACGCCCGGGATATCGTGATCGAGCAGGTCGAGCGCGATGTGGAAGTACTCTCGCGCGTGCTTTCGCAATCGATCGCCGTTTCCCAGCAGCTGCCCGATCAGGTGGAGGACGTGCTAGGCCAGGGCATGCAAGCCAGCGCGGCAGCGCTGGCGCACTTTGTGGCGGCTGCTGAGCAAGCCGGGCGCAATCCGGAGCAGATCAAGACGTCGCTCAAGCAAGTGATTGCCAGCTCAATGATTGCCGAAATTTGGATCACCGACTCCTCGGGCCGCGCTTACCTCAATGCCCCGCTGCAGGACGTTGACTTCACCTTCAGCCCCGACCCCCGGTTGCAGGCCCAAGCCTCAGCCTTCTGGCCGCTGCTGACCCGGCAGGCCAGCGTGATCAACCAGCCGATGACACGTCGGGAAATTGATGACAAATATTTCAAGTATGTGGGCGTGCCGGGCGTGGACAAGCCGCGCATCGTGCAAGTGGGGACGCCGGGAGAGTCGCTGCAGGCCCTGCGTGAGGCGGTGGGTGTGCAGCGACTGGTGCGAGTGCTGGTGGCCACAGGCGCACTCAAGGCGATCTATGTGGTGCAGCCGGACTTGGCCGAGCTGGCGGCGCAAACGGCCAGCAGCGGAGAATCGGCCAAGCTCAGCGACGGGCAGCGGGAAATCCTGCGCGAGGTCATGAAAACGGGTAAGGGCCACACCCTCATCGAGAGGGAACACATTGAGGTATTCCAGACCATCCGCGACGAATACAACACGCGTATCGGCGCTTTTATTGTGCAGCTGCCGCGCAGCGGTTTGGACGACCTGCTCAAAGAGCAGGCTCTGGCTGCCCTGATGATTGGCGTGCTGGTATTTACTGTGGGGGGGCTGGTCAGCCTGTCCTTTGCTGACCGTATTGCCAAGCCCATCGGCACGGTCACCCGGGTGGCGGGGCGTGTGGGCCAGGGTGACTTTGCCCAACTCGAGCAGCTGGCCGCGGCGAGCAGTCGGCGCGACGAGATCGGCGAGCTCGCCCGCGTCTTCCATACCATGGCCAACGATGTGCGCAACCGCGAACGCGTACTCGATGAGCTGGTGGCCCGGCGCACCCACGAGCTGGCCGACAAGAATCAGGCGCTGTCGGAGGCCCAGGCCCTGATCAACAAGGAGCTGGATCTGGCCCGTAAGCTTCAGCTGGCGATCTTGCCGGACCGGTTTGCGCAGATCGATCGCTGCGACGGTTACGCCCGCATGCTTCCGGCCACTCAGATGGGCGGCGACTTCTACGACTTCATCCCCTTGGCGGACGGGAGGGTCGCGGTGGTCATGGCCGATGTCTCCGGTAAGGGCGTGACCGCTGCCTTTTTCATGGCGGTGGCGCGAACCAGTATCAACAGCCTCATCCGTGAACAGAACGACCCGGCCCGGTGTTTGTCCAAGGCCAATGAAGAGCTGTGCAGGCAGAACCCCCTGGACCTTTTTGTGACCGTCTTTCTTGGTGTGTTCGATCCCGTCACCGGAATCCTGCGCTACGCCAACGGGGGGCACAACCCGCCTGCCCTGCTCGGCGCTGACGGCGCCGTCCGATGGCTCGATTCCACCGGCGACATGGCCCTGGGCGTCATGCCCGATATGCCTTACAGCAGCGCGCAAATACAGCTGGCACCGCAGGACCTGCTGCTGGCCTACACCGACGGAGTCACAGAGGCCTTCAACGCTGAGCAGCAGCTCTATGGGGAAGAGCGTCTGCTGCAGCAGCTCCGGCAAGCGGCAAACCAGCCTGCCAGGCAGGTGGTTGAATCTCTGTTCGAAGACGTCGCACGTTTTGCCGGCAGCGCGCCCCAGTCCGATGACATCACGGTCGCGGCACTTTACTGGGAAGGCCAACCCGCGCGGGAGCAGCCCTCCCAGAAGCCGCCCGGGGGGACGGCTCGGTGAACACCCCAGGGTCCGGGCACCCTGGTCGATATTTTAACAATTAGATACAATTTTCCCATCCGTGAAGTAGAGGAGTCGGTCATGCGTCACCCCGCCCCGAAAGGGCGCGATCAGGTCCCTGTGGTTGCGGACTTGCTCCAAGAAAAAGGCGTCCAAACGAGTCAGAACGGGGCAGCCGAAGACAAAAACCCGCCCCAAGCCATTTCACGTCGGTCGGCCAACATGGCCTCGAGAAAAAACCGACGGGTCGTGGAGGCGGAACCGCTCCCCGAGCCAGCCGTGCCGGAGGCGATCGACCAGACCAGCGAGGTTTTCCTCGACGCTCCCCGGACTGATCTGGGACGGGCTGGATCGACGTCAGGGCCCGAGCTCTCCTTGCCCGACATCTCCGGCTTTGCCCCGACCCCGGAGCTCTACAACCCAGGATCCTCGGTCTGGCAACTTTGGACCGGGGCCGGCACTTTGGTAGCGCAAGCAGGCGCAGCCTCCGGCGCGACAACCGTGACGACAACGGTTGCGGCCACCTCGGCAGCAGGAGCGGGACTGGCGCTTGGGCTGGCCGCTGCTGGGGCCCTGGTCTGGAACGTGGTCCAGGATAGCAAGTCTTCAACAGGCGAGGCCCTACCCCCTGCCGACCAGCGCGGTCCGACCTTGCTGTCCATCACCACCTCGGCTAGCCAGGACACCATCGCTCTGGAATTCGATGAAGCTCTGGACGGCGGCCGGCTCCCCGATGCTTCGGCCTTCGTCATCATGCAGGGCGGAAACAGGCTGGCCGTCAGTAGTCTGAGCGCCAACGGCGCAAGGCTGACCCTGCAGCTCGGGGCCGACTTGCAGACCGGGGCCTTCACGCTGGTTTACACCGACCCCACGTCGGGAGATGACAGCCGCGCCTTGCAGGATGCCAGTGGCAATGATGCGGGCAACCTGACTCGCGGCCTGGTCGCCGACGGCTACATCTACGGCGCCAGCATTTACCTCGATCGCAACGGCGATGGCCGGCCCCAGGCAGGCGAAGACACCGGCGTACGGACGGCCGCTGACGGCAGCTTCATGCTGACCGACCTGCCCGCCGGGGTGGCCCTGATCGCCACCGGCGGCGTCAACATCGACACCGGCTTGGCTAACACCCTGGTCATGAGTAGCCCGTCAGGCTCGATGGTGATCAACCCGCTCACCACCCTGGTTCGGGAAATGATTCTGGGCGGCGCTGTCGGCGGTGCCACCGAAGAAGAAAAAATCAGCGCCGCTTCGGCCCAGTTGGGGCGGGCATTCGGTCTGCCCGCGGGCCTGGACCTCAGCCGCTATGACCCGCTGGCCGACGGCAGCCTCACCGGCCTGAGCGCACAAAAAGCCGCGGTCAAGGTGGTGGTGCTGGCCAAATCGGCCAGCAGCGATCCAGCGGCCCAGCAGCAGCTGGTCAAGGAACTCGCGCTTGACCTGGCCGATGAAAGCGCTGCGGTATCTTTGGTCGACGCTAATCGCATCAACGCCCTCCTGGCGGCTGCAGGCATCACCGGGGCGAGTGGCGCGAATATGGCCAGCGCTATGGGGCGCCTGGCCAACGCAACGAGCATCGAGTCGCTGGCCGATGTCCAGTCGGCCGAACTGGGCCTGCCGGTGGCCACCGGGGGTGCGCCTGCGGCAGCGATCAGCGTGAGCAAGCCGTCCCTCAAGGCGGGCGATTCCAGCGTAGTGTCGATCGCCTTCAGTGAGGCGGTGCAGGGCTTTGAACTGAGCGACCTGAGCGTTACCAACGGTCGGCTTTCGGCACTGACGGCCCTGCCTGGTGGCCGAATCTACACCGCCACTCTCAGCCCGCTGGCCGAAGGGCCGATTGCGATCGAACTGGCCGCGGGCAGCTACACCAACGCGGCAGGACAGGCCGGCAGCGGCGCCCGAACATCGCCGGCCTTCAAGCTGGACCTGACGGCGCCGACGGTCGACGTTGATGGCCCCGCAGCCGTGCGGGCCGGACAAACAGCGCTGATCCGCCTGGAGTTTGACGACACCCCCTCTTTCTTCGATCCCAGTCTGATCACGGTAAGCCACGGCAGTCTCACCTCCTGGACCGCTGTCTCTGGTTTGGGGCGCGCCTACACCGCCGACTTCACGCCCGCGACCAACGTCGACAGCCAAACCGTGATCCTCAGCGTGCCCTCGGCCGCTTATGCCGATGCCGCCGGTAATCCGGGTGTGGCCGGAACCTTGAGTTTCACCCAGGACACCCGGGCGCCGGTCCTGAGCATGAGCAGCGACAAGGCGGCACTGAAGGCGGGCGAGACCGCAACCCTGACCTTGAGTTTTAGCGAACCGGTTCAGGGCTTGGCACTGAGCGACCTCTTCACGGACGGTAAAGGCCGGGTCTCCAACCTGCAGTCCCTCGATGCGCTGACTTACCGGGCCACCTTCACGCCCGATCCCGATCTGCAAGCCACCGCCCCAGTGTCGGTGGCCGCCTCAAGCTACCTCGATGCGGCCGGCAACTCCGGCAGTCAGAACCGCAGCCTGACGCTGGCCATCGACACCCTCAGCCCGACGCTGAACCTGAGCAGCGATCAAAGCAGACTCAAAGCCGGCGAGACCAGCACCCTGACGTTCACCTTCAGCGAGGCGGTACAAGGCTTTGCTGAGGGGGACGTGCTGACCACCGGCGGGGCCTTGAGCGCCTGGCAGGCGGGCAGCGGCGCCGACGCCGGCAAGGTCTTTACCGCTACCTTCACGCCAACTGCGGGTTTCGACGGCATGGGAACCGTCTCGGTGCTGCCCCAGGTCTACAAGGACCTAGCAGGCAATCCCGGCGCAGAGCCTGCCGACCGGCTCGATCTGCAGATCGATCTGCAGCCGCCGCAAATCCGGTCTCTGAGCGCTAATGCATCGGCCAGACGCATCGACATCAGCTTCGATGGTGCGCTGGACGCCAGTGCGCCCCCACCGCTTGGCGCTTTCCAGGTGATCCAGGGCGGACGCACGCTGACCGTCAGCGCGGTGCAGATCAGCGGCAGCCAGCTTAGCTTGACGGTGGAGGCCAGTAGCGGCGGCTTGCAGTCGGGCGTGTTCGCGCTTAACTACACCAATCCGGCCGGCGAGGCCGGCATCCGCGATTTGGCCGGCAACGAATCGGCCAGTTTCGCCCAGGGCATCGTCGCCGACGGCTACATCCGCAGTGCCCGCATCTACATCGATGCCAATCGCAACGGTCTGCCCGAGGCCAACGAGGACACCGGCATCACCACCCGCGCCGACGGCAGCTTTGTGCTGACACAG
>CAZATV010000121.1:0-6825 GCA_964488145.1 uncultured Polaromonas sp.
CAATTCCATCTGGGAAGGGGCCGGCAACATCATGGCCCTGGACCTGCTGCGCGCCTTGCGGCAAGACGACGCACTGGCCTGCCTGCAAGCCGAACTGCAGCCCGTTCGCGGTGCCCACCCGGCGCTAGACCGTGCCCTGCAGCGCTTGCCGGCCCAATTGGAGCAAATGGCCTCTGCGGTGCAAGCCCGTCGGCTGGCGCAAGAACTGGCTCTGCTGGTTCAAGCGGCTTTGCTTTTTCAGTCTGCACCCGAACCCGTGGCCAGCGCCTTTTGTCAATCGCGTCTGGGCGGCCAGTGGGGTCACAGCTTTGGCACCCTGGAGCCAGGCGCCGATTTGCAGGCGATTGTTTCCCGAGCCATGCCCCGGTAAGCCCAAACTTTTTTCAGCCACCTGCCCGGAAACGCTCTATGACGCCAGCCATTTTTTTGCATCACTACCCGGGCTCGCCCTTCGCCGAAAAAGCCCGCCTTATGCTGGGGTACAAGGGCCTGACCTGGCAGTCGGTCTTCATTCCCATGGTCATGCCCAAGCCCGATGTGGTGGCTCTAACCGGCGGCTACCGCAAGACGCCGATCTTGCAGATTGGGGCCGACATCTATTGCGACACCGCCCTGATAGCAGAAAAGCTCGAGCAACTGCAGCCGGCCCCAGCCCTGTTTCCGGCCAGCGGCCAGGGCCTGGCCCGCACCGTGGCCCAGTGGGCCGACTCATCCCTGTTCTGGGCGGCCGTGGCCTACAGCACCCAGCCCGCCGGCATGGCCCAGATGTTTGAGAAGGCCCCGGCCGAAGCCTTGCAGAGTTTTGCGGCCGACCGCAAGGCCATGTCGGCCGGCGCGCCCTCACTGCGGCCGGCCGACGCCACATCGGCCTATCGCACCTACCTGGATCGCCTGGACGATATGTTGTCCAGTGCAGGGCCTTATCTGCTGGGCCATCGGCCCTGCATCGCCGATTTCTCGGCCTACCATCCGCTGTGGTTCACCCGCAAGCAGACGCCGGCCCTGGCCGGCGTGATTGAGGAGCGGCCGCTGCTGACCGCCTGGATGGATCGCATGGCCGCGATCGGGCACGGACAAGTGCAGCGGTCCAGCTCGCAAGCGGCCATCGAACAGGCCAGGGCGCAGCCGCCCGCAGCGGTGGACGCTGGGTCTTTCCAGAACGACCACGGCCTGGCCCTGGGCAGCCGGGTGACGGTGGCGGCCGAGAGTTTCGGCACCGAGGCCACCGAAGGTGTGCTGGTGGCCGCCACACCAGGCCGCTACACCCTGGCGCGTGAGGACGAACGGGCCGGCCGGGTGCATGTGCACTTCCCGCGCATTGGCTATGTGCTGCGGGCCGTGAGGAGTTAAGCGTATGCAATGGCAAGGCAAGACGGCCGTCATCACTGGGGCTGGTTCAGGTTTTGGTCTGGAGCTGGCCCGCATCGCCGCCCGCCAGGGCATGCGGCTGGTGTTGATCGATGTGCAGCAAGACGCCCTGGAGCAGGCCGCGCAAGAGCAAAGGGCGGCGGGTGCCGAGGTGCTGTCCTTTGGCCTTAGCGTGGCCGACGCCCAGGCCATGCAGGCCATGGCTACAACGGTGCAGCAGCACTGGGGCGCGCCGCATCTGGTGTTTAACAACGCGGGGGTAGGAGCCGGCGGCCTGGTCTGGGAAAACTCCCTGGATGATTGGCAGTGGGTGCTGGGCGTCAATCTCATGGGCGTGGTGCACGGTGTGCGCCTGTTCACCCCCATGATGCTCGAGGCCGCGCGCCAGGACCCGGCCTGGCGCGGCCACATCGTCAACACCGCCAGCATGGCCGGACTGGTGAACCCGCCCAATATGGGCGTCTACAACGTGAGCAAGCATGCGGTGGTCTCGCTCACCGAGACCTTGCACCACGACCTGCAACTGGTCACCACGCAAATTGGGGTGTCGGTGATGTGCCCCTTCTTTGTGGCCACCGGCATCAGCCAAAGCCAGCGCAACCGGCCGGGGCCCTCGGGCGAACCGACCCTGAGCCAGAAGGTGGGCGCCGCCATGATGGACAAAGCCGTCAAGGCCGGCAAGGTGAGCGCGGCAGAGGTGGCCGAAAAAACCTTTGCCGCCATCGCCGCCCGGCAGTTCTACATCTACAGCCACCCCAAGGCCCTGGCCTCGGTGCGCGAGCGCCTGCTCGATGTGGTCGAGGGCCGAACACCGGCTGATCCCTTTGAAGGGCGCGCCGAAGTGCGCGAGCAGTTGAAGGCGGCGCTGCGGGGGGAGTAGGGGGCGGGTGCTTCGTTCGGGCAGTTGCCGACAAGTTCAGGCGAACGGGTTACCGCGGATGCGCTGGGCCTGACTCCGCGAATGTCCCCCGAGTCGGCTAGAGCCGACTCTCCTCCTTTATTTCGCTTCGTCAGGTCCAGTGCACTGCGACATCAGCCGTTCAAACCGCGTTCATTCACCTCGCGCCACTGCGCAAGTCAAGCCCGGTCCGTCAACACGCTATGGGAGAATCCCGCGCTTCCGGCTGGCCGTGTAGCCGCCGATTCCCCCAAGAAATCAGTCATGTCATCGCTTATTCAGCAAATCGCCCAAGAGCTGGCGGTCCAGCCGGCGCAGGTGCAGGCCACGGTTGATCTGCTTGACGGTGGGGCCACCGTTCCCTTTATTGCCCGCTACCGCAAAGAGGCCACCGGTGGCCTGGACGATGTGCAGTTGCGGCAGTTGCAGGAGCGCTTGGGCTATCTGCGCGAATTGCAGGAACGGCGCGCAGTCGTCCTGCGCAGCATTGAAGAGCAGGGCAAGCTCACGCCCGCGCTGCGCAGCGCCCTTGAGGCCGTCAGTTCCAAGGCTGACCTGGAAGACCTGTACTTGCCCTTCAAACCCAAGCGGCGCAGCCGTGGGCTGATCGCCCGCGAGGCCGGCCTGGAACCCCTGGCCGATTGGCTGTGGGCCGACCCCACCCGGGTGCCGGAAGAGGAGGCCAAGCCCTATGTGCTGCCTGACAAAACACCGGCCGGCGATGACTTCACCACCGTGGCCGCAGTCCTCGACGGCGTGCGCGATCTGCTCAGTGAACGCTGGTCAGAAGACGCTGCGCTGCTGCAGGCGCTGCGCCAGTGGTTGTGGGAGTCGGGCGTTTTGTCGGTGCGCCGCGTGGCCAGCAAGGACGAGCACCACCCCGATCATGCCAAGTTCCGCGATTACTTCGAGCATGATGAGCCGATCCACCGGGTCCCCTCGCACCGTGCGCTGGCCATTTTTCGGGGGCGCAGCCTCGACATCCTGGAGGTCAAGTTGCAGGCCCCCGAGGTGCTGGGTGACAACGGCCGACCGGTCACGCCGGGCCTGGCTGAGGCGCGTGTGGCCGAGCACTTGGGTTGGTCGCACCAGGGGCGGGCGGCCGACGATCTGATTCGGCGCGCCGTCTCCTGGACCTGGAAGGTCAAGCTCAGCCTCTCGCTGGAGCGCGATTTGTTGGGCCGGCTGCGCGAGCAGGCCGAACAGGTGGCTATTCAAGTTTTTGCCGACAACCTGCGTGATCTGCTCCTGGCCGCGCCGGCCGGGCCGCGGGTGATCATGGGACTGGACCCCGGCATACGCACGGGGGTCAAGGTGGCGGTGGTCGATGCCACCGGGCAACTGGTGGAGACGGCCACGGTCTATCCGCACGAGCCCAGGCGCGATTGGGAGGGCGCGCTGCACAGCCTGGAAGGCCTGTGCCGGCGGCATCAGGTGCAGCTGGTGGCCATTGGCAATGGCACGGCCAGCCGCGAGACCGACCGCCTGGCTGCCGATTTGTTGCGCCGGTTGGGGCCGGGCATCGAGAAGGTGATGGTCAGCGAGGCGGGCGCCTCGGTGTATTCGGCCAGCGAATATGCCTCGCAGGAGATGCCCGATGTGGATGTGAGCCTGCGCGGGGCGGCCAGCATTGCCCGCCGGGTGCAGGACCCGCTGGCCGAGCTGGTCAAGATCGACCCCAAGTCGATTGGCGTGGGGCAGTATCAGCATGACCTCAACCAGAGCCATCTGGCCCGCAGCCTGGATGCGGTGGTGGAGGACTGCGTCAACCGGGTGGGGGTGGACCTGAACACCGCCAGCGCGCCCCTGCTGGCCCGCGTCTCGGGCTTGACGCCCGCCACCGCCCGGGCGGTGGTGAACTGGCGCAACAGCCACGGCGCCTTTGGGTGCCGCAGCGACCTGCTCAAGGTCAGTGGCCTGGGCCCCAAGACATTTGAGCAGTGCGCCGGTTTCTTGCGCATACGCGGTGGCTCCAACCGCTTGGACATGACCGGCGTTCATCCCGAAACCTACCCGGTGGTTCAGCGCATCCTGTCGCACACCGGGAGGCCGATTGAGCAACTGATGGGCAATGCACCGCTTTTGCAGTCGCTCAAGCCCGAGCTTTTTGCCAACGACAGCTTTGGGGTGATTTCGGTGCGCGACATCTTGCAGGAGCTTGAGAAGCCGGGCCGCGACCCGCGACCGGGCTTTCAGGTGGCCCGCTTGCGCGAGGATGTCCACGATCTGGCCGATCTGCGAGCCGGCATGCAGCTAGAGGGGACAGTCACCAACGTGGCTGCTTTCGGCGCCTTTGTCGATCTGGGCGTGCACCAGGACGGTTTGGTGCATGTCAGTGAATTGGCCAACAAGTTTGTTCGCGATGCCCGCGAGGTGGTTCGGGTGGGCGATGTGGTCAAGGTGCGGGTTCTGGAGGTCGATCTGACCCGCAAGCGCATTGCGCTGAGCATGCGTGCGCCCGATGCACAGCCGGGTGCGAGCCGGCCCGGTTCGATGCGTCCTGCGACTAAAGAGCGGGGGGGATACCCCGTGCGCGCGCCCGATCGGTCAAGCCCCGAAGGCACCGCCCTGGCGGCTGCCTTTGCCAAAGTTCAGCTCGGGGCAGGCAAGTCCGGAAGCGGGCGGGCATGAAAGCGCTGCGGCTTTATGCAGGACCCTTGGCGCTGGCACACATTCGCAGTCAGGGTCTGCGGCCGCAAGACGTGGCCACCATCCCTGGCGCTGCGGGCGGTCCCAAGGGCCTGATTCTGGGGCCGCTCGATCGCTTTGTGTTTGGTCAGTGGCTGGCTGGCAGCACGCAACCGGTCGATCTGGTGGGCGCGTCCATCGGTGCTTGGCGCCTTGCCACCGCCTGTCTGCAGGACTGCGTCAGCGCCTTTGAGCGGCTTGAGCGGGACTACATTGCCCAGCACTATGAACTGCCTCCCGGACGCAAGCGGCCGACGGCCGATCAGGTCAGTTTGGAGTTTGGGCGCAGTCTGCAGTCCTTCTACGGCGGTCGCATCCCGCAAGTGCTCGGTCATCCCCGCTATCGCCTGCACATCATGACCAGCCGTGGCATCGGGATGCTCGCGCGCGAGCACCGCGTGTTCACGCCGCTTGGTTATGCGGGTGCGTATCTGAGCAACGTCTTAAGCCGCGGCCTGCTCGACGCTTGGCTCGAAAGGGTGGTTTTTTCCAGCGGGCAGGGCGATCAGATGCACCCTTTGCCCTTTGCCACCGACGACTACCGCACCCGCCAGAGGGGCCTGACGGAAGAGAACTTCATGGCGGCGATTCAGGCCAGTTGTGCCATCCCTTTTGCCTTGCGGGCGGTGCACCACATCCCGGGCGCGCCGCGGGGCGCCTACTGGGACGGTGGCATCACCGACTACCACCTGCACCTGAACTACCAGAGCCCGCATCCGGGCCCGGGTATCGTGCTCTACCCGCATTTCCAAAGGCAGGTGGTGCCCGGCTGGCTGGACAAGGCGCTGCGCTGGCGTCATCACGCCACCCCCTATCTAGACCGCATGCTCTTGCTGGCACCCAACCCGCAATGGGTTCAAAGTCTGCCCAATGGCAAGCTACCCGATCGCACCGACTTCACCCGCTATGCCAACGATCTGAGCACACGCGTACGGGTCTGGACCGAGGCAGCACGAGCCAGTGAGATCCTGGCCGAAGAGTTTGAGGGCTGGTTGGAAAACCCCGATCCGAGCCAGGTGCAGGCCCTTTAGGTCCGCACCGCGCCCTACATTGAGGCTTCGAGCAGGCCCTGGTAGTCGTCCCGGCTGGCCAGTCGCGGGTTCATTTTGTGGCAGTGGTCGGCCAAGGCGCCGTCGATGATGCGGTCAAAGGCCGAAGCCTCCACCCCCATGGCCTGCAGGCCCGAGGGCAGACCGAGCCGGGCGTTCATGTCCCGCACCGCCTCAGCCAGATCGGCCGCCGACCCGCCGCTCAGGCCGATGGCCTGAGCCATGCGGGCCATGCGCTGGTCTTTGCGCACCGATTCGGCCTGCGCATTAAAGCGCAGGACTGCCGGCAGAAACATGGCATTGAGCGTGCCGTGGTGCAGCCTGGGATTGACACCGCCCAGGCTGTGACTGAGCGAATGCACGCAGCCCAGCCCCTTTTGAAAGGCCATGGCCCCTTGCATGGATGCGCTCATCATATTCAGGCGGGCCTCGCGGTCCTGGCCGTTGCGGGTGGCTTTTTCAATATGGGCCCAGGCGCGCTGCAGGCCATCGAGGGCAATGCCGTCTGCCGGCGGGTTGAAGGGCGCTGCCATAAAGGTTTCCATGCAATGCGCAATAGCATCCATGCCGGTGGCGGCGGTCAGCATGGGGGGTAGGCCCAGGGTCAGCTCAGGGTCGCACAGGGCCAGTCGGGGCACGATGTGCCAAGAGTGAAAGCCCAGCTTGCGGCCGTCGTCAAGTATCAGAATGGCGCCTCGGGCGACTTCGCTGCCGGTACCGGCGGTGGTGGGCACCGCAATCAGCGGGGCGGCCCGTTCGGTGGTCTTGGGCGAGCCGCCCGCAGTGGCGGCGTACAGCTTGAGCGGGCCCTCATGGGGGGCC
>CAZATV010000122.1:0-6798 GCA_964488145.1 uncultured Polaromonas sp.
ACTCCTGACCATCCTTGTCGACGCCCAGAATGCCGATATGCCCGCTGTGATGATGGCCACAGGAGTTGATACAACCGCTGATATGCAGGTCAATCTCACCCAGGTCATACAGTTCATCAAGGTCTTGATAGCGTTGCGTGATGGCGGCGGCCAGTGGCAACGATCTGGCGTTGGCCAGCGCGCAGAAGTCGCCCCCAGGACAGGCAATCATGTCGGTCAGAAGACCGATATTGGGCCGCGCCAGCCCCAGCTGGCGAGCTTGATGCCAGAGCTGCGGCAACTGCTCGCAAGGCACCCAGGGCAAGAGCAGATTTTGCTCATGCGTCACCCGGGCCTCTCCCGCGCTGAAGCGATCGGCCAGCTCGGCAGCCCGCTCGAGCTGCTCGGCGGTGGCATCGCCCGGGGCCTGGCCCAGGCGCTTGAACGACAAGGTCACCGCTCGCAGGGCTGGGTCACGGTGCGCCGTCACATTGCGTTCAATCCAGCGCTTAAATTCCTGGTTGTCTTCAGCCGCCGCCTGCAGAAGGCGCGACATCCTGGACTCCGCGGGGGACGACTCCCTGCCCCGGACAGGGGGAACGAACGACGCACTCACGCGGTCAAGCTCAGCCTGGCTGATCGTATGTGGGGCACCATCTCGATCCACGATGGCCGCGTATTCGGTCTCCACCTCGCTGACGAATCGCTGCCCCTCGGCCCGGACCAAAATCTTGATGCGGGCCTTGTAAGCGTTGTCGCGCCGGCCGTAGCGGTTGTACACCCGAACCACCGCTTCAAGGTAGTTGAGGATCTGATCCCACGGCAGAAACTCGCGCAGAACGGTTGCGATCACCGGGGTACGTCCCATGCCACCGCCAACCAGCACCCTAAAGCCCACGTCGCCAGAGTCCGAACGCACCATTTGCAAGCCGACATCGTGCCACGCAATGGCTGCACGGTCTTCACGGGAGCCGTTGATCGCCACCTTGAATTTACGCGGCAGGAAGGCGAACTCGGGATGCAGGGTGCTCCACTGACGCAGGATCTCTGCGAAAGGGCGCGGATCGGCGATCTCGTCGACCGCAATACCGGCCAGAGCATCTGTGGTGATGTTACGGATGCAGTTACCGCTGGTCTGTATGCCATGCATATCCACACTGGCCAACAAGTCCATGACATCGGCCGAGCGGTGCAGGGCAATCCAATTGAACTGCACGTTCTGGCGCGTGGTGAAATGTCCGCAACCGTGCGCCAGGCGCGGGGCAGCCGCCGCGCCAATGCTGTCCTGATGGGACTGCGCCTGGGCCAAAAGCTGCGGATCGGGCTGGTCGTACTCCCGCGCAATCCGGGCCAGCACCCGCAGCTGGGCGCTGGAGATTTCCCCGTACGGAACGGCCACCCTCAGCATGGGTGCGTATCGCTGCACATACCAACCGTTTTGCAGCCGCAAGGGTCGAAATTCTTCGTCGCTAAGCTGGCCAGCCAGATACCGCTGGAGCTGGTCGCGATATTGGTCGGCTCGCTCCCGGATAAAGCGGCGATCGAATTCGGTGTATTGATACATGGGGCGAGACTGTAAAAACTCGCCCCACTTTCACAAAATACTTTTTCGTTGTGTCGGTATGCCCTGAAGAAATATAGGACGCGGTCTCATCCGCGCTCGGTCCCAAAGGTGCGGCGGCGCAATCTACAGCGTGGCTCGGGATGAAAAGGCTTTCGATAGAAAAAACAACAGCATCCCGCCACACAACACGAACAAGCCCAGGCTCCACAACTCGTAGGGCAGCCCCAGCAGATGAACGGCCGCCTCGGCACAAGAGGCCTTGGGCTCGAAAACTGAGGGCAGAAGACGAAACAAACCCAACTCGCCGAGGATCCGGTCAGCCAAGGTCAAGGCGCAAGACCCACTTTTGGAAGCCACCAGATGCTGCCACAGAGCGCTGACCACGCCGGCCGCCGAGAACACCAGCGCTAATCCCGCAGCAAACAGGGCCCACCATTGCCTCTTCCCCAGTGCACAGATTCCTGCAGTGGCCGCTACAAGCAAGAACAACAGACGCTGAAAAGTGCACCAAGGGCAGGGCTGCATGCCAAACCTGTACTGAGACACCAGTGCAATACCCACTGCAGCGATGCAAAGACCCGCCACGCACAACGGTAACCAGCGCCACGCATCTGCCCGCCGAAGCACCGGTCTTTCAGCTGGGCTTTGAGACGGCAACGTCTCCCACTCACGGCTCATGGACTCACGCTCCTTTCAACCTTAGATCTTTGAGTTATCTGTTCATGAAAACTTATTGGTTCCCGTGCGCGTGGACGCTCTTCAAAATGCGACCCCCCCACCTATCCACAACGCCAACGGAGTTTGTTGTCATGAAAGAACGTCGTCACTTTATCAAGACTTACCTCAGCCTTGCCGCGGGCGCCGTGCTGATACCCGGAGCCCGCTCGACCCCGGCACAGACCGTGCCAGCGCCATCCGCGGCTGCAGCGATCAGTCTGCTCAACGTGTCCTATGACCCCACCCGGGAGTTGTATGTCGAGTTGAATCAGGCCTTTGCCAAGTTCTGGAAAGCCAAGACGGGACAAGAGGTCAACATCAAGCAGTCGCATGGCGGTTCAGGGCGACAGGCGCGATCGGTCATCGATGGTCTGGAGGCCGATGTCGTGACCCTGGCCCTGGCAGGCGATATCGATGCTCTGGTCAAGAACGGAGGCTGGCTGCCACCCGACTGGCAAAAGCGATTGCCGAACAACTCGGCTCCTTACACATCGACCATCGTTCTGGTGGTCCGTCAAGGCAACCCCAAGAACATCAAGGATTGGGACGACTTGGTCCGGCCTGACATCAAGGTCATCACGCCCAACCCCAAAACCTCTGGCGGGGCGCGCTGGAACTATCTGGCGGCCTGGGAATATGCAAAACGCAAGTACGGCGGCGATGCCAAGGCACGCGAGTTTGTCGGCCGGCTTTATGCCAACGTACCGGTCCTCGATACCGGCGCAAGAGGCTCATCCGTCACCTTCGCACAACGCAACCAGGGCGATGTCTTCATTTCCTGGGAAAACGAAGCCTACCTCCTCGAAAAAGAGTTCGGCCAGCGGGTCGATGTGATTTACCCCTCCCTGAGTATTCTGGCTGAGCCCCCTGTGGCTATCGTTGACAAAAATGTGGATCGCCGGGGAACGCGCGCTCTGGCCACCGAATACCTGCGTTTCCTCTACACGGAAGAGGGTCAGGACATCATCGGCAAGCACTTTTATCGGCCCGCGATTTCAGCCAAGGCCCAGGCGAAATACGCCAGCAAGTTTCCACGCATGACCCTCTTTGGTATCGATCAGGCCTTTGGTGGCTGGGCGAAGGCCGACAAAGATCATTTTGTAGATGGGGCGAGCTTCGATCAGATCTACACCCGCAAGTGAGGTGGGGACGATGAGGCGCGTTCACACCCATGGGAGTCCGCCCGGCAGTCGCGCAAGGGGGGCCGGGCAGGCCCATCCCTACCTGCCTCTTGTGCATAAGCTAATTTCAAAAGATTCGTTTGCAACAGCAGGGGCAGTTCGGACAATCCGTTCCATCTCGAGAAGGCTGAAGGATGTCTGACATCAAGGCAAGCGTTTTAATGGTCCCTGGCTGGCAAGGGTCCAGCCCCGACCACTGGCAGAGCCTGTGGCTTGCCCGCTTGCCGCGCGCCCAACAGCTCATCATGGACAACTGGCAGGTCCCTAGGCGACGCGTCTGGATCGAAGCTCTGTCCCAGCAGATTCTGGCTCTTGATGAACCGGTCGTCGTCGTCGCGCACAGTCTAGGCTGCCTGGCCCTTAGCCATCTACCGCCCAGCGCTGCGACACGGATTGCCGGGGCACTTCTGGTTGCGCCCATCGACCCGGAAAAAAGGGCCCTGTTCAGCGACTTCGGACCGGTACCAGCACATCGCCTGCCCTATCGCAGCGTTGTCGTGGCCAGCACAAGCGATCCTTGTTGTTCCGTGCGACTGTCAGCCGCTTACGCTCGCGCTTGGGCCAGCGAATTTGTCCGTATTCCCAATGCCGGGCATATCAATGGGGCCTCAGGCCATGGACCTTGGCCCTTGGGATGGGCTTTGCTGCAATCTTTGCTCGAGTCTGCATCCTTTAACTCCTCCCTATCCCCTTCACTCCAAACCGCATGAAAAACGCCGCCCGCCTCACTCTTATCGCCGCAGCCCTGGTTGCCAGCTCCCTGACATCGGCTCAAACCCTGCTGAATGTCTCCTACGATGTCTCCCGCGAGTTCTACAAAGACATCAACACCGCCTTCGTCGCACATTACAAAAAAGCCACCGGGCGCGAGGTCAAGATCGACCAATCGCATGCCGGATCGAGCGCGCAGGCGCGGGCGGTGGCCGACGGGCTGGAGGCCGATGTGGTGACGATGAACACCACCACCGATATCGAGTTTTTGGCGGAAAGAGGTGTGGTGGCCAAGGATTGGGCCAAGCGTTTCCCCGACAACGCGGTACCCACCAAGTCGACCATGCTGTTTCTGGTGCGTAACGGCAACCCGAAAAACATCCGCGATTGGGACGACCTGATCAAGCCCGGCGTGCAAGTGGTGGTGGTCAATCCCAAGACCGGCGGCAATGGCCGCATGGCCTATCTGGCCGCCTGGTCGTATGTGCGAAAGAAGGGCGGCACCGATGCGCAGGCGGCCGAGTTCGTGAGCAAGCTCTACAAAAATGTACCCGTTCTGGCCCGCGGCGGCCGCGATGCCACGGCGATCTTCCTGCAGCGCAATATTGGGGATGTTCTGGTGACCTTTGAATCGGAAGTGCTGTCGGTCGATCGCGAGTTCGGAGAAGGCAAGGTCGATGCGGTGCATCCTTCAATCAGCATCGTCGCCGAGAACCCGGTGGCAGTGGTCGAGCGCACGGTAGCCAAAAAAGGAAGCGGTGATTTAGCTCGCGCTTATCTGAACTTCCTCTACACCGAAGAGGCCCAGGAGATTGCCGCCCGTCACGCCCTGCGCCCCCGATCGCCGGTCTTGCTGGCCAAGTACGCCCGAATCTTCAAGCCGATGATTCTGGTGCCGGTGTCGGAGTTCTTTGGCTCCCTGTCAGAGGCGCAGCGGGTGCACTTCAATGACGGTGGCCTGTTCGACAAGATCTACACCGTCCGCTGATGAGTGCCGTCCTTTCACGGCCTGGGCTGCCAGCGCTCGCTCCCAAAGCGCGCGCGGCCCGTCGCGTGCTGCCAGGCTTTCACCTGACACTGGGCTACACCCTGCTCTATCTGAGCCTGATCGTGCTCATCCCCTTGAGCGCACTGGTGTTCAAGAGCCTGACCTTGAGCTTTGACGCGTTCTGGAGCGCCGTGACCTCACCACGGGTGCTGGCCTCGTATCGACTGACCTTCGGCGCCTCACTTCTGGCCGCGGTGGTCAATCTGTTCTTCGGCCTGCTGGTGGCCTGGGTGTTGGTGCGCTACGAGTTTCCCGGCAAGAAGATCATGGACGCACTGGTCGATCTGCCTTTTGCCCTGCCCACGGCCGTGGCAGGCATCTCGCTGACAGCTCTGCTGGCGGGTAACGGATGGATCGGGCAGCTCTTTGAGCCCTACGGCATACAGCTGGCCTTCAATCCCACCGGCGTGGTGATTGCCCTGATCTTCATCGGCCTGCCTTTTGTAGTGCGCACCGTCCAGCCCGTCCTCGAAGATGCAGAGAAAGAAATCGAGGAGGCCGCCACCTGCCTGGGTGCAAGCCGCTGGCAGACCTTTGCCCGGGTGATCCTGCCTTCGATCCTGCCGGCGCTGCTCACCGGTTTTGCTCTGGCCTTTGCACGGGCCATCGGTGAGTACGGCTCGGTGATCTTCATCGCTGGGAATATGCCCATGATCTCGGAAATCACCCCCTTGATCATCATCGGCAAGCTCGAGCAATACGACTATGCCGGTGCCACTGCGGTAGCTCTGGTCATGCTGCTGATCTCCTTTGCACTGCTGCTGGTCATCAACGGGCTGCAAGCCTGGCAGCGACACCGCTCGGGAGCGCCGGCATGAGACTCAACCCCGCCGCCGCAGGCAGCGGCCGCACCGCGAGCACCCAAGAGCCCCCCTGGGTGCGCCGGCTTCTGATCGGTCTGGCGCTGGCCTTCATGCTGCTCTTTCTGGTACTGCCCCTGGCTGCCGTCTTTGCCGAGGCCCTGCGCAAGGGTTGGGGAGCATACGGGCAGGCACTGCAGGAACCCGATGCCTGGAGTGCCATCCGGCTCACGCTGATCACTGCCGCCATTGCCGTGCCCTTGAACCTGGTCTTCGGCGTGGCCGCGGCCTGGGCGATTGCCAAGTTCGAATTTCGTGGCAAGGCGGTGCTGATCACGCTGGTCGATCTGCCCTTCTCCGTCTCACCGGTGGTTGCAGGCTTGGTTTATGTGCTGGTCTTTGGCGCCCAAGGCTGGCTGGGGCCGTGGCTGGCCGCCCACGATATCAAGGTCATCTTTGCCATCCCAGGTATCGTGCTGGCCACTGTCTTCGTTACCTTTCCCTTCATCGCCCGCGAACTGATCCCGCTGATGCAGGCCCAAGGCAACGAAGAAGAGCAAGCCGCCCTGGTATTGGGTGCCACCGGCTGGCAAACCTTCTGGCGGGTCACGCTGCCCAACATCAAATGGGGCTTGCTCTACGGCGTGATTCTGTGCAATGCCCGCGCCATGGGCGAATTCGGAGCGGTCTCAGTGGTCTCGGGCCATATTCGCGGCCAGACCAACACCATGCCCCTGCATGTCGAGATTCTCTACAACGAGTACCAATCCGTGGCGGCCTTCGCGGTGGCCTCGCTGC
>CAZATV010000123.1:0-6780 GCA_964488145.1 uncultured Polaromonas sp.
TGGTGGGTCGTGCGTGACTCGAACACGCGACCAACGGATTAAAAGTCCGCTGCTCTACCGACTGAGCTAACGACCCGGAGCCTGTGGGCAGATCGCTAGCATTCGATCATTCCAACGGGGCGCCGCCAAAGAGTGGCAGCGCTCGGCACAGCCCGAAATTATAGCGGCAAATTAACACCGGGCCGCAGGTCTGCAGCCAAAGTGTCGAGCACCCACCCGGCCGCACACTGTCCAAAGGTGGCCGTCACACTGACCACCGATCCATAGCCGTGACAGTTGAGGCTGCCGTCGCCGCGCTCGCCCGCCTCGGAATCACAAACGGCCACCGGTTGACTCACCGGCTCACGACTGAACACGCAAGGCAGGCGCATCCTGCCCCCGCGCGCAGCGGCGTGGTGCTTGCGCAGCCGGTAGCGCAGTTGTGCCAACAAAGGGTCGTGAGTCACATCGGCCAAGTCGGCAATATCGACCCGATGAGCGTGACGCTTGCCACCGGCCGCACCAGCGCAGATGAACGGCACCCGGGCGGCCAGCGCCCAGGCCGCCAGCGTCACCTTGGCACTGACTTGATCGCAGGCATCAATGACCGCCAGCGGCTCTGCTCGACAAGACCCCAATTCGGCCAGATCGGGCCAGTTGTCAGCATGGACGAACTCTTCAATGCAACGCACCTCACATTGCGGGTGTATTTCAGCAATGCGCTGACGCATGGCCTGCACCTTGGCTTGTCCTACGGTCGCAGTCAGGGCTTGAATCTGACGGTTGATGTTCGATTCAGACACATGGTCCAAATCAATCAACGTCAGCCGCGCCACTCCGCTTCGTGCCAAGGCCTCGACCGCCCATGAGCCCACTCCGCCGATCCCCACCACCACCACATGCGCTCGGGCAATCGCCCGAGCTCCCGCCGGACCGTACAAGCGCGCCAGGCCACCAAATCGACGCTGCGAGTCGACCTCTTCAGAAGGTGCAAGCACGGGTTTGGTCAAAGACTGCGCTCAAGCCGCCAGATTTGCCAACGCAAACCGGCGTAACTGCCCGCCAGGATACCGGCCAAGGCCACGAAACTGCTCAGGCTCAGGGTGGAAAGACCCGACAAACCCTGACCAATGGTGCATCCCATGGCGGTCACGCCGCCCACGCCCATCAACACGCCACCGATCAGGTGCAAGGCCGTATCCTCGGTGTCCCGAAATCCCTCCCACCGGAAGGACCGGCTCGCCAGGGCGGATGCCGCCGAGCCCAGCACCACGCCGACGACGGTGACCACACCAAGGGTCAGCGTCTTGTTCTTGTCGCTGAAGAACATCAACCAATCCAGGGTATGCGCCATGGGGGCGACAAAACTGAACGACTCTGCCCGGCCGGAATAGGTGGCCACAAAGACCTCTTCAAGGGTTTGGGGATGCTCAGGCACAAATCCGAAATAGCCGGTCAGCCACCACATCGCCACCACCAGCGCCCCCAAACCAAGCCCGCCCAGAAGGTTGTCCGCGCTTCGAAAGGATCGGGGTCGCAAGGACCACAGACAAAGAGCGCCGCCCAAACCAAGTCCCACCACCAGACCAATTTGCGGGATCGAGGCGCCCCAGGCATTCGCCATCAGGGCCGGCAAGGTACCGGGCTCGGGCACGGCAAGCGCCGCGCGATCAACCGTCTCGACTCGAATCACAGCAGCCAGGCCCTTCATGGTGATGAAGGCGGCCAGCCCCATCGCGAGAAAGACCACCACCGACTTGAGGCTGCCCCCGCCGATGCGGATCAGCGTTTTGCTGCCGCAACCCGAGCCCAGGACCATGCCCAGTCCAAACAGGGTGCCGCCCAGCAGAGCCGAGACCCCGATGAATCGGTCAGAGGCGTAGAGGGTACGGGCGGGGTCGATCCACCCCCCGTACGCCAGCACGTTAAAACCGATCATGGCCACGCCGGCGGCCAGGGCCCACATGCGCATACGCGACCAATCGCCCATGCTGACGATATCGCTGACTGCCCCCATGGTACAAAAATGCGTGCGCTGGCCGATCAAGCCAAAAAGGAAAGCCAGGCCAAAAGCACCGAGCAGCACCTGCTGATACAGGGCATTGAATTGTGAAAGCTCCATACCCGGATTTTAGGCGGCCCGCCAGTGGCGCGCTGCGCAAGCCCCGCCAAACGGAGATGGGCGCTCTGGAACCTACTTGAACTTGGACAGCCGCTCACGGGCCGTCGACGCGGCCGCGGAATCAGGATAGGCCTTGATCAGGTCCTCGAGTGTTTTGCGCACACTGGCCCGCGGCTCCTTCAGGTCGGACTGCACGCTGGCTAAACCCAGCATTGCATCAGCGGCCCGTGGATGGGAGGCAAACTCGCGCAAAACCGCACGAAAACTCGTCTGAGCAGCCCGAAAGTCTTCCGTGGCGTACTGGGAGGTGCCCAACCAGTACAGCACCCAGGGCCTGTAGCCGCTGGCAGGGTAGCGCACTAGGAATTGCTCAAACCCGGTTTGGGCCGTCTTGTGTTCACCCGCCCGAACCGCCTTGAGGCCCGCATCAAAAGCGGCCGACTCTGCGGGCGTGGCTTCAAACTCCCGGCCATCAACGGTGACCTTGACCGGCTCGACACGCCGAATACGCTCTTCGATTTGAGCCGAACTGTCCTTGACGTTGCGCTGCACATCGACCAAGTTGTTGCGCAGTTCGGACTGCGACTGCCGCATATCGGCCAATCCGCGCTGAAAACCCGCAACGAAATCCCTGAGGGCCTCATTTTCTCCGCGCAGCCGAGCGAGATCTTGTCGCAACTGCTCTATCTGATTGAGAAGCTCCAAACTGCCACGACGCAATTGAGCCTGCTCTTCGGCGCTTTTACCCGCCCGCTCGAGGGCATTTTGTGCAGACTGTTCAAGCTCCTTGCGCCGGGCCTGCTCCTGAGTGTGCTGATCGGCCAGCTCTCGACGCGCCCGGCTCTCCTCCTGGATCAAACGCTCCAGAACGGCGATCCGCTGACGCAGGTTCAACAGTTCCTGGCGCGCTTCGTTGTCTGCGAAAAGCGTGACCGCCTGAACCCCGCTGCTCAGGCACAAGACCCAGGCGGCGATCCATCGGGACAGACGCATCATCTCGAAACCAATCAACGGTAAGTGAACTCAACGCGACGATTCTTTTCGTAGGCCGCCTCATCGGAGCCCGCCACCGCGGGCTTTTCCTGCCCGAAGCTGGTGGCTTCCACCTGCGCATCGGCCACGCCCAGCACCGTGAGAGCGCGACGAACGGCCTCAGCCCGTTTCTGCCCCAGGGCCAGGTTGTACTCACGCCCGCCGCGTTCGTCGGTGTGGCCCTCCAGCACAACCTTTCTCTCCTTGTTGGCACTGAGATATTGGGCGTGCCCTTGAACCACGGACTGGAATTGAGGCTTAATCTCAAAGCTATCGTAATCAAAATAAATGATCCGCGGCAAATTTGTGGGTATGGGATCTGGGCCCCTCCGGGCGTTCAAGTCCGCCGACGTCATAGATCCCCCGCCAGCAGGCGCAACCACCACGCCTGCGCCGCGATTTGCATCTGCACCGCCCTGGGGTGTAGCCGAAACCGCGCCGGCAGCCTGGCTCACTGCGGTTCCCGAAGGATTACGGTCCTCGACCGGTGCCTCATTGAGCTTGACCCTGGAACCGCAAGCGCTGAGCACAAGGGCCAGCACCAACGCGCCGATGGAAATCAGGGGGGTACGCTTCATTGTGATATCTCCCTTTTCTAAAAATGGCCCCAAAAACTCCGCCCGCGAAACACTACTGGGCGAACGGACCCCAATGCGGATCCCGGATCGCCCCATTTTGCCCCATCAGTGCCGCCTTGATACGACCGTCGAGGGTGGTAGTCATCAGCACCTCCCGCCCCTGCTGTTGAGTTGCGTACAGGATCAACCGACCATTGGGCGAAAAGCTGGGGCTTTCATCGGCGCCAGTATCCGTGAGGGCACTCACCGATCGTGAGCTCAGGTCCATCAGGTGTAACTTGAACGCACCCTCGACCCGCGCGACAAAGGCTAGGTATCGGCCGTCCGGGCTGATGGCCGGTGAGATGTTGTACTTGCTGCCCGTATTGATCCATTCGGCTGAGCCTCCGGCAGGGCCCATTCGGTAGATCTGCGGGGAACCTCCCCGGTCGCTGACAAAGTAGATCCAGCGGCCATCTGCCGAACAAACCGGCTCGGTGTCAATGCTGCTCGACTGGGTCAGGCGCCGGGGTTCCCCTCGCAGCGTGGCGTCAATGGCGTAAATCTGCGAGCCACCATCGCGGCTGAGCGTGGCCACAATGAAGCGGCCGTCCGAACTCCAGGCCGGCGCGCTGTTGGAACCTCGAAAATTGGCCATCAGACGCCGACGGCGCGTCTGCATGTCCAGAGCATAAATATCAGGCTTACGAGACTCGAAGGACACATAGGCCAGTTGCGAACCCGAGGGTGACCAGGTGGGGGAGATGATGGGCTCGGGACTGGTCAGAACCGCCTCGGCATTGCCCCCATCGGCATCGGCGACCCACAGGGCGTGTTGTCCCGCTGATCGGGTGACGAAAGTAATGCGTGTGGCAAACACGCTCTTCTCGCCGATGAGCTTCTCGTAGATGAAATCAGCAATGCGATGCGCCACCATGCGCATGTTTTCGCGCGAGACTGCGAAAGATTGCCCTCCCAGGTCCTGGGCGCGAACGGCATCCCACAGACGAAAACGCACATCAAATGAGCCGTTGGCCAGAGCCATGATGCTGCCGGCCACCATGAAATCAGCGCCCCTCTGACGCCAGATCGCCGAATTGAGCTGAGAGTTCTCATCGACGGCAACACCAGACCCATCAACCGACCGGAACATACCGCTGCGCTCCAGATTGGCACGGACAACTGCGCTGATCTTGTGGGGAACGGTTTCCTCGGCCCTGAAGGCTGGCAGGGCAATGGGTAACTGGGCCATGCCCAGGCCGGTGACTTCGACGCGGAATTGGGACCAAACGGGACCGCTCACTGCGGTCAAACCGAGCATACCGGCTCGCGTGAGCCAGACACGACGCGGGGTTGACGCGTCCGCTAGATTATTGGGTAGTTTTTGATTCACCTTTTCGACTCAAACAATACAACTCAAAGTACTTACCAAAAGCCGCTTGGGCCTGCATGGTACACACAGCAAAGCCCATCGGACCATCTAGAAAACCCCCGCGAAGCAGGTAGCTGCGCAAAAAAGCCGCAACTGCGGACGCGGCCGCACGGGTCATGGTGGCAGTCTGGCCCTGCGCGTGGCGCTGATACGCCCAGTCTCGACTGTATCGTTCCAGCTTGCGCCAATAATGACCGGGGGTCGGATAACTGTAATGGAGCAACGGACTTTTGAGCCGTACGATCCGGACATTCGAATGCTCCAGCCGAACGGATTCATGCACCAGGTCATCGCTAAAGCGCGCCTGCCCGCGTCTGAAGAGGCGAAGAACATAGTCCGGTGTCCAGCCACAGTGCCGTATCCAAACTCCGCAAAACTGGGTCAAACGGGGAATTTCAAACGCCACGGCTTGGCCTTGGTAGCGGGCGATCTCGACCCTGATTTCCTCGCGCAGTTGCGGGGTCACCCGCTCGTCGGCATCGAGACTGAGAATCCATTCACAGCGAGCGAGATGGATCGCCCTGTTTTTCTGCGGGCCGAATCCCGGCCAGTCCAAGGAAACGGTCACCTCGGCTCCTCTTTCTCGAGCCAAGTCGCAGGTCCCATCGGTGCTGCCGGAGTCAAGCACCACCCACTGATCGGCAAAGGACACAGCATCCAGACAAGGGCCAATGTTCTCACGCTCATCACGGGTAATGATGGCAACGGTCAAGTTGGGCATGGTCATGACCCCATGGCGATGCGGATAGGGTTTGGCGGAAAAATGAAAACAAGGCGTGGCAAGCCAGCTGCAACAGTTTAGGGGAGCGGCGATCTCGAGCTGAGAGCCTCCTGACGCGAACCGGGAACGGCCATCCAAAACGAAAGCAGGATACACAGGGACAAAACCGTCCCGTAAAAGTTGTGAATGGTATTGAAGTTGGTCAGGCCCGCGCTGATGTGCATGAAAGCCAAGCCACCCAGGGTCACTGCCAGACCACGGTGCCGACCCCAAGCCTGCAGGGACAGAACGATCAGCCCCAAGGCCAGAATCAGGTAACTGGCTAGGCCCACGAGTCCATGCTCAAACCAGATGGTCAGGGGATCACTGTGCAGATGGTTCAGAGAAGCAATGACCTGCGAACCGCTATCTCGGCCCAGTTGACCAATCCAAGCCTCTCGTTGCTTCTGTCCCACCCCCAGAAAAACATGCGCCGATAAAGGCTCGGCAACACGCACCCACATATAAAGTCTGGCGCCAACCGAGGTGTCGAGAACCTGCGCAGACACATTCTGCTTCTCTATCGCTCCCATCACCTGACGCGCCTCATGGGCGGCCACCTCAATCCGCTCCGCCGGAGCCTGCACGATGTTTGGGGCCAAAAGGGGCAGGAGACAGACTGCCAGCAACACAAGCGTAAGAAGGCCCCCAACGGACCTCTTTCCAGGCCATCGACCCCACGACCACAAGACTGGCACAAGAACGCAGGCCACCCACAGAACCAAGCCGAAGCTCCCTCTGGACTGGCTCAGGAGTACGGCTGCCAAGCCGGCCAGGGCACCGAGCAGCCAGAAAAGACGCTCAGTCGCATGAGCCGTTGACCCCACCAATCTGCCCAACAAGACGCAAACCATGAAGCCCACGCCTGCCGCCCAAGGCAGGGCATTGGTGGGAAGAT
>CAZATV010000124.1:0-6453 GCA_964488145.1 uncultured Polaromonas sp.
GCTACACCAGCGGCACCACCGGCGATCCCAAGGGTGTGGTCACCCACCACCGCGGTGCTTACCTTAATGCCGTCTGCAATGCCGCCACCTGGACCATGCCGCACTTTCCCACCTATTTGTGGACGCTGCCCATGTTTCACTGCAATGGCTGGTGCTTCCCCTGGACGGTGGCCATGCTCGGCGGCACGCATGTGTGCCTGCGCAAGGTCGATGCGCCGTCCATCCTCAGTGCCATGCGGGAGCACCGCATCGACCACTACTGCGCTGCGCCCATCGTGCACAGCCTGATCTACAACGCCCCGCAGGAGCTGCGATCGGGCATCACCCAGCAGGTGCGGGGTCTGGTGGCCGGCGCAGCACCGCCGGCAGCCATGATCGAAGGCATGGCCAACATTGGTTTTGCAATCACTCACGTGTACGGCTTGACCGAGGTCTACGGTCCGGCCGCAGTGGCCGTGCAAAGGCCGGCCTGGGCACAGCAGGACCTGTCTGAGCAGACCCGGCTCAATGGCCGCCAAGGCGTGCGCTATGCGCTGCAAGAGGGCATGACCGTGATGGATCCGCAGACCCTGCGAGAGGTTCCCGCCGATGGGCAGACCCTGGGCGAGATCATGTTTCGCGGCAACATCGTTATGAAGGGCTACCTTAAAAATCCCGCTGCGACTGAAAAATCTTTCGAGGGCGGCTGGTTTCACACGGGGGATCTGGCGGTGCTCGAGCCCGACCGCTACGTCAAGATCAAGGACCGTAGCAAGGACATCATCATTTCGGGCGGGGAAAACATCAGTTCGCTGGAAGTCGAAGACGCGCTGTACCGGCACCCTTCTGTACTGGCCTGCGCCGTGGTGGCCAAGCCCGATCCCAAGTGGGGCGAAACGCCCTTGGCCTACGTCGAGCTCAAGCCCGGCAGCCCGGCCGATGCCGACGGACTGATCGCACACTGCAAATCCTTGCTGGCCAGCTACAAGGTTCCGCGCGACATACGATTTGAGGAGATCCCCAAAACCTCGACCGGCAAAATCCAGAAGTTTGCGCTGCGCGAACGGGCCCGATCCAGCTCGGCCATTGAATAGGAGTCCATCATGTCCGTACCCGAGCCTGTTGTGCTTCGTCATGAAGACGGCCGCGGCCTGACCACGCTCACCCTCAACCGGCCCCATGCCTTCAATGCGCTGAGCGAGGAACTGTTGGAGGCGCTGCAGCAGCAAATCGACCAGCTGGCTCAGGATTCATCCCTTCGCGTGCTGGTGATTGCCGGATCGGGCAAGGCCTTCTGCGCAGGTCATGACCTGCGCCAGATGCGCGCCGAACCTGACTTGGCCTACTACCAGCGCCTGTTTGACCAATGCGGCCGCATGATGATGAGTCTGCAGCAGCTACCCGTCCCAGTGATCGCCAAGGTGCAGGGAGTGGCTACCGCGGCTGGGTGCCAGTTGGTGGCTCAATGCGATCTGGCAGTGGCCGCCCGCGATGCACGCTTTGCGGTCAGCGGCGTAAACCTGGGCCTGTTCTGCGCCACACCCAGCGTAGCCCTGTCACGCAACCTGCCGCGCAAGGCGGCCTTTGAAATGTTGGCCACCGGCGACTTCATCAGCGCCGAGCGGGCGCAAGACCTGGGACTGATCAACCGGGTGGCGGACCCTGCCGATCTCGAGGGCGCCGTGCAGGAGCTCGTCGAACGCATTCGGGGCAAGCCACGTCTGGCGCTGGCGCTGGGCAAGCAGCTGTTTTACCGGCAACTGGAAACTGGTATGCAGGCAGCCTACGAAGACGCCGCGCGAACCATGGCCTGCAACATGATGGATGGCACCGCCCTGGAGGGCGTGCAAGCCTTCCTGGACAAGCGGCCGCCGTCCTGGTAGGGCGGCAACTGCACCGGCAGGGTCCATGCAAACGTCGCTGCTGTCCGCCTGGTCCGCCTACAGCGACCACGTTCTTCTGCAAATCCTGCGCCAAGTGGATCATCGTCCTCCGGGGGACTTCCAGCCGCTGCTGCTGGGCAGCCAGCGCATCGGCCGGCTTGCGCCTTCCCACGTGCAACCCCTGTGCGCGCATCTGGCGCGATGCCGGCCGCAGGGCGCAGCGGTGATCTGGGATGCCGCCGATCTCGGGGTCGATGCACGCAGTGATCTGCTGGCCGAGGCGGCAAACCGTCTTCATCGAGAGGGCCTAATTACCGGCTGGCGCGATGAGCTCTACAGCTACTGGGGCGAGATCGAGGATGCCCCGGGCCCGGCGCATGCGCCATGGTTTCGTCTGGAACGCGCCGCCTTCCGTTTCTTCGGTCTGCGCAGCCACGCGGTGCACATCAACGGCTTTCGATCAGACGGTCACATCTGGTGCGGCATTCGCGCCCTGAGCAAAGCCACCGATCCGGGCCGCGTCGATAACCTGGCCGCCGGCGGATTACCAGCCGGAGAGTCACCGCTGGACTGCGCCCTGCGTGAGCTCCATGAAGAGGCCGGTCTGCCCGCGCAGATCGCACAGCAAGTCCGTCCGGCGGGCCGGCTGCTGACCCGTCGGCGGGAGAGGGAAGGTTGGCACGACGAAGCCTTGCTGGTCTACAACCTGCTGCTGGCCGATGGCGTTCTGCCCCGCAACCTGGATGGCGAAGTCAGCGATTTCGTGTGCCTAAGTCCAGCACAGGCCATGGAGCGCCTCAGCGAGATGACCGAGGATGCAGCCGGCGTTTTGGCCCAGGGTCTGCTTGCCCTGCGCGCGTCTTGAACACCGATCCAGCGCGGCCCTAAAACCAGCGCACCACCGGCCAGCCCCGCTCGCCCGCAATCTGCGCCAGCGCTGCATCCGGTTGAGCACAGATGGGATGGCGTACCGCCTCGAGCAAGGGCAGGTCGTTGATGGAATCGCTATAGGCAGTGCTCTCCAGATCACTCAGGCGCCAACCCTGCGCATCGAGCCACTGCTGCAGGCGCGTGACCTTGCCCTGCCGCATATTGGGCAGCCCCGCCACACGACCCGTGAAGCGCCCCTGCGATTGTTCGGCCTCTGTGGCGATCAGCTCGCTGACACCCAGATGGGCGGCCGTCAGCTCGGTGATGAATCGGTTGGTGGCAGTGGTGATCACCACCCGGTGCCCAGCCATTTGATGCTCGCGTATCTGTCGCTGGCCAGCCGGCGCCAGCCGGGGCAGGATGCACTGCTGCAGGAACTGCTCGCGCCAGGGCTGCCAGGCCTGCTGATCCATCAGACACAGGGTGCCGATATAAAACTCGCAGAAGGCACTGACCTCAACCGTACCGGCCTTGTAGCCGCGCTCCATTTCCCGATTGCGGCTGGCCAGGGGTTCGGCCTCGACCAACGCCTGCGCCACCAGAAAGTCACACCAGAGTTGATCGCTGTCGCCCGCAAGCAGGGTGTGGTCCAGGTCAAAGAGGACCAAATGCGGCCGGTCCATGCCTCAAATCGAACGCAGATGCCAGGCCTTGGGCCGGGTGAAGGTGCTGATGCCCTCCACAGACAGAGTGAGCCCCAAGCCTGAGTCACCCCAGCCGCTCCAGGGCAGGCGCGGACTGACGCGGTCACAACAGTTCCAGTACACCGAGCCGGCTCGCACCCGGGACAAAATGCGGCGGGCCCGAGCCTCGTCGGGGGTGTAGACCCCAGCGGTCAGGCCGTAGCGGGTATCGTTCATGCACTGCAAGGCCTGTTCATCACTGGCTACTTTCTGAATGCCCACGATCGGGCCGAAACTTTCCTCGCGCATGAGCAGCATGCTGTGGTCGGCACGGTCGATCACGGTAGCCTCGAACCAGTTGCCCCGACCTCCGAAAGGCCCCTGGGCGCGGCCACCGCCGATGAGCAATCGTGCCCCCCGCGACCGTGCATCGGCCACCTGCGCCTGCAGCACGTCCAGCTGAGCTGCCCGTGTCAAGGGCCCGAGATAGGTGTCCTCCTGCATCGGATCGCCCATCTTCAATCCGCGCACGGTCTCCACCACCGCCTCCACAAAGCGGTCATGAATGGCCTCGTGGACATAGATGCGTTCGACCGAGCAGCAGCTCTGGCCGGCGTTGTACATCGCCCCATCAGCCAGGGACTGCGCCGCCAGCACCGGATCGGCGTCAGGGCAGACATAGGTGGGATCCTTGCCGCCAAGTTCGAGTTGCATCTTGACCCTACGCGGCCCTGCGGTCTGTGCAATCCGCTGACCGGTGGGCAAAGAGCCGGTAAAAAAAATGCCGTCGAGCGACTGCTCCAGCAAAGCCGCACCGACGCTGCCGTCGCCATAGACCGGCACGAACACATCGTCCGCGACGCCGCTGGCATGCAGCAGCCGAGCCATGGCCTGCCCGGTGAGGGTGGCAAATTCGGAGGGCTTGTACACCACTGCAT
Source organism: uncultured Polaromonas sp. (assembly GCA_964488145.1). Classification (GTDB taxonomy): domain Bacteria; phylum Pseudomonadota; class Gammaproteobacteria; order Burkholderiales; family Burkholderiaceae_C; genus Polaromonas. The sequence continues at coordinate 4,354 of CAZATV010000124.1, forward strand.
TGCCCATGAGCAGGGCTGGAACGAAAACATTACCGCCGACAAACCAAGGGTAATTCCAGGCCGAGATGTTGCCCACCACGCCCAGGGGAATGCGCTCGATCTGCTCACGCATGCCATCGGCCTCCCACACCTGGGTGACCTGGGCCGCCTGCACCGCGTTTGCGAGGAAAAAATCGATGCGTCCCAAAAAAGCGTTCAGCTCGTTGCGGGAATGCGGCAGGGGCTTGCCTGTCTCCCGCGTCAGAATGCGCGCCAGCTCATCGAGTTCGCTCTGCACCGCGGCGCGGAACCGGGCGATGGCCTGCATGCGCGCCTGCAGAGGCTGCGCAGCCCAGTGGGCCTGGCCACGCCGAGCGTCGGCCACCCTTGCAGCCACCCGCTCGGGGCTGTCGACGGGCTGCTCCGCCAAAACGCTGCCATCGGCCGGATTGATCAGTTGGAGGGTCTTCATGCAGGTCCTTCAAACGGGGTTTCGGGTGCTTCGGGCCTGCGCCAGGAAGTCGCGCAGGATCGGGGTGTCGTCCAGCGTGCCCTGGCCTTCTTGGTGAAATTCCGGATGCCATTGCACGGCCGCCACATACCCAGGGCCACTCCATCGGATGGCTTCGATCATGCCATCATGGGGACAACGCGCCTCCACCACAAATTCCGGCGCCAGGTCCTTGATGCCCTGATGGTGGATGCTGTTGACCACCGCATCCGTTTGCCCCTCCAGAATCTGGCACAAGCGGCTCTGCGGATCGATGCGCAGGTCATGGAAGTGCTGGTCGTAAGCCTTTGCATTGCGGTGCACCAGGGCTTGCGGCAGTTGGGAGGGAATATCCTGGTAGAGCGTGCCACCAAAGGCCACATTGATCAATTGCAGGCCGCGGCAGACACCGAGCACCGGCTTGCCGGCTTCCACAAAAGCGGCCACCAAGGCCTTCTCGTAGTCGTCGCGCACCCGGTCCCCGCTCCAGCGGTCCTCAAGCGGGGTCTCGCCGTAGCTGCCGGGCCAGACATCGGCCCCACCCATCAAGACGATTGCATCGAGCCATTGGGCGTAGTGTGAAAAATCCACATCCCCGCGGCGCGTGGCACCGGTGGGGCTGGGCACCATCACCGCCAGGTCGCCCTGGCTCATCACCCAGTGGGCAATCGACTCCTCCACGTAATGCAAGGTTTTGCCGGTGAAGATCGGGCGGGCGGGATCGGCATGGAAAAAACAGGCCGACACGCCAATCTTGAGCCTGTGTTCAATACTTCGGGTCATAAAAAAGCCGAGAGGCTCCGCTTAGAGAGCGGCCTGAAACAGGCGTTCGAAGTCTGCAGCGGTACAGGGCCGGGGGTTGGTCTGGTGACAGCCGTCGGCAGTGGCAATGGCCACCAGGCGCTGCAGATGCTGCGGGCCGACGCCGTGGCTGCGCAAGGAGGTGGTGATGCCGATGGACTGCTTGAGCTGCCGCAGCCAGGGGACAAAACCAGCCCCACCCGCAGCCACCCGGCAAACATGGGCCAGTTCATCGAACTTAGCCGCCGCCGCCTCATGGTTCCAGGCCATGACCGTGTCGATCATCAGAGCGTTGGCCAGACCATGGTGCATGTCGCACACAGCGCCCAGCGCATGCGCACAGGAATGCACGGCGCCCAGATCTTTCTGGAAGGCAATGGCGCCCATCATGGAAGCCATCATCATGTCACTGCGCGCTTTCAGGTTGTGCGGCTGATGCACCGCCTGCGCCAACGCGGCCGCGGCGATACGGGTCCCTTCCAGCGCAATGCCATCGCACAGGGGATGGTAGGCCGGTGACAGATAGCTCTCGATGTTGTGCGTCAGCGCGTCCATGCCGGTGGCTGCGGTGATGGCCGCCGGCAGATCCAGAGTCAGCTCAGGGTCGGCAAACACCATACGGGCCAGGATGCGCGGGCTGAAGATCACCCGCTTGTGATGGGTGTCGTTTTCGCTGACCACGCTGGATCGCCCGACCTCCGAGCCGGTGCCGGAGGTGGTGGGCAAAGCCACGAAATACGGCAGTTCCCGCTCGATCGGCCGCACCTGCGGATGATCCCAGGCGTATTCGATGATGTCGCCCGGATGCGTGGCCATCAGGCCGACCACCT
>CAZATV010000125.1:0-6392 GCA_964488145.1 uncultured Polaromonas sp.
AGCGCTTTGCCTTTTTGATGCAGGGTAAGCGTCTGATCGTCGAGGCGGTGTCCGTTGAGGCCGTTTTGCCGGGCCAGGCGCCGAGTGAGCGGGCGCAGGCGCTGGAAACCGATCGGCCCGCCCCCGTGCGAGAGACGGTGCGCCTCTACAGTGGTGGGCAGTGGCACTCGGCCGCGCTGGTGGTACGCGAGGACCTGCGACCCGGCGATACCGTACCGGGCCCGGCCATCATCGCCGAGCGCAATGCCACCACGGTGGTCGAGCCGCAGTGGCAAGCCCGCGTCACCGATCTCGATCATCTCATGCTTGAGCGCAGGGTGCCCCGAGTCCATCGTCATGCGGTGGGCACGACGGTCGATCCGGTGCTGCTGGAGGTGTTCAACAACCTGTTCATGAATATTGCCGAGCAGATGGGGCTGCAGCTGCAGAACACCGCTTATTCGGTCAACATCAAGGAGCGGCTGGATTTTTCCTGCGCGCTGTTCAACGACCAGGGTCACTTGATTGCCAATGCCCCGCATATGCCAGTGCATCTGGGCTCGATGGGCGAGAGCATTCAGACGGTAATCCAGGAAAACCGTGGACGGATGCAAGCGGGTGACGTCTATGTGCTCAATGACCCGTACCATGGTGGAACCCATTTGCCCGATGTGACTGTGATCACGCCGGTCTTTTTGCAGGGCAATGCGGAGCCGGTGTTTTATGTGGGTTCACGTGGTCACCATGCCGACATCGGCGGCCTGACGCCCGGCTCCATGCCCCCCTTTTCCACGGTGATCGAAGAAGAGGGGGTGCAGATTCGCAACTTCAAATTGCTCGAGGCTGGGCGATTGCGCGAGGCGGAGATGTTGTCCTTGCTGGAAAGCGGGCGCTACCCCAGCCGCAATCCGCAGCAAAACATGGCTGATCTGAAGGCGCAGATCGCCGCCAATGAAAAAGGAGTGCAGGAACTGCGTCGCATGGTCCAGGAGTTCGGCCTGGATGTGGTGCAAGCCTATATGCGCCATGTGCAGGACAACGCCGAAGAGTCGGTTCGCCGCGTTATCACCCGCCTGCGTGATGGACAGTTTTCCCTGCCGCTCGATAACGGGGCGCAGATTCAGGTGTCAGTGCGCGTGGACAGCGCAGAGCGCAGCGCGGTCATTGATTTCACCGGCACCAGCGCCCAGCTGAGCAACAACTTCAATGCCCCGCGTGCGGTATGTATGGCCGCAGTTCTGTATGTGTTCAGAACGCTGGTCGATGACGATATTCCTCTCAACGCAGGCTGCCTCAAGCCGCTGAAGGTGATCATTCCTGAGGGCTCCATGCTCAACCCGCTGCCGCCCGCATCGGTGGTGGCCGGCAATGTGGAAACCTCAAGTTGCATCACCAATGCCTTGTTCGGTGCCCTCGGCGTGATGGCTGGCAGTCAGCCGACGATGAACAACTTCACTTTCGGCAACGACCGGTATCAGTACTACGAGACCCTATCTGGGGGCAGTGGTGCGGGTGGACGTTTTGACGAGCGAGGTAAGCAGGTTGACGGTTTTGACGGTACGGCGGTCGTGCAGACCCACATGACCAATTCGCGTCTGACCGACCCCGAGGTACTCGAGTTCCGCTTCCCGGTACGTCTGGACAGCTACGAAATCCGTCAGGGATCGGGCGGGGCGGGGCGCTGGCGTGGCGGTGATGGAGGTGTCCGGCGTATTCGCTTCTTGCAACCCATGACGGCGGCCATTCTCTCCAACGGCCGCATCCATTCCGCGTTCGGTGCGGCGGGCGGTGCGCCGGGTGCTGTGGGCATCAACACCGTGATCCGGGCGGACGGCCGCCGGGAAGTGGTCCCGCACATCGGTCAGGTGCAGATGCAGGCCGGTGATGTGTTCGAGATTCAAACCCCAGGGGGCGGCGGATTTGGGCCACCGGCCCAATAACCTTGCTCTGATGTTGCGCCCTTCCATCGCCGCGAGGACACTGCGAACACAAAACTTTCAGGCCTTCGGCAGGCGTTGATGGACCTCGGTGGGAGCGCCGCCCTCGGCGAGATGGGGCCTGAAAAACTTCAGCGTTGCCCCGGCTGGTAGGGCTGTCCATGGACCGTTAGCCCCTGCGCAGAGAGTCTGGCTGCGCTGGTCGGGCCTATACCCTTGACCCGTGTCAGCAGGTCCTGCCAGTTCTTGAACGGCGCCTTGTCTCGCTCGCTCAAGATCAATCGCGTGGTGGCTGGACCCAGGCCGCGTACCCCATCGAGGTCAGCTTCGGTGGCTTTGTTGATGTCAATCGCCAGGCAAACGCTTGCGCCCAAGGCGGCCAGCGCGCCGATCAGCCAGGCCTTGCTTCGTCCAGGCAAAAGGCGTTGCGCAAGCCCGGGCATTTCAGCGCGTTGACCAGAGCCAATCCATGTAGCGACCCACCCCGGTGGCCACATCGGCAAAGGCGTGATCGCAACCTGCTTGACGCAGGCGACTCAAATCAGCCTGGGTGTAGCACTGGTACTTGCCAACCAGGGCCTGTGGGAAATCCAGGTACTGAATCTGCTGCCCCTGGACAGCCTCTTGCAGGCGGGCAACGACCGGCTCGCGGCGATGGCGCTGGAGGGACTGCACCACTGCAAGAGCTACATCGTTGAAGGGTTGGGCGCGACCGGTACCCAGGTTGAACAGACCCCTTTTGTCTGGATGGTCAAAAAACCAGAGATTGACCGCCACCACGTCATCGACATGAATGAAGTCACGCATCTGCTCGCCGGGGCCGTAGCCGCCGTAGGCGCCGAACAGGTGCACCCGCCCGTCTTTCCCAAACTGGTGAAACTGATGGAAGGGTACGCTGGCCATGCGGCCCTTGTGCTGTTCGCGCGGACCATAAACGTTGAAATAGCGAAAGCCCACCACCTGCGTGGCAGCCAGCGAAAAATCGGCGCCAAGCTCTCGCCGCATGCGCTGATCGAACAGCCACTTTGAATAGCCGTAGACGTTAAGCGGCCTTTCGCAGTCCGGACTTTCAACAAACCGGTCGGACCCGCCATAGGTGGCAGCCGAGGACGCATACAGCAGCCGCGTACCTTGCGCCTGGCAGGCGTGGAACAACTCACAGGACAGGCTGTAGTTGTTGTCCATCATGTACTTGCCATCGGTCTCCATGGTGTCGCTGCACGCTCCCTCATGGAAGACGGCCTCCACCCGACCATAAGCGCCTTCTGCGAACAACTCGTAAAAGTCGTCCGCATCTACATAGTCGGCAATCTGCAGACCTGCCAGATTGCGGAACTTGTCCCCCTCGGTCAGATCGTCGACCGCAATGATGTCGTCAATGCCGCGTGCATTGAGTCCGGCCACCAGGTTGCTGCCGATGAAACCGGCCGCTCCGGTCACTACAACTCTCATACCTCTCTCCCGGGCGCGGCGCCTGCAAACAGCTCTTCATAGCTCACGCCAGCCGTGCCAAATTTGCCCACCACAATGCCACCTGCTCGGTTGGCCACCGGTACTGCCTGGCGCAGGCTGGCTCCAGCGGCCAGCAAGGCTGCCATAGCGGCGATGACCGTATCGCCAGCGCCGGTGACATCAAAGACTTCGCGCGCCTGGGCGGGCACATGGAGCTGACCGTGGTCATCGAAGAGCGTCATGCCCTCTTCGCTGCGCGTGAGCAGCAGGCCTTGCAGTTGCAGATCATGGCGCAATTCTTGGGCTCGGCGTGACAAATCGTCCTCACTGCTCCAGCGGCCAATCACCTGCTCGAGCTCGGCGCGGTTGGGCGTGATCAGCGTGGCGCCCTGATAGCGCGAATAGTCCGATCCCTTGGGGTCGATCAAGACCGGCTGACCGGCTTGTCTGGCCCGTTCGATCATCAGGGCAATATGGGCCAGACCGCCCTTGCCGTAGTCGGAAAACAGGACCGCCTGGTGGCTCCCATGCAATTGGTAGAAGGTTTCGGTTTGCGTGGCCAGCAGTTCGTGGTCGGGCGTATTTTCGAAATCGAGTCGCATCAACTGCTGCTGGCGCCCGATGATGCGCAGCTTGACGGTAGTACGCAGGGCGGCATCGCGGCCCAAGCAGGGCACGATGCCCGTGCGCGCGACCAGCGCTTCGAGTTCATGACTGGCCTCGTCCTCACCGACCACGCTCAGCAGCGAGGCCTGCGCCCCCAGGCTGACCACGTTGTAGGCCACATTCGCGGCTCCGCCCAGCCTCTCTTCCTGTCGCGTCACACGCACCACGGGTACCGGCGCTTCCGGTGAGATGCGATCGACCGGACCGTACCAGTAGCGGTCGAGCATGACATCGCCGACCACCAGGACGCGGGCCTGGGCAAGCTGTTCGGGGCTGGGCGTGTAGAGGGTCATAGCTCTTCGATGCGTCGGGCTGGGTAGCTGTCCCAGGCTTGGCAACCGGGGCAATGCCAGAAATGCTGTTTGGCTTCGAAGCCACAGGCTGCGCAGCGGTAGCGCATCAGCGGCCCGCATGCGCGCTCGATGGCCCGCCCTGCGCCTTGCGCGGGCTCTTCCCGCATCAGGGGTTCGCCGCTGAGCCAGCGGCTGGCAGCCACCAGGGAGGGCTCGGTCTTGAGGTGTTGCGCAAACCATTGCCGCGCTTGATGCGGATCGGGCTCGAGCTGGGCAATGGCCTGCACCAGATCGATGCTGCGCTGCTGTTGCTGCGCTTCGATGAGTATCTGCCGCACCTGCTCGCGCTCGCCCGCCTGTTCGGCCAGACGGGCCATCAGGCCAGCGGCCAGCGGCAGCGCCTGGGGCGCTGCCTGGCGTAACCGCAGCAGGGTTTGCAGTGCCGTCTGCGCCTGACCCTGCTGTGAGAGCAGCTGAGCTTGCTCGATCAGGGGACGCGGTGACTGCGGCGCCAACTCGTGGGCTCGGGCCAGCATCTGCATGGCCGCCTGTGGCTGTCCTGCAGCCACCTGGGCCTGTGCCTGTTCGCACAGATAGTGCGCCTGTCGCGCTGCAAAGCTGCCGTGGCTGCTACTTTGCAGCCGGGCTGCCACTTCGCTGGCCTGGGTCCAATCGCGGGACCGCTCGTAGATGGCCAGCAAAGCCAGCCGGGCATCTTGTTCGTGCGCAGTCCCCTCGAGCTTGTTGAGGGCAGCCTCGGCCCGGTCCAGCAGGCCAGCCTTGAGGAAATCGAGCGCCAGCGCATGTTGGGCGCGGTCGCGCTCGGTCTGCGTCAGGTCGCCGCGTGCCAGCAGGTGCTCGTGCACCCGCACCGCTCGGTCGTATTCGCCCCGGCGCCTGAACAGATTGCCCAGCGCAAAGTGCAACTCGGACGTATCTGGGTCGTTCTGGACGGCTTCGATGAAGGCGTCAATGGCCTGATCCTGTTGTTCATTGAGCAGGAAATTCAAGCCGCGAAAGTACGCTTTGGGCGACTGCCGGTTTTCCACCCGCATTTGCCGCAGATCCAGCCGTGAAGCCAGCCAGCCCAGCGCAAAGGCCATCGGCAAACCCACCAGCAAGGTTGTGAGATCAAATTCCATGGGGGCTTTGTCCAGGGGCCGCTGCCGCGGCTGGGGCGCCGGCCGCAGCTGCCGTTTCGGGGGCCGATGGGCCCTTCGCTCGGGCTGCCCTGCGGCTGCGCCACCAGCGCGGCACCATGAACATCACGCCCAGGGCCAGCCCGACCGCAAAGGCCACCAGGACCACCAGAACCAGGGGGGCCTCCCACTGTTGGCCGAAGAAGAAATGCACGGCCACCACGTTCTGATTGTTCAGCGCGAAGGCAAACAGGGTAAAGAAGACCGCTGCCTTGAGCAGCCATGCGAGGTATTTCAAGCGCCAGGCTCCCGTGAGGAGCTCAAATTGTAGTCAGGGCGCGTTGTTTGCACGGGCCTTTTCCGCCGCTTCGCGCAGCGCCTCGGTGCGGGTATCTACAGCTTCACGCAGGGCTTTACCCGGCTTAAAGTGAGGGACCCGTTTCTCGGGAATGGCCACGCTCTCACCCGAGCGGGGGTTGCGGCCGATTCGGGGCGGCCGACGGTTGATGGTGAAGCTGCCAAAGCCCCGGATTTCGATCCGGTGACCCCGCTCCATTGCCTCGCTCATTGCGTCGAGGATGGCCTTGACCGCTGACTCAGCATCTTTCTGGGTCAGCTGTGGGAAGCGGTCGGCGAGCTCTTCGACGAGGTCTGAACGGGTCATGGCCAGAGCACCTAAGCTGCAAAGGTGGGCGGGCCGAACTGGGTGCGCGCCAGCCCGACGGGCGGGCGGGCGCGTTTTCCAGATCGGTCGCTTAGCTGTTGCTGCCGTTGTCGAGCTTGGCGCGCAGCAAGGCACCCAGGCTGGTGGTGCCTGCGCTGCCGCTGTTTTGTGACAGATTGGCCATGGCTTCGGCCTGGTCGGCCGTGTCCTTGGCGCGCACCGACAGCTGGATATTGCGGCTCTTGCGATCCACATTGACCAC
>CAZATV010000126.1:0-6377 GCA_964488145.1 uncultured Polaromonas sp.
CGTGCTGGTCCCATATGTCACGGGGCTTGTCCTCACGCAGCAGCACCTCACCCATCACACGTTGCGCCTGGGTCCAGTGGGTTTCCATCGCAGGGACCACCAAGGGGTTACCCGAAAGCGCGTAGATGAAACGGTGGAACGCCATGTCGGCTGCGATCATGGCGCTGACCGATCCGCTGGCAGCAGCTTTGCGGCCCGCGCGAATGAGCGAGGAGCCCTTGTCGAGGGCCAGCGCACGACCGTGCTCGGCAGCCTTGCGAAATGCCAGGCCCTCGATGACTGCGCGCACGTCGTACATCTGCCGGACATGCTCCAGGTCCAGCGGTGCCACCTGCAGTCCTCGCCCGGGCGCATCACTGAGCACACCCTCCTTGCGCAACAGGGTCAACGCCTGCTGCACCGGCTGGCGCGAGACGCCCAGCTCCTGCGCAATTTGTTCCTGGATGATGCGCGCGCCCGAAGGCAGCTTGCCTGCCGCAATGTCCGAGAGGATGGCCTTGTGAACCTGTTCGACCAGCGTGGGGGCCAGTTGCAGAGCCTTCATATTTAGATGGTAGCAGGAGACCTCAGGCGCCAGCGGCGCGCCACTGGCGCTCGGCAGCGTCCCAGGCCCCCAGCGGCTGCAGGTCGGGCACCCAGGCCAAGCCCGATTTGGCGTCCGAAGACGCCGCCTCGGGCGTGACGATCACATCGAGCAAGGCGGGCTGGCCCCGGGCTATCGCAGCCATGGCTGTCTCGATGGCTCCTGGCAGGTCTTCGGGCCGCTCCACACGTGCGCCATGCAGACCAAAGGCGCGGGCCATTGCGGCATGGTCAGCAAATTGAAGATGCGTACCCACCACCTTGCCGTGCGTTTCCTGCTGGTCCCGCACCTCGATGGCCCATGAGCCGTTGTTGGCCACCACCACCAGAATGGGGACACCGTGCCGCACGGCAGTATCGATCTCCATGGCATTGAACCCAAAAGCACCGTCACCGGTGGCCACCACCACCGTGCGTTGCGGATAGACCAGCCGCGCGGCAATACCAAAGGCGGTGCCGACGCCTATGCAGCCGAGCGATCCCGGGTCCAGATAGGTGGACGCCGGCAAGCCCACCCGGGCGAAGCTGAGAAAGTCGCCCCCATCGGCGACGATCACCGCGTCCTTGGGCAATACATCGCGCAAGGCCGCAAGTACCCGATTGGGATGCATGCGCCCGTCAGCGCCTGCGGGCGCTTCCCGCATACTGATGGCCAACTTGTCGGATCGCTGGAGATGCTGTTGCCGCAGGCCCTGGACCCAGGATGGGTCGGCGGCCGAGGCACGCGCTGGCGCTGCGTCCAAAATCGCCTGTAAGGCCAGCGCCGGGTTGCACAGCAAACCCAGATCGCCGCGCCGGTTATCGCGCAGTTCGGCGGCGCAGTCAGCAAGGCGCAAAAAGCGCGCGCCGCCAAACACTGCTGGCGATCCGTAGGCCAGCTGAAAATCAAGCCGCCGACCCACGGTCACGACCAGGTCGGCCTGCCCCATGACCGTGCCGCGCATCGCCCCCACCACACTCGGATGGTCGTCAGCGATCAAGCCGCGGCTTTCGCTGGTGTCCAGGTAAGCAGCACCCAGGCGCGCCATCAGTTCCCCCAGCGCGGGGCTACAGCCCTGCGCTCCACGCCCCGAGATGAACAGCGGCCGCTTGGCCTGCCAAAGCATGTCGATGGCGGCCTGCACCTGCGCTGGATGCGGTGGCTGGGGTACCGCCGAACGCGGCTCAAAGTATTCGGACAACTGCACCGCCAGCGGCACCCCGGCACGCAGCGTATCGACCGGAAAGTCCAGGTATACCGGGCCGGCCTCGCCGCCCTCACCTTGCGCCCGGGCCACGGCCTCGGCCAGCTCTTGCAGGATCAGGGCCGGGTGGCGCACGGTACGTGCGTAGCGGGTCAGACCACGCACCAGATCGGTGTGCACGATGTCCTGCAAGGCGCCGCGATTTTCCTGCGCGGTGGGTGGTAGTCCCGAGAGCACCAGCACCGGGGCGCGCGCGACGTGAGCGTTGGCAATGCCGGTCATCGCATTGGTCACCCCCGGGCCGGCGGTGACCAGCGCCACACCCAAACCGCCTGTCAGTTGCGCCTCAGCATGTGCCATATAGACCGCTGCGCGCTCATCACGCACATCGATGATCCGTATGCCCTCGGCATCAAGTCGCATCCAGATCGGCATGATGTGGCCGCCACACAGCCCGTAGACACGCTGCACACCCCGCTGCTTGAGGAATCGCGCGATTACAGCAGCGCCGCATTGATCGGTCATCGCAGGTGGGGTCATGTCGGCTCCTCAATGGCTGTGCATCCAATAGTCGGTGGCGCGTCGCACCAATCCTTGCTATGATATCTGAATTCTGAATTCAGAGTTCTAAACAGTCAACATTCCATCTGCACACCCACCCCACGGAGCCCGTCATGACCGACCTGCCCACCATCGCCGATGCCGTTGCCACCCATGCCCGCCTGATGCCCCAGCGGCTGGCCGTGCGCGATTCGCACCGCAGCTTGAACTGGGTTCAGTTGCACACGCGCTCGGGGCGGCTGGCCGCCGGCCTGCGCGAACTCGGACTGAGCAAGGGTGACCGGGTGGGCGTGGTGGCTTACAACCGAATCGAGTGGATTGAGATCTACGTGGCGACGGCGCGGGCGGGCCTGGTGGTGGTGCCACTGAACTTCCGTCTGACCGCTCCGGAGATGGCCTACATACTGGATCACTCGCAGGTCAGTGCGGTCATCGCCGGCCCAGAGTTCTGCACCACCCTCGACGGCATCCGGCAAGAGTTGCGGCTGCCCAACGGCCGCTATGTGGCTCTCCCGGCCGTCAGCGAGGCCTGCGCCACAGCCACTGCGGCCGCGGGCTGGCGCCCCTATGAAGATCTAATGGCCCTGGCCGATCCAGAATTTGCGTTTGAGGCGGTGGGCGAGACCGACATGTGCGCGCTGATGTACACCTCGGGCACCACGGGGCGACCCAAGGGCGCCATCCGGCGGCATCGTGGCAGCACCCTGATTGCCATGGCCACGGCCCTGGAAATGAACTTCACGCGCGACGATATCGCCCTGCTGGTGATGCCCCTGTGCCATGCCAACTCGCTGTACTTTGGCACCACCTTCCTGCATCTGGGCGGCACCTGTATCATCGATGACCGACCCAGCTTTGACCCTGAGGCCCTGCTGGCCACGCTGGCACACGAAAAGGTGACCTTCACCTCATTGGTGCCCACCCACTACATCATGATGCTGGGCCTCCCCGACGCGGTGAAGCAGCGCTACGACGTCAGCCGTGTGGGCAAGCTGTTGGTGTCGTCTGCGCCAGCGCGCAGGGACACCAAGCTTGCCATCCTGGAACACTTCCGTAACGGGAAACTCTACGAGCTCTACGGCTCCACCGAAGCCGGCTGGGTCACCCTGCTGCGACCGGATGAGCAGATTCGCAAGCTGGGGTCGGTCGGGCGCGAGTGGGCCGGCAGCGGCGCCATCCGCCTCCTGGACGAGCAGCGCCAAGAGGTGCCCGACGGTGAAGTGGGCGAACTGTTTTCGCGTACCGCCTACGTGTTCGACGGCTACTGGCAGGACCCGCCGAAAACCGAAGACGCTTTCGATGGCGCCTGGTGCTCGGTCGGCGACATGGCGCGGCGCGACGCAGACGGCTACCTGTGGCTGGTGGACCGCAAGAGCAACATGATCATCACCGGCGGGGAGAACGTATACCCGTCGGAGGTTGAGGGCGTGCTGGGCGCCCACCCCAACGTACGCGATGTGGCCGTCGTCGGCGTGCCGCACGACAAGTGGGGCGAGACGGTGCAGGCGGTCGTGGTGCTTCACGAAGGTCAGCACACCGACGCGCAGGAGCTGCGCAACTGGTGCCGCCAGCGTCTGGCAGGCTTCAAATGCCCCAGTAGCTTCACCTTCATTGCCGATGGCGAGATGCCCCGTACCGCCACCGGCAAGATCTTGCATCGCGAGCTGCGGCAACGGCTGTCGCTAGAGCACGCCTGACGCTTCTCGAACCTGGAGCAAACAATCTGACTGCCAAAAATTAGAGAATCCAGTTTGAGCTTTTGCCCCATAAAACCAGAGACATACCGACAAAATCGATAAAGACTTTCGCCGTTGATGGAGCACCGACGGGAGCGGATAAGGCGTCAGCCAATTTCAGGATCTTGTGGGCCCCGCCCGGGACCCTGCTCCCGGGCTGCAAGGCATGGATGCACTCACGCTTAGCTCCGCAGCGCGATCGAACCCGCATCGAAGCAGGATCATGCAGAAAGGCTGGACTTTCAGTCCCGCCTAGGGGAAACGGCTCGGGTTCAACACGGCCCTCACCCATCCGACGCCAATTTAGCTGACGCAGTCGAGGACTGCCACCGCTGCCGCAGGGCTGTCTGCAGGGACGCATGATCCAGGTCAACATACCGCCGCAGCAGCGTGGCTTGATCAAGAAGACCAAGGATTTGGGAGGCCACGCTAAAACCGACGTCATTTTGAGGAGCCATGTAGCCGCGCAGTGACGGATGCGCTGAATGTGCAAATCTGAACACTGCAGACCGCTTGTCCAGCAGCTTTTGGCGCGGTGCACTAGGATAGGCGCTCATGGACTTCCTAGCGCCCGAATTCCTATGGCTGCTGCCGATCGTGCCGGGCCTGGTGCTGCTTTATCTGTGGTTGCTGCGGCGCAAGAGGAAGCTGGCCCTGCGCTACGCGAGCTTGGCCGTCGTCAAGCTGGCCATGGCTGGGGGTCCTGGTTGGCGTCGCCACCTGCCGCCGGCGCTCATTCTGGCGGCGATCGGTCTCGGGCTGCTGGCCGCGTCTCGCCCCTTGAGCATCATTCCGCTGCCCTCATCGAGCGCCACCATCATTCTGGCCATTGACGTGTCGCTGAGCATGCGGGCCACAGATGTCAAGCCCAACCGACTGGTGGCCGCGCAGGAGGCTGCCAAAGCCTTCCTTCAGGAACTGCCACCTGAAATCAAGGTCGGCATCGTGACGTTCGCCGGCAGCACCCAACTGGTGCAGGCGCCCACGCTCAACCGCGAGAGCCTGGTGAGCGCGATCGACCGCTTTCAGATGCAGCGTGGCACAGCCGTTGGCAACGCCGTTGTGGTGTCCCTGGCCACGCTGTTTCCAGACGAAGGCATAGACCTGGGCGAAATGACTTTCGGTAATCCATCGCACGGTAAGAGTCTGGACGACAAGAACAAACGCGCCAAAAAGGAGTTCACGCCTGTCGCCCCCGGCTCCTACGAGTCTGCTGCGATCATCCTTTTGACCGACGGGCGCCGAACCACGGGCATCGATACCGAGGCGGCTGCCAAGATGGCGGCCGACCGTGGTGTTCGCGTGTACGCCGTCGGACTGGGCACGGTCGACGGCGCCGTGCCGGCCTACGACAGCTGGACCGCCATCTACATGAAGCTGGACGAGCCCAGCCTGCGAGCGGTAGCCCAGACGACGCAGGGCGAGTACTACTACGCCGGCGACGCCGAGACGCTCAAGAATGTTTACGCCAAGCTCAGCTCACGCGTGCAGGTCGAGAAGAAGGAAACCGAGCTGTCCGCCTTGCTGGCGCTGATGGCCGCCGGCTTGTCTATCGCGGCAGCGACTCTGTCCCTGTTGTGGTTCAAGCAGTTCCCGTGAGAACTGCATGCGAGGCTTCCGAGGTACATTCAACCCGTCGTATCCATTCAACCAAAGGTCCGCCCATGAAGATCTACAACTCAATTGTTGCGGTAGAAAAAGCTATTCTTATCCTGATCGCCGGCTTCACCGTGTACGCGGTGGGGAAGGAAATGTACATTGTGATCTTGTCCCAATCGGTCAAGTTGACGGATCTGCTGCTGCTGTTTATTTATGCCGAAGTGCTGGGCATGGTGGCCAGCTTCTATAAGAACCAAGAGATCCCGATAACCATTCCGATTTTCATTGCCATCACCGCGCTGTCGCGATTGATCATCTTGCAGGGAAAGGAGACCAGCGCGCTGAACTTGATTTATGAAAGCGGCGCAGTCTTGCTGCTCGCGGTGTCTGCGGTAATCCTGGCCTGGAATCGAAGCAGAGAAAAGCGAGCGAATGACGAAAACGATTCCTGATGGATCCGACTCACCCTGCCCCAGGTCCGGGCTGTCTGGAAAGAACGTTACTGTTTGACTTCCGTTCTTTTGATGGGTACGCCCAAGGAGGGGTAGATCAAACGGACCGAATCAAAATTAAGAAGCCTTACTCATGCTCGATCGAAAGCCCAAGGAAAAATCCTTTCTCACGCGCGTCAGGCAAGCTCTGCCGGCCATGCATCCAGCCGAGCGGCGCTTGGGCGATTTTGTCTGCGATTTCCCGGGCGAATTAGCCAGCTATT
>CAZATV010000127.1:0-6111 GCA_964488145.1 uncultured Polaromonas sp.
GCGCGGGCGTGGCCACGCAGTATCTGTGCTTCGAGCGACAGATTCACGGCTTCCTGGGTCTGGGACGACTGATCGACGAAGCCCGCACCGCGCTGGATGTCAGCGGCGCTGCGCTGCGCCGAGCGCTGGCCTGAGGCCGCTGCGGCCTTGCATCAATCCCCGGGTACCGAGCACCTCCCGTGGCAGGTCGCATCCGACGCAAACTGCTGGAGGCCCGCATCCCGGCACAAGCCAGCGACGAGGCCCTGATCTGTCCCTTGTGCGAACGGGTCATCCCGCCCGGCCATGAAGACGCCCACCATCTGGTGCCCAAATCCAAGGGCGGCGTGCAAACTCGCATCCTGCACCGCATCTGCCACCGGCAGATTCACGCCCTGCTCACCGAAACCGAACTGGCCCGGCACTATCACAGCATCGAGGCCTTGCGGTCCCATCCGCCACTGGCTCAGTTTCTAGCCTGGGTTCAGCGCAAGCCGGCCGACTTCAACGAACGCACCCGCAAGAGCGCCCGGCTGCGCCAGCGCTGAGCGGGTCAGGCGGTCGGCGAGGCCAGCACGCCGCGGCGAATCTGATCGCGCTCCATGCTCTCGAACAGGGCCTTGAAGTTGCCCTCGCCAAAGCCCTCGTCGGCTTTGCGTTGGATGAATTCAAAAAACACCGGCCCCAGAAGAGACTGACTGAAGATCTGCAGCAACAGGCGCTTGTCCCCCTGGGCGGTTGATCCGTCCATGAGAATGCCGCGCGCCCGCAATTGCGACACCGGCTCGCCGTGTCCGGGCATGCGCTCCTCAAGCATCTCGTAGTAGATGTCGTTGGGCGCCGTCATCAGGGGGATACCTGCCATCTGCAGGGCGTCTACGCTGGCCAGCAGGTCATCGCTGCTCAGAGCGATGTGCTGTATGCCTTCACCATTGAATTGCATCAGGAACTCTTCAATCTGCCCGCCCTGACTGCCGGCCTCCTCATTGAGCGGTATGCGGATGAGTCCGTCCGGAGCGGTCATGGCGCGGCTGGTCAGGCCGGTGTGCTGCCCCTGAATATCAAAGTAGCGGATCTCGCGGAAATTGAAGATGCGCTCGTAGAAGCCGCCCCAGAAGGCCATGCGTCCCTTGTAGACATTGTGGGTCAGGTGATCGATCGATTTCAGGCCATGCCCGACCGGATGGCGATCGGCTCCGGGCAGCCATTGAAAATCGATGTCATAGATGCTGCGACCTTCCTCGAAACGGTCGATCAGGTACAGCGGCGCACCGCCAATCCCCTTGATGGCCGGCAGACGCAACTCCATCGGTCCGGTGGGCACCTCGATCGGCTGAGCGCCCAGCTCCAGCGCTCGGGCATAAGCCTTGTGGGCATCTCGCACCCGGAAAGCCATGGCACAGGGCCCTGGGCCGTGCTCGGCCGCGAAGTAACCCGCCAGGCTTCGCGGCTCTCGGTTGACGATGAAATTGATGTGGCCCTGACGGTAGAGAGACACATCCTTGGAACGGTGCCGCGCCACCTCGGAAAAGCCCAGTTTGACAAACAGGGCTTCCAGCACCCCCGCCTGCGGCGAGGCAAACTCCACGAACTCGAAGCCACACAATCCCATCGGATTTTCAAAAAGATCCGCCATAAATTTCTCCTGAACAAAAAACGCAAAAACCAAAAGTCAATCAGGCGTTCTTCGCAGGTGGCGCACCCGGCCGACCCCGCGTGCTGCGGGCCAGGTGCATGCCGATGATCAGGAATTGAAGGCTCATGAGGAACTTGTGCGCAGGCGCCAGTGTGCCCTGACTGAGCACGCCCGTAAAGCCTCTTGCATCGCTGGGCGGCAATTGCACCTCATTCGCGCCAAATCCAGCGCTTGCAAAGCTCGGTGGTCGCGGTATAGGCAAGAACCAGGGCCAGGCTGGCCGCGAGCAGCGATGGGGTCAGAGGCACCAGACCCAGGGAAGCGCTCAGCGGGCCCAGAAAGGGCAAGGTCAGCGTCACGCCGGCGGCTGCCGCCGTGCCCAAACCCAGCCAGCGGCCGGGTCGGTCGCGCCAGCAGCTGGCCCGTGTGCGCAAGACCAGCAAAACGGCCAGCTCAGTCCACAGGGAAATGACAAACCAGCTGGTCTGAAAGACCGCCTCGCCGACCTCGAAGATCCACCACAACAGCGCAAACGTCAGCAGATCGAACACCGTGCTGATCAGGCCAAATCCCATCATGAAGCGCCTGACATGGCCGGTGTCCCAGCGCTGGGCACGGGCCAGCAGCCGCGGCTCCACGCGATCGGTGGAGATCATCAGGGCCGGCAGGTCGGAAATCAGGTTGTTCAGCAGAATTTGCGTCGCCTGCATTGGCAACCAGGGCAACAGCGGCACAACCAAGGCCATGCTGATCATGTTGCCAAAGTTGGCGCTGGTGGTGATGCCGATGTACTTGAGGGTGTTGGCAAAGGTGGTTCGGCCCAGAATCACACCCTCGCGCAGCACATCCAGGTGCCGGGTCAGCATCACGATATCGGCCGACTGACGAGCGATATCGACCGCATGTTCGGCCGATATGCCGACGTCGGCGGCATGCAGGGCTGGCGCGTCATTGATGCCATCGCCCATGTAACCGACCGAATGGCCATTGCGCTGCAGCGCACGCACAATCCGCTCTTTCTGCTGCGGATCGACTTCTACAAACAGATCGGTGCGCGGGGCCAGAGACCACAGGGCCTCATCACTCATCTGCGCCAGCGCCGGTCCGATGATCAGGGCTTGTGGATCCAGGCCGATTTCACGCGCTACCCGGGCGCAGATGAAGCGGTTGTCGCCCGAGACAATCTTGGTCTTGATGCCCAGACTGGCAAGCTGTTGCAGCCGTTCGGCCACACCGGGCTTTAGTTCATCGCCAAACAACACGAATCCTTGCAATTGAAGATCGCTTTCATCCGCCGGACCGCAAGGTCCACTCAATGCAAAGCGCCGAGTGGCCAGAGCCAGGACCCGCAGACCCTGGGCGCTGACCTGCTCAAACCACGCCAGATGGGATTGGGCCAATTCAGCGCCATCGACGCAGATGGACAAGACGCTGTCAAATGACCCCTTGGTGATCATCAGCACCTCGGTCTGCCCGGCCTCGCGCACCACCACGCTGAGCCGCTTGCGCTGAAAGTCGTAGGCCATCTCATCGACCTTCTGCACCCCGGTCAGCCAGCGCTCCGGATCGTGCACGCTGGCAACCACGGCATCATCGAGCGGATTGGCGATGCCACTTTGCAGACGGGCATTGAGGAAAGCCCAGCGCATCACCGATTCGCTGGGCTGCTGATGCAAGTCCAGACAGCCCTTGAGTTCGATCCGATCCTCGGTGATCGTGCCGGTCTTGTCGGTACAAAGAATATCCATGCCGCCAAGATCTTCGATGGCCTCAAGCCGACGCACCATGACGCCCCGGTGGGCCAGCTGTCGAGCGCCGCGTGACATGGTCAGGCTGACGATGGCCGGCAGCAACTCGGGGGTCAGCCCGATGGCCAGCGCCACGGCAAAGAGCATCGAGTCCAAGGCGGGTCGGCCCAGCGCATGGTTGATGGCCATCACCACCAGAACCACGGTCACCATGGTGCGCAGCAACAGGGTTTCGAACTGACGCACGCCACGGGCAAATTCGGTCGGTGGCGGTAGCGTCGTCAGACTCATGCCAATGCGACCCAAAAGGGTGGCGCGGCCCGTTTGAACCACCAGCACGGTGGCCGATCCGCTGCGAACGACAGTCCCCATGTAAACGCTATTGCCCCGGCCTGCCAGCGGGGTCTGCGCCTGCACAAGTCCCGGCGCTTTCTCCACTGGAAGGCTCTCGCCCGTCAGGCTGGCCTGCGTCACCCAGCAGTGTTCCGACGCTATCACACGGCCATCGGCCGGCACCAGCTGGCCGGCCGAGAGCATCATCAGATCGCCCGGCACCAGATGCGAGACCGGCACCACGAGCACCTTGCCGCCGCGCCGCACGCGTACCCGCAGAGCCAGGCGTCGGCGAAGGGCTGACACCACCTGATGGGCCCGCCACTCCTGGGAAAAGCTCAGCAAGGCACTGGCCAGAAGAATGAGCAAAATGATGCTGGCGCTGTCCACCTGGCCGAGCAAGGCCGAGACAACGGCGCCAAACATCAGGATCAACACCAGAGGGCTGCTGACCTGCCGCAGCAGGAGGCGCCAGACGGTGGAGTCTTCCTGAAAATCCAGCGGCCCTCCGAGGCCGCGGGCCAACCGACGCGCAGCCTGACCCGGTTCAAGGCCCTGCGGGCTCGCGCCCATCCGCCGCATCAACTCGTCGGCGTCGACTGCCCACCAGTTGGGGGGAAGGTCGATTGACTCCGATAAGGCCCCGGACAAACGCCGAGAACGCCATCGAACCCACCTATTGGCCTTGCGATTCCGCCCCGTGTTGCCCATGCAAGCCCTCACCGGCTCTCATGTTCAGCCCCGCGGCGGCAGGCTGTATTTGCGGATCGGCCATCCAGTGGTCAGCCAAGACCGCAAGGCCGTGAGGCGAGGCGCCTACAAACTGAAAGTCACCGCCAGGCGAGAGAGCGCAAGCGGTGCCCTCAGCGCAGCACCACCAGCACAAGGCCTGCCATTGCCAACGCGCTGCCCCCGAGCAGCTTGAATGTCCACGGCTCGCTCTGGTCAAACATCAGACGGCTGAGTGGAAAAACCAGCAAGGGCGTACACATGCCGATCAGCACCGCAATGCTGATAGGTATATCGCGCATGGCCGCAATACTGAAAATCTGGCCACCGATATTGCCGAGTCCGACGATGGCAAAGAGGATCAGCCCGCGTGCTGAGGCCCCTCTGAGCTGTGCCGGCAACTCACGCTTGCCCGGCATGACTGCCAGATGCAAGGCAAGCCCGGCCACCGCTCCAACCAGAGCGCCTATCACTGGCTCGGGCCACTCGCGCACCGCATAACCGCGCATCAAATTGCCGGCCGCATAGGCTGCGGAACTGCCAAAACCCAAGATGAGCAGCGAGTGCGCCAAGGAAAACCGCT
Organism: uncultured Polaromonas sp.; assembly: GCA_964488145.1. Taxonomy (GTDB): domain Bacteria; phylum Pseudomonadota; class Gammaproteobacteria; order Burkholderiales; family Burkholderiaceae_C; genus Polaromonas. The sequence goes on from CAZATV010000127.1 coordinate 5,009, forward strand.
CACCGAGAGCCCGCACGGGACGACCGTCGCGCTTGTGACCAACGATCAGGAGGCCGGTGATCGCCATCGCCATGCCCGACAGGGCTGAGGGGCTCAGCCGTTCCTCAAAGAGCAACCACGCCAGCGCGGCGGTGAACAGGGGAATACCGATCTGGAAAACGCTGGTGCGCTCCGGTCCGAAGCGATGAACCGCCTCATAAAACAACCATCGCCCCATGAAGGTGGAGCAGACACCCGCTGCAGCAAAGGCCCAGAAGGCCTGTGCATGAAAGCCAATCGGGTGCGCCTGCCACCACTGATCGATCAGAATCAACACCATGGCCACCACCACATTGACTCCAGTGGAAACCACAAAACCCAGCCCCATCGCCATATGGGGCAAGGCCAAGCGTGTGGCCATGATCGACACCGTAAAGCTCGTCATGCTGCACAAAGCCATCAGATAGCCCATCAGCGCATCGCTCATGGCGGGCCGTCAGCTCAGCTTAGAAAATCAGGTTCACGCTGGACTTGGAGGCTATCAGTTCGCGGCTAACGCCCGGGGCGAGCTCCACCACCTTCAGGCCCTGGGGGGTGACATCCATCACGCCCAGATCGGTGATGATGCGGTCGACCACGCCCACACCGGTCAAAGGCAGTGTGCACTGGGTGAGAACCTTGTGGTCCTCGGTCCCGTCCTTCTTGCGGGCCACATGCTCCATCAGCACAATCACCCGCGGTACGCCAGCGACCAGATCCATCGCGCCGCCCATGCCCTTGACCATCTTGCCGGGGATCATCCAATTGGCCAGATCACCGCGCTCGCTGACCTGCATGGCGCCCAGAATCGACAGATTGATCTTGCCGCCGCGAATCATGGCAAAGCTGTCGTGACTGCCAAAAATCGAAGAGCCGGCAATCGTGGTGACGGTCTGCTTGCCGGCGTTGATGAGGTCCGCGTCCACCTGGTCCTCGGTGGGAAAGGGGCCGATGCCCAGCATGCCGTTTTCCGACTGCAGCCACACCTCCTTGTCAGCCGGCACATAGTTGGCCACCAGGGTGGGAATGCCAATGCCCAGGTTGACGTAAAAAACATCTTGCAGTTCCTGCGCGGGGGGCGGGGG
>CAZATV010000128.1:0-3284 GCA_964488145.1 uncultured Polaromonas sp.
GAAACAGGGTCTGCAAGATGTCATCGCGGTGATGCCCCAGCGCAATCTTGGTGCAGCCCAGTTCCTCGGCCACGCGGTAGAGGATGCCCCGCCGCAGCCGAGAGCACAGCGAGCACATGGTCTTGCCTTCCGGAATGACGCGCTTGACGATGCTGTAGGTGTCCTGGGTCTCGATATGAAAGGGCACGCCCAACCGGCCAAGGTAATCGGGCAACACATGGGCCGGAAAGCCCGGCTGCTTCTGATCGAGGTTGACCGCCACCAGCTCAAAACGTACGGGCGCCCGCTGCTGCAGCTTGAGCAGAATGTCGAGCATGGCGTAACTGTCCTTGCCACCGGAGACACACACCATGACCTTGTCGCCTGCTTCGATCATGTTGTAGTCGACGATGGCTCGGCCCACCTCGCGGCACAGGCGCTTTTCCAGCTTGTGGTTTTCGCGGTCGATACGGGCCTGCTGCTGCGCTGGCGTCAGAGCGTCGGCGCCTACAGGGTCCGCAGATGCCGCTTTCAGTTCACCGGGGGCTGTGGCGTTCATGTTGCTTCAGGCTTGAGGCCAAAGACTTCGCAGCCCACGGCTTCGCAATCAGCGTAGACATCGGGCTTGGCGGTGGAAACGCGCGCAGCCTGCACCTTGGGGTGGGCCAGCATGCGCTGCAGCACGTCGTCGCACAGCGTTTCCTGCAGATGAATATGACCGTGCGACACCCGTTCGCGGATGACGTTGCGGATGAAATCGTAGTCCACCACCTCATGCAGTTCGTCTGCCTTGGGGGTGGACAACGCCAGCGGAATATAGAGATCCACGTTGAACAATACCCGCTGCTCTGCGGTTTTCTCAAAGGCATGCACACCAATATTGATGTTGACCTCATAGTTGCGCAGAAAAAGGCGCCGGCAGGTGGTGGCCAGCGCTGCGCTGGGGTCGCGGTTCATGGTGAGATTCCTTTGAGCAAGTCGTCAACGACGAACATGATGTCCCGGGGCAAGGGCACCAGGTGCTGTCCGTTGTCCACGCTCAGAACGGTGCCGGTGATGCTGGCGGTGCTGGCAAGAAAAAGACAGGCGCGGGCGACATCCTGCGGGTCGGTCGGCCGGCGCATCAGGTTAGCACTGGCCGCCCGGGCGAAATTATCTCTGGTTTGCGGACCACTGAGATACATCAGGCCCGGCGCCACACCACAGACCCGCAGCCGCGGCGACAGTGACTGCGCCTGCAGCGCCACCGCCCGCTCCAGGGCCAGCTTGCTGACGGTGTAGCTGAAGTAGTCCGGATTGAGGTTGTAGACCTTCTGGTCCAGGATGTGCAGGGCACAGCCCTCAGCGCCTTCGGGCACCAGCTCACGGGCCATCTGACTGGCCAGCAGCAGCGGTGCCAGCAGATTGACCTGCAGCTGGTGCAGGGCGTTGCTGGCCTCAAAACTGATACCCGCATCGTCGATGAAGGTGGAGGCGTTGTTCACCAGGGCGTGCAAATGGTCGGTGTGCTGGCGCACCTGGGCCATGAGCGTGCGGCAACCGTCTTCGTCGGCCAGCCGCCCATGTACCGCTTGCGCCCGATGGCCTTGCTCACGCAAGTGACGGGCCAGCGCCTGTGCGGCTTCCTTCGACTGGTCGTAATGGCAAAGCACCTGCCAACCCGACTGGGCAAACAGGGTGGCGATGCAAGCCCCCAGGCGATGGGCGGCCCCAGTGACCAGTACGGTTTTTTCTGACATGCAAGGCCTAAATGGCAAGCGGCGACAATACCGCGCGCGTTCACCCTGCCCCGTGGCCGGTCGCGCATGGACTAAGAATGCACAGTTTACCGAGCCCACCACCCCCAGCGCTGGTCCAGGCCATAGCCCAGGCAGGTGGACGCCTGGGTTTTGACGCCTTCATGGCTCTGGCCCTCTACGCACCGGGCTGGGGCTACTACAGCGGCGGGCGGCGCAAATTCGGCGCCATGCCGCAATCGGGCAGCGACTTTGTGACGGCGCCCGAGCTCTCGCCGCACTTTGGGCGGGCTTTGGCCGCTCAGGTGGCGCAGGCGCTGCAGGCCACGGGCACGGCAGAGGTCTGGGAATTTGGCGCCGGTTCCGGGGCGCTGGCCCGACAGCTGATCGAGGGCCTGGACCGACGAGGTGCGCCGCTGGATCGCTATGTCATCGTCGAGCTGTCTGCAGAGCTGCGGGCGCGCCAGCAAGAGACGCTGGCCGGCCTGGCCGATCGGGTGCAGTGGCGGGACGCTCTGCCCGATCACCTGGAGGCGGTGGTGTTGGGCAACGAATTGCTGGATGCCATGCCGGTACAGCTGCTGATCCGCAAGGCCGGCCTGTGGCATGAGCGCGGTGTGGTGCTGCAGGGCGACCGTCTGGCGTGGGACGACCGGCCCACCGACCTGCGGCCGCCCCTTGAACCCGCCAACGGGGTCGACTACCTGACGGAGCTGCATTTGCAGGCTCAGGCCTGGGTGCGCTCCATCGCTGAACGCCTGCAGCGCGGCGCCCTGTTTTTGATCGACTATGGCTTTCCCGAGGCCGAGTACTACCACCCTCAGCGGCATATGGGCACGCTGATGTGTCATCACGCCCACAGGGCCGACAGCGATCCGCTGAGCCAGGTGGGCGAGAAAGACATCACCGCTCATGTTGATTTCACCGCCATCGCTCTGGCAGGTCAGGATGCCGGCTTGCAGGTGCTGGGCTACACCAGCCAGGCGCACTTCCTGTTGAACTGCGGCTTGCTCGAGAGCATGGGGCAGGCCGATCTGAGCGAACGGGTGATGCTGCAGCGGCTCATCCACGAACATGAGATGGGTGAGCTGTTCAAGGTCATCGGTTTTGCCGCCGATACTGAGAGCTGGCCGTACAACGGCTGGCAGGCTGTGGGTTTTGCCACAGGCGACCGGTCACACACCTTATAGGCCTGCTCATGCTGCGCTGGATGATCATCATCTTCCTGGCCCTGGTGGTCCTGAGCTGGCTGACCCCCTGGCTCAACAAACTGGGCATCGGTCAGCTGCCTGGCGACTTTCGCTTCAAGCTCTTTGGCCGTCAGTGGTATCTACCCTTTGCCAGCACTGTGCTGCTGAGCTTTGTTGTGACCCTGATTTCGATGGTGATCTGAGCTCGGGTTGGATCGCGCACCCTCGCGCCGAGGGCGGCGCTCCTACTCCCGCAGCGCAGGGGACCTGCGCGATCTTGTGGGAGCCGCGCCCTCGCGGCGATCGGGTCGGATGTCCACCCGGTGCCCGACTCAGCGCACCCTCGCGCCGAGGGCGGCGCTCCTACTCCCGCAGCGCA
>CAZATV010000128.1:3384-4702 GCA_964488145.1 uncultured Polaromonas sp.
GCAGCGCACAGGACCTGCGCGATCTTGTGGGAGCCGCGCCCTCGCGGCGATCGGGCTTAGACCTCGAAAACCTTGAGCGCCTCAACCCTGGCTTGATGAATGGCTTGTGCAATCTGCGGACCGCTGCGCCCTTGGGCCTGTGCCTGCAGCGCGATCTGATCGCTGGGAACGGCCTGCGCCAGAGCCAGAGCGCGCAGCAGGCGATCTCGCTGCAGATAGGGTGAGTCCTCGCGTCCCCGTCGACCGCGTGAATCGCAGCAGCAGGCCAGCAGAATGTCCTCAAAACGCTGCGGTTTGCGAAAGGCATCGCAGCGCTCGAGCAGCCGCAAGAGTGCAGCAGCCCCCAAGCCCAGGCTCTGGTGAATCGATCCATGTTCGCGTGCCACCACCTCGGCCAGTTCTCGGCAGGCCGTGGGTACGCGCAGGCGGTCGCATAGCCCGCCTAGCAGGCGCACGCTGCGTGCCTCATGGCCGATATGCCGCGGCCATTCGTGCGGCGGCGTCAGGCCCTTGCCCAGATCGTGCCCCAGGCAGGCAAAGCGCACCGCCAGCGGCGCCTGCAGTTGTGCCGATTGATCCAGCACCATCATCAGGTGCACGCCGGTATCGATCTCTGGATGGTGCTCGGGCGATTGCGGTACGCCCCACAGGCCATCGACTTCGGGCAGCAGACGCGCCAGGGCGCCACATTGGCGCAGCACTTCGAAAAAGCGCGAAGGCCGAGCTTCCATGAGTGCGCGCGAGAGCTCTTGCCACATGCGCTCGGGTACCAGCGCATCAACCTCTCCGCTCTCCACCATCTCTCGCATCAAATTCAAGGTTTGCGGAGCGACTGAAAAATGGTGCAGTCGCGCTGCAAAACGAGCCACGCGCAAGATGCGAACCGGATCCTCAGCAAAAGCAGGCGAGACATGGCGCAGCACCTGAGCTTTCAGATCGGCCTGGCCGCCGTGGGGGTCGATCAACCGGCCCTGCGGGTCAAGTGCCATCGCATTGATGGTGAGGTCCCGGCGCGAGAGATCGTCTTCCAGGCTGACCGACGGATCTGCGTGCACAGCAAAGCCGCGATAGCCCGGCGCGGTCTTGCGTTCGGTGCGCGCCAGCGCATATTCCTCGCGGGTGCTCGGATGCAGGAAAACCGGAAAGTCCTTGCCCACCGGCAGGTAGCCCTGCCTCACCAGGTCTTCGGCACGGGCGCCGACCACCACCCAGTCGCGGTCCTGCACGGCCAAACCCAGCAGGGTATCGCGCACCGAACCGCCGACCTGATAGACCTCCATGCCGCAAGTGTAGGTTGGGCGGCCTCATCCAGCGCTGC
>CAZATV010000128.1:4802-5997 GCA_964488145.1 uncultured Polaromonas sp.
GTGGGAGCCGCGCCCTCGCGGCGATGGGGCCTGATGCGCCCGGAGGCTGCTCAAGATCCCGGCTGAGCCAGGGGCGGCGTCCCACGAGGCAAGGGTTGCGCATCGAGGATCCACCCCGCACGAGATGAGGCCCCCGCGAGCAAGCCCGCCACCCCTATCAGGAACTCAGCCGACGCAGATAGCTCGGCGCGATCGCCTGTACGGAGCTAACCTGTACGCCCAGATCGGACAGGCCGGGCAGGCTGCCAGAGGCCACATTGGGCACGCTCAATGAATCCAGGTTGTCGCGGCTGAGCAAGGGTTCGCCGGGCAGCCTTTCCATCAGCCACGCCTGCACACGGGCGAGCGCGTCAGGCAAAGGCCAGACGGGTCGACCTCGTCCACCGGCCAGCCCCGCCCATCGGCCGGCCCATTGCACCAGCTCTCGGAGGGTATAAACCTCAGGCCCTGCCGCTTCGTAGGTGCGACCAAGACTGCCTCTCTCATGGGGCTCCGTCAGACAGGCCACCACGGCCTGGGCCACGTCTTCCACCCATACGGGCTGCAGTCGCGCGTGAGCACCGGCCAGGGGCACGAAAGGCGCCAGACGCTGCAACTGCGCAAAGGTGTTGAGAAACCGGTCTTCGGCTCCAAAGATCACGCTGGGCCGGATCACCGTCAGCGCCAGTCGAGCCTGCTTGAGCACCCGCTCACCCCGTGACTTGCTGCGCAGGTATTGGGAAGGCAGGCGTTCCGGGTGCTCGCTATTGACCCCCAGCGCGCTGATGTGGACCACCCGTCGCACGCCGGTTTGCTCGCAGGCACGCACCAAGGAATGCGGCAGGTCCACATGCACCTTCTCAAATGCGGCCGGCGTGCCTTGAAGAATGGCCACCAGATTCACCACCGCATCATGGCCGGCAAGCAGACGGGCCAGCTGCGCAGGATCGTGAAGATCGGCCTCGACCACTTGCACCTGAGGCAAGGTGAGCACCGCTGCCGCATGGCGCAGCCTGCGCGTAGGGACTGTCACCCCGATATTCAAGCGGGTCAGTTTTTCGCACACATGGCGACCGACGAAGCCGGTGCCGCCCAGAAGCAGAACTTTTTTCGACATTCGGGTATTGTGCCGCGCTCATACGCAAAGATTTTGAGCGCCGGCTGAGCAGCCCCCTCGCGCCGAGGGCGGCGCTCCCACCCCCACCGTACCTCGGCC
>CAZATV010000129.1:0-5931 GCA_964488145.1 uncultured Polaromonas sp.
GAAGGCAAACCCGACAGCTACGAATATCTTCCTGCGGCTTTGCTGGGCTTGTATTCAAAGGGGGTTATTCCCACGCAGCCGAGTGAGCGTGATGCGTTGTTCGCGTGGAGTGCTGTGCATGGTGCAGCCACCTTGCGCAGCGGACGCGTCCCGGGGGCGCTCATTTCCATCCCAGAACTCGCCAACGAGGTGGCTGAACGTGTGATCCGTGCCATGAAACTTGAATGACTGAGACAGGAGAACCTGACATGATTCTTCACGACTTGAGCGCTGGCATGCACCCCCGGCGCGTGCGCATCTTCATGGCTGAAAAGGGCATCACGATCGAGCGTCGCGAGGTGGACGCTGCCGGCGGCGCCAATGCCACGCGCGAGTTCCTGCGTCTCAATCCGATGGGTAAGCTGCCGGTGCTCGAACTCGATGATGGCAGCGCCATTGCAGAGTCATTGGCGATTTGCCGTTATCTGGAGGCATTGCACCCGCATCCACCGCTGATGGGGCGAACACCTCAGACCGCAGCCCACATCGAGATGTGGACGCTGCGCATCGACCATGAGCTGTCGCAGCCGATCGCACTGGCATTTGTGCACAGCAGCGACTTCTACCGCGGGCGCGTCGAGCAGGTGCCCGAAGTCGCCGGCTGGGCCCGCAATCGGGCGCTGCAGACCATGGCGTGGCTGGATGGCGAGTTGGCCGAGCGCAGCCACATCGCTGGCGATGACTACACCCTGGCCGACATCGTTGCGCAGTGTGCTTGCGTGCTGGGCAAGGCGGTCGGCCTGCGCATACCTCCCGAGATGGCCCATTTGTCGCGCTGGTTTACTCAGGTTTCTGCCCGTCCGACCGCCCGAGCCTGAAATCTTTTAAAAGGTGAACTCCATGAGCGAACGCGGTGTTTGTTGTGTGATCGGCGCTGGTGATGCGACGGGTTCAGCAGTGGCGCGACGCTTTGCCGAGGAGGGCTATGTGGTTTGCGCAGCAAGGCGCACCGAGACAGCGCTCAAGCCACTGGTTGATCACATTGCCTTTGAGGGTGGGCGGGCTATGGCATTCAGCCTGGATGCGCGGCGTGAAGACCAGGTGGTCAACTTTTTCCAGCACATCGAAGCCGAAGTCGGTCCGATCGAGGTGCTGGTGTTCAATGTGGGTGGCAATGTGCGATTCCCGATCTTGGAGACGACGGCGCAAAAGTACTTCAAAGTCTGGGAGATGTGCGCGCTGGCAGGCTTTTTGGCGGGTCGTGAGGCGGCTCGGGTGATGCTGCCGCGCGGGCGCGGTACCATTCTTTTCACCGGCGCCACGGCCAGCCTGCGAGGGGGTGTGGGTTTTTCGGCCTTCGCAGGAGGAAAGGCCGCATTGCGGGCATTGGCCCAATCCATGGCCCGTGAATTCGGTCCTCAAGGTCTGCATGTCGCGCATGTGGTCATTGATGGCCTGATCGACACCGCCTACTCAAGACAACACTTCGCGCAACGCGTTGCCGATGCCGGCCCAGATGGCATCCTGAACCCGGACCATATCGCCGAGGCCTACTGGTGGTTACACAGTCAGCCTCGTGACGCATGGACGTTCGAGCTGGATCTGCGTCCATCGGTCGAGACTTGGTGATCGATTCAGATGCCCCTTTTTGGGACCGCCCAATCCAAGCTATTGGCGAACCCGGTGATAGGCTAGCAGCATGCCAATAGCATCAGGATCAGCCAACAGCGTATCGACCATCCGTTACTTGGGGGGCGCGGGATTATCTCTGTGGCTGCTGGTGATCGCCTTGACACCAGACCCTGGATTCAGTGCGCCTTGGCCCTGGATGGCGCTATTTTGGTTTTTACAAATTTCAATAGGTCTGAGCGTACTGCAGGGGACGCTGTATGCGATGAGCAGAGTCGACCAACGGGGTCGAATGCCTCTGTGGTTGCTCGTTCTGATGAGCGGTTTTTGTGGTGCCGCGCTGCTGACTCCGATCTACTGGCTCATCGGTGAGGGATTGATGCAGCACGTATTGGGTTTTGCCGAAACGCCCGACGCCGATCAACCCCTCAGTGTGCAACATACAACTGCATGGACGGTGTTGCTCGATGAATGGCTGGAGATTTCTGGACCGGTCATTGCTGCGTGGACATTGATCTCCTGGCCTCGCCTGCAGGGTTTGTTGCCAACCTTGGTTCAAAGTGGCACGCTGCAGGTGGATGAGCAGCTCGAACCCATGTCAGAGGCCCTGATCGCCGTTGAAAAGGACAGGCCACGCAGTTGGCGTGCAAATTTGCCGGCTGAATTGGGCGACGATGTGATCGCCGTCAAGTCCGAACTGCAATACCTGCGCGTTTGGACTTCCCGGGGCTCCGCACTGGTGCTGGGCAGCTTGCAAGAGGTTGAAGACACCGAAGGCAGCGCAGGGATGCGCATACATCGCTCATGGTGGGTGCATGCCAAGCATGTCCGTACTGTCAGGCGTAGCGGTGAGTCCGCTGTCTGTGAGCTGAGCGATGGTCGCGAAGTACCTGTCAGCCGTCGTCGAAAGGCGGATGCGGTGGCGTGGTTCGGTGACCAGGCTCGGTACGAAGCCAGGCCGACCGCATCCCATCAAGCACAGGGTCACGCTGATCAAAATGCGCGGCGCAACCCCACCTGAACTGAAACAGGGTTGTAGCGCGGCTGGATCAGCCGACCCGTCACCCCTTCCTCTGCAGGCAATTGAACATTTCCCACCCTCATGAGGCGAACATCTGTTGCCAAGCGCCAGGCACCGCCAAGCGGGATCTCGGCACCACCGATCAGCTGGACAGCAACCTTGCCATTTTTGGACCATGCTCGTTCAGTACCGCCCGAGTTGATATCGAAATCGATCTCTTGAACCCATCCCAGACCTGCGCCCACGTAGGGCGTCCAGCCACCCGTTTGGCCGACGAATCGTCTCAGACCGTTGACAAAGATGATGTTGGATGCAAAGTCACCACTGGTGGCGAGTGTGGATCCTGCGCGCTGGAGTGACTTGAGATCATGGCGACGCCAGTTCCACTCCAGCTCTGATGCCCAGCCATTGCCGTAGCGATACCCGATGTCACCACCCAGACCCAGTCCGGTTCCAAAGCTGGCCCTCAAACCGGAGCCGAAGCCAGCGTTTCCGATCTCGTCGAAAGACGTTGCCCCAAGATTGCTGGCTTGGGTATAGACAGTGGCGTAAAAACCGCGTGGCTCGGTCTGGCCCCAGGCGGTACCCGTCATGCCGATCATCAAGCCTGAAACAGCCAATGATGTGAGAGTGGTAATAAGTTTCATGAAACGCCTTCCAAGTAGTGAAGTTGACGCGGTGTTGGCTTGATCTTCCGGGGAAGTTCATTCCGAACAACGGTCAATCTATCGGAAGCCTTGGTCGGCAAGCCAGCGTTTTTGAACGACCGGTTGATTCGATGAATGAGCGGCTAAATCGCACCCGGCAAAGCGTCGCCCAAAAAGTCATAGACCGCGCGTATGCGTTGGCTGGTCCGGACCTCCTTGTGGACAGCCAGCCATACCGGAAGCGGTTCAATCTTCAGCTTGGGCAGCACCGGTACAACCGCTGGATCGGTTCGTAACAGGTGTTCGCTGACAAAACCGATGCCCAGGCCCGCCCGAACGGCTTGCCAGATCACAATCAGGTCATCCGTCCTGAACGCAAACTGCTCCCGTAACACCGGCAACCCCCTGGCGGCAAAGGCTTTGAGGATGTCACCATTGCGATCGCCCCCAATGAGCTGGTGCTCCAGCAGATCGGCAGGCTGGTGCGGCAAGCCACGTCGGCGCAGGTAATCCTGGTGCGCGCAGGCCTTGATCGCCACCTTGCCCACCCTCCGGGCAATCACCGTGGCCTGTTTGGGTTGGACCATGCGCACCGCGATATCGGCCTCCCGTTGCAGCAGGTTGCTCACGGCATTGCTGGAGACCAATTCCACCTGCACATCGGGCAGTGACAAGCGCATTTGTGCCAGCAAGGGGGGCAGCACGTAGCATGACACTGGTTGGCTGGCGGTGATGCGCACCGTTCCGGATATCGCGTGATCCGCACCCATGACGCTGCGGGCGAGTGCATCAGCCCCAAGTTGCATGGCACGCGCAGATTCGGCCAGTCGAAGTGCCGCCTCGGTCGGCAGCAGTCCCCGTCCGGTCCGTTCGAACAGAACCAGGCCCAGCTGAGATTCCAGTTCCGTCACATGCCGCCCAATGGTGGGCTGGCTCGACTGCAAATGGCGTGCGGCGGCGAGAAGACTTCCCTGCTCAAGTACGGCCAGGAATGAGCGCACAAGCGACCAGTCAAACAAGGTATTCATAAATGAAATTCAGATTTTGAAAGATAAGCAATTGTGTGCATAGCGAAAGATACACACAATACCCGTCTATGGTTTTATTTGAGCCCTCATGACAACCCTTGCCAACCTCCGGCGACCACTCAGGGCCACGCATGCTGTCTCGCGCAGCGAGCCTGATCCTGCTCCTTTAGGGTCTCAGCCTCTTTGCGACGATGTCGGCCGCGCGGTGGGCTCGGTTGAGGCCGCCCCACAGCAGCGGAACAACGGCTGACATCTCTCAGGTGCCAACGGCCTGTACTGGAGTAATCGATGAACCCGGATGAATGGTTTCAGCTAGCGAACTCGATCGCGCTTGCGGGCTGGCTGACGCTGGGATTGATCCCACTTGCGCCTCGTCTGTTGCAGGTGCTTGGCGGCACCGTCATACCGCTGGTGCTGTCAGTGGGCTACACGGCCATCGTGCTGGCGCACTGGGCCGACGGACAGGGTGGGTTTGACAGCTTGAGGTCGGTCGAGCAGTTGTTCCAGAACCGCTGGCTGCTGCTGGCGGGTTGGGTGCACTACCTTGCCTTCGATCTCCTGCTGGGTGCCTGGCAGGCTCGGACAGCTCGCCGCGAGGGCATTGCCCATGTGGCGCTCATTCCCTGCCTGCTGGCCACGTTTCTGTTCGGACCGGCGGGCTATTTGCTTTTTCAATCTCTGCGTGCTTCGCACAGGGCATCAATGGGCCGCCTCGCGGATGAGAGGGGAATCCTGGCCCATGCGCACCTGGCTCTGGCCCGCCTGGCGGAAGACTCGCCCCGCTACACCGGACTCGCTGTCCTGCTGGGGGCTGCGATGGTTCCGCTGTTGGGGGCCTTGGCCCTCGACACGCGCATGTTCCAGGGGATCAACGTTTGGATCAAGCCGCTGAAGTTCCATGTCGCGCTGGTCGTCTACCTGTTCACGCTGGCGGTGTTCAGCCGCTTTGCTTCAGCCGAGATCACGCGCAGACCCTGGTGGCCATGGCATGAGCGCGTCGTCGTGCTGGCCGTGGTACTGGAGGTTGTCTGGATTGGTGCGGCGTCAGCGCTGGCGACGGCTTCGCATTTCAACGAGGCACCCTATTGGGCAGCCATTTACTCGGCGATGGGTATGGCCGCCATCGTGCTGACCTCGGCCAGCACCAGTCTGGCTTGGGCCATCCATCGGTATCCGGCCGGGAATCTCTCGCCGGCGGTTCGAACCGGTCTCGTCTGGGGCCTTGCCCTGACACTGCCTCTCACGCTGATCACGGCCGGTACTTTGTCGGGGTTGGGGAGTCACTGGGTGGGTGGCACGCCCAGCGACGCCGGTGGCATTGGGCTGATGGGCTGGTCGCGGGACGGCGGGGACCTTCGTGTGGCCCACTTCTTTGCCACTCACGCCCTGCATATCGTCCCGCTGGCTGCGCTGGTCTGCGCCTTGGGCCATCAGGCTGACCGCTTGGGGGTCGTTCAGGGTGTAGGCCTGGCCTTCCTCGTCCACGCCCAGGGTGTAGCGCACGAACACGGCCGCGGCCAGCGCGTGGTGTTCAAACGCTGCGCCGTGGGCGATTTGCCCCATCACCGAGGGGGGCCAGCGCTGTGGGATTTTTTGCGAGCTGTCGGTCGCGATCTGGTGCACGCTG
>CAZATV010000130.1:0-5885 GCA_964488145.1 uncultured Polaromonas sp.
GCTGCAAAGCCTGCCGGGCAAGCAGATCATGGTCGGCTGCCTGAACCTGGAAGACATGTCTATCGAATCGCCGGTGGTGGTGGCCTCCCGCATCAAGCGGGCCCTGCAATTCATCAAGCCTGAGCAGGTGATTCTGGCCCCCGACTGCGGCATGAAATATCTGCCCCGTGAAGTGGCCGATGGCAAACTGCGCGCCATGACCGAAGCGGCCAAGATTCTGCGAGCCGAGTACGGCGCCTGACGGGCCTCCCGACAGGCTGCAGCCTGTCGGGACGGACTATTGCAGCGGTTCTTTGAGGGCTTCCGGCAGAACCAGCGGCATGACCGAAATGCCCTCCTCCAGCAAGGCAGCAGCCTCATGGGGAGAGGTCCGACCCCGAATACCGCGCTCGGGCTCCTCACCGTAATGCATTTGACGGGCCAGATCTGCAAACCGTTCGCCCACGTCTTCGGTTTGCTCAACGATCTGACGAACCGCTTTGAGCCACAGAGCCTGCAGTTGCGCATGACCAGCGGCTGCCGGCAAGTCTTCTTTGGCTGCCGCTGGCGCGGAGGCGCCGAGATTGAGGCGCGGCGCACTGAGCTGTTTTTCCACGGCGGTTTGGCCGCAAACCGGGCAGGCCACAAGCCCCCGCTGACTTTGCGTCTGGAAGTCCTCCTCGGAGGCAAACCACCCCTCAAAAACGTGCTCCTGAGCACACTTGAGATCCAGAACTTTCATGCCTCATTATCGCGCCGGCAAGGAAATCCCTGCTGAAGGCTTTCTTTTCAAGGCAGAGCGCGACTCAGGTCGCATCCTGCCAGTCGAGCGACCAAAACCCTGAACGGAGATTCTGGGCCCACAGGAGGCAAAAGAGAGTCTTGGCGTCAGTCACCCGCCCCTCACGCACCCACTGGAGCATCTGCTCCAGACTGGCCGGGAATACATCGAGAAATTCACCCGGATCGAGCCGACGCTCCCCGGACTGCAGATCGCGTGCAAAAAACAGGTGAATCACCTCGGTGGAGTAGGCAATGGCCAGATGCACCGGGCCGGCATAAGCCCAACGCCGGGCCGTATACCCCGTCTCCTCGCGCAGCTCGCGCTGCGCGCAGCGCCAAGGGTCTTCTCCGACATCAAGCTTGCCTGCGGGGAACTCTGTAAACGCCCTTCCGAGCGGGTAACGCCACTGCCGCTCCAGAACAAAGCGGCCATCGTCGAGCTCAGCCACGATCACGACCGCCCCGGGATGGCAGACGTACTCACGCTGGGCCAGGCTGCCGTCGGGCAGGCTCACCGTGTCACGGCGAGCCACCAGAAAATGCCCCTTCAGCAGTTCCTGGCTGGAGACCCGTTCTTCGCGCAGATGCCGCTCATCGCCGGATGGATCGGGGTTCACGCGGAGAACTCAGGAGCGGGTGTAAAGGTAGCGGTAGACAAAACCGGGGAACGCCAGCGTCAGAAACAAACTGGCCGTCACCGCATAGAACTCCCAGCCCTGAGGCGCCACCCGACCCACGCTTTTCTCAATCATCAAGGCCACAGCCCCAACCAAAAAATACAAGAGGCACAATTCCAGCAAACGCAAAGCCAGGGGCTTCGGTCCCGCCATACGGCGTATCAGCAGGACCCGATTGCTCAGGAAGGGTAAGTTGGCGGCCACCAGCGCGAGCACAATAATGACCCAGGCAAAAGTTTGGGAATTCATCGAGGGACCTCAGGTGCCTAGAGACTTCAGAACACTGCCCATGGACTGCGCACAAAGGGTCATCAGCCCGCCGGGCATCAAGCCCAGTAGCAGAATCAAGGCCCCATTGAAACTGAGCACCACGCGTACATCCTGCCCGGCTTCAATCGGATGGGCCGCATGGTGGGGAACCGGGTCGAAGTACATCACCTTGACCACCCGCAAATAGTAGAAAGCACCGATCAGGGAGACCAACACGGCAAAGATGGCCAGAGACAAATACTCCAATCCCTGCGCGGACAGCAAAGCATCAATCACAGACAACTTGGCATAAAAACCCACCAGCGGAGGCACACCTGCGAGTGAAAACATGCCCAACGCCATGATGCCGGCATACAGCGGGCTGCGCTGGTTCAAGCCGGCCAGATCAGAAATTTCCTCCGACTCAAAACCCTCGCGGGCCAGCAGCATGATGACACCAAAAACAGCCAGAGTGGTCAGCACATAAGTAACCACATAGAACATGGCCGAACCGTAGGCCGACTGGGCATTGATTTTTTCACCGCCGACCACGCCGGCCAACATGGCCAGGAGGAAGAAGCCCATTTGCGCAATGGTGGAAAAAGCCAGCATGCGCTTGAGATTGGTCTGGGCGACTGCGGCGAGGTTACCCACCAGCAGCGAGCAGACCGCCAGCACGCCGAGCATCTGCTGCCAGTCGATGGCCAGCGGCAGCAGGCCCTGCACCAAGATGCGGACCGTCATGGCGAAGGCCGCCAGCTGCGGGGCCGCACCAATGGCCAGCGTAATGGCTGTCGGAGCGCCGTGGTAGACGTCTGGGAGCCACATGTGGAAAGGCACGGCGCCGATCTTGAAGGCCAGCCCGGCCACCACAAAAACCAACCCGAACACCAGCACCTGATGCTTAATCTCCCGGCTGGCGATGGCCTTGAACACCTCAGCCACATCCAGGCTGCCGGTCGCCCCATAGATCATCGACAGACCATACAGCAGGAAACCGGAAGCCAGCGCGCCGAGTACAAAGTACTTCATAGCCGCCTCGGTGGAGTTAGCATGATCGCGGCGCAGGGCTACCATGGCGTAACTCGACAGGGTCATCAGCTCCAGCCCCATGTAGAGGACCAAGAAGTTGTGGCCGGAGATCATCAGGAAGGCCCCCAGCAGGGAGAACAGCGCCAGGGTGAAGAACTCTCCACCGCGCAGCATGCCGCGATCGGATGCATATGGCCGGCCATAGACCACGGTGGCCATCAGGGCCAAGGCCGAAAAACATTTGAGCCAGTTGCCCATGGGCTCACTGACCACCATCTTGCCAAATCCGTAGGCCACCTGGCCAGAGGCTGCCTGGGAGCCGGTGACCAAGGCCACCCAAGCCAGCGTGCCCAGGGTCAGAACATAGCTCAGGGTGCGGCGCGGGCTTTTGACGCCCAGGTCAACCAGCGCAATCACGCAGGCCATGACCAGCAGGATGATCTCAGGATAGACCGCGTACCAGCTCTGTGCATCAATCATGTAAATACTCGAATTCGTTAGGCGGTGGGACGGTCAGTTCAGCTTGGACAGGGCCACATGCCGAAGCAGTTCGGCCACCGAGGCGTCCATCACATCGGTGAAGGGCTTGGGGTAGATGCCCATATAGAGCACCGCCACAGCCAGTAAACCGAGCATGAGGAATTCGCGGGCATTGATATCAGACAGGGCGCGGACATCATCATTGGCCACATCACCTAGATAGACCCGCTTGAACATCCACAGGGTGTAGGCGGCACCAAAGATCAGGGCGGTGGCCGCTGCGAGACCGATCCAGAAGTTGTACTGGACGGCCCCAAGTATGACCATCCACTCCCCTACAAAGCCGGCTGTACCCGGCAGGCCGCAGTTGGCCATCGCGAACAGCAGCGCAAAGGCCGCAAACTTGGGCATGGTGTTGATCACACCGCCATAGCTGGCAATCTGCCGCGAATGCACCCGGTCATAAAGCACGCCTATACACAAGAACATGGCGCCTGAGACAAAGCCATGGGCAATCATCTGCACCAGGCCCCCGGCAACACCGAGTTCATTGAAGATAAAGAAGCCGAGCGTAACGAAACCCATGTGAGCCACCGAGGAATAGGCGACCAGTTTCTTCATGTCCTGCTGCACCATGGCGACCAGACCCACGTAAATGACCGCAATCAGCGACAAGGCGATCATCAACCAGGCCCACTCTCGGGAAGCATCTGGGGCAATCGGCATGGAAAAACGCAGGAAGCCATAAGCGCCCAGCTTAAGCATGATCGCCGCCAGGATCGCAGAGCCGCCGGTCGGCGCCTCCACGTGCACATCGGGCAACCAGGTGTGTACGGGCCACATGGGAACCTTCACCGCGAAGGCGGCAAAGAAGGCAAAGAACAGCAGGGTCTGCGCCGTCATGCCCAAAGGCAGCTTGTGCCAGTCACTCAGGTCGAAACTGCCGCCGGACTTGTTGTACAGATAGACCAGAGCCACCAGCATCAGCAGGGACCCGAGCAGCGTGTAGAGAAAGAATTTGAAGGCGGCATAAATCTTGTTCGGACCGCCCCAAATTCCGATGATCAGGTACATGGGGATCAGGGTCGCCTCGAAGAACACGAAGAACAGCATCGCGTCGAGCGCGCTGAAGACGCCGATCATCAGCCCTGAGAGTATGAGGAAAGCCCCCATGTACTGATTAACCCGCTGTTCGATCACCTCCCAGCCCGCAATCACCACGATCACCGTCATAAAGGCAGTGAGCAACACAAACCAAAAGGAGATGCCGTCCAGACCGAGGTGGTAATTGACGTTGAAGTGCGCAATCCAGACGGCTTTCTCCACAAACTGCATGGCACTGGTGTCGTACTGGAACTGAAGGTACAGAGGCACGGTCACCAACAAGCTGACCAGCGCCCCCATGAGAGCCAGCGCACGCACGGCCTTGACCTGCTCATCACGACCCAAGGCCAGCAGGATCACTCCAAAAACGATAGGCGTCCAGATCGCCAGGCTCAGCAAAGCCATGTGTTCCCTCTTTTACTTGTTGATCCAGACGAACCAGGTCATCAACACAAAAATGCCGACGATCATGGCCAGCGCATAGTGAAAGATGAAACCGGACTGAAGTTGCCGCACGGCAGCCGACACCCAGGCCACCAAGCGCCATGAGCCGTTGACCACTGCCCCATCAATCACCGCTTGATCGCCGCCCTTCCAGAGGCCCACGCCAAGGTTGCGGGCGGCGCGCGCCAGGACGTTCTCATTGAACCAGTCCATGTAGTACTTGTTTTCCAGCACCACCACCACCGGACGCAGGGCACGCGCGATGGCCGCCGGGACTGCAGGGTTGACCAGATAAAAATACCAGGCCAAGACCACGCCGGCCACCGCCAACCAGAAAGGAAGCGTGACCAGTCCATGGCTGGCCATGGCCAGGGGGCCGTGAAAAGCCTTGGCCAATTCAGTCATCGCTGGGTGCAATTGCGCATTCACGCTGATTGCATCCTTGAAAAAATCCCCGAAGAGCATGGGGGCGATGGTGTAGTAGCCGATGACGACCGAAGGAATCGCCAGTAGCACCAACGGGAGCGTCACCACCCAGGGCGACTCGTGGGGCTTGGCCCCGTGCCCGCTGTGGTGGTCATCGTGTCCTGGCTCATGCGGAGCCTGGTCATAGCGTTCCTTACCATGGAAGACAAGGAAGTACATGCGAAAAGAATAGAAGGCCGTCACGAATACACCGGCCACCACCGCAAAGCCAGCAAAACCACTGGCCGGCAGGTTGCTGGCCTGCACCGCCAGGATGATGCTGTCCTTGGAGTAAAAGCCCGACAGCAAGGGGGTACCAATGAGCGCCAGGGATCCCAGCAGGCAGGTGATCCAGGTGATCGGCATGTACTTGCGCACACCACCCATCCAACGGATGTCCTGGTTGTGGTGCAGACCCATGATGACCGAACCGGCGGCTAAAAACAGCAACGCCTTGAAGAAGGCATGGGTCATCAGATGGAACACCGCGACCGAATAGGCCGAAGCTCCCAGAGCGACCGTCATGTAACCGAGCTGAGAAAGCGTGGAGTAGGCCACCACCCGCTTGATGTCGTTCTGGATGGTCAAGGGCTGTTGCATACGTGAACCCTTCCAGATCCTGTAAAACTGTACTGATTTTGGGTATTGGAAACGGATTTCTCACTATCTGTT
>CAZATV010000131.1:0-5745 GCA_964488145.1 uncultured Polaromonas sp.
CTCAAGCCGGCCTTCAAGAAGGACGGGACCATCACGGCGGCGGCCAGCTCCTCGATCAACGATGGCGCAGCCGCCCTGGTGATGATGCGCCAGAGCACCGCGCAAAAGCTTGCCTGCAAGCCCTTGGCGCGCATCGTCAGCCATGCGGTCCATGCCCAGGCGCCCGAGTGGTTCACCACTGCGCCGGTGGGAGCCAGCCAGAAGGCGCTGGACAAGGCGGGCTGGAAGGTCTCCGACGTACAGCTGTGGGAGGTCAATGAGGCTTTCGCCGTGGTGCCCATGGCCCTGATGCACGAGCTCAAGGTCTCCCACGACATCGTCAACGTCAACGGCGGTGCCTGCGCCCTGGGCCATCCCATTGGCGCCTCGGGGGCACGCATCATGGTCACCCTGATGCACGCCTTGCAGGCCCGCGGCCTCAAGCGTGGTTTGGCTACCCTGTGCATCGGTGGCGGCGAGGCCACCGCGGTGGCCCTGGAACTGTGCTGAAGCCATGCCTGCCGCTCTGGTGATCGGCGCCTCGCGTGGCATCGGCCTGGAGTTCGCACGCCAGTACCGGCAGTCGGGCTGGCACGTCTGGGCCACTGCGCGCGAGGAGGCCGGTCTACAGCGCTTGCGCGAGCTGGACTGCCAGACCCTGCGCATCGATGTGGCCGATCCGGCCAGCTTGAGCGGTTTGGCCTGGATGCTCGACGGGGTGGAGCTGGACCTGGCCCTGTACGTGGCCGGCGTCATGGACCGCGCCGATGCGCACAGCGTTCCCACGCAGCCCGATTTCGACCGCTTGATGCGCACCAATGTGTTGGGCGCCATGCAGACCTTGCCACAGGTGGCGCCCTTGCTAAAGCCCGGTGCGGCCATGGCCTTCATCAGCAGTGAGATGGGCAGCATCGCTGACTGCGGCAGCAGTTATGGTTGGCTGTATCGAAGCAGCAAGGCCGCGCTGAACATGGCGGTGCACGCAGCGCAGGTCGATTACCCCCATTGCATCCTGCTGGCGCTCAGCCCGGGTTGGGTGCAGACCGATATGGGCGGGGCCGCAGCCCCGCTGACCGTACAGGACAGTGTGGCGCGAATGCGGCGCACCCTCACCGAGGTGGGGGTGAGCCAGCGAGGCGCTTTCATCAACCAGGACGGGCAGGCGCTGCCCTGGTGAACCCGCAGGAGATTTTTTCATGCTGCTCAATGAAGATCAGATCATGGTGCGCGATGCGATGCGCGATTTTGCCCAGCGCGAGCTCTGGCCGAATGCGGCGCGCTGGGACAAGACCCATGAATTCCCGCATCAGGTGCATCGGGGTCTGGCTGAGCTGGGGGCTTACGGGATCTGCGTGCCCGAGGAGCTAGGTGGAGCCGGCCTGGACTATCTCAGCCTGGCCGTGGTGCTTGAGGAAATCGCGGCCGGCGACGGCGGCACCAGTACGGCCATCAGCGTGACCAACTGTCCGGTCAATGCGATTTTGCTGCGTTATGGCACCCCCGAGCAGCAGCGCCAGTGGCTCACGCCCCTGGCGCGCGGTGAGCTGTTGGGTGCCTTCTGTCTGACCGAGCCCCATGTGGGTTCGGATGCTTCGGCCTTGCGAACCACAGCGGTGCGACAGGGTGATGCCTACGTCATCCAGGGCGTCAAGCAATTCATCACCAGCGGCAAGAACGCGCAGGTGGCTATTGTGATTGCGGTTACTGACAAGAGCGCGGGCAAGAAGGGGATGAGCGCCTTTATCGTACCGACCGACACGCCGGGTTATGGGGTGGCGCGGCTGGAGGACAAGCTGGGCCAGCGCTCCAGCGACACCGCGCAGATCCAGTTTGACCAGTGCACCATACCGGCCGCTTATCGGATCGGCGCCGAAGGCGAGGGGTACAAGATTGCCCTGTCGGCCCTGGAGGGCGGACGCATTGGCATTGCGGCGCAGAGCGTTGGCATGGCCCGCAGTGCTTTGGAGGTGGCCATTGACTACGCCAGGCAGCGTGAGAGCTTCGGCGTGCACCTGATCGATCATCAGGCGGTGGGTTTTCGGCTGGCTCAGTGTGCCACTGAGCTGGAGGCCGCGCGCCAGCTGATTTGGCATGCCGCCAGCCTGCGTGATGCCGGCCGGCCCTGCCTGAAAGAGGCCGCCATGGCCAAGTTGTTTGCCAGCGAGATGGCCGAGCGGGTCTGCAGCGCCGCCCTTCAGACCTTGGGCGGCTATGGCTACGTGAGCGACTTCCCGGTCGAGCGCATTTACCGCGACGTGCGGGTGTGCCAGATCTATGAAGGCACCAGCGATATTCAAAAAATTATCATCCAGCGCGGGCTCTGAAGCACTGCGGCCTGCAATCGAGCAGGGGCGGCGTATGATGCGCGCGCCATGAATATCATCATCCTGGGGGCCGGTCGCGTGGGGGAGAGCGTGGCTGAGAGCCTGGTTTCTGAACGCAACGACATCACGGTCATCGATCAGGATCCGGTTCGCCTGCGCATGCTCGAGGAGCGTCTGGACTTGCGCGGCGTGGTCGGCAACGGCATACAGCCTTCGGTGCTGCGTGAGGCCGGCGCCCAGGACGCGGACATGATCGTGGCCTGCGCAGCGCTGGACGAGTCCAATCTGGCGGTGTGCAAGATTGCGCACGACCTATTCAATGTGCCCACCACGGTGGCGCGTCTGCGTTCGCCCGAGTTCAAGGAGGGCGACAGTCTCTTGGGCAAGACCGGTTTTGCGGTCGATCATGTGATCTGCCCTGAGGAATCGGTGATGAATTACATCCATCAACTGATTGACTACCCGGAGGCGCTGCAGGTGCTGCAGTTTGCGCAGGGGCGTGCCAGCCTGATTGTGGTGCGAGCCACCGAGGGCAGCGATCTGGTGGGCCATGCGATTGGTGAATTTCGCCAGTTGCTGCCGGAGGCCCGGATGCGGGTGGTGGCGCTCTATCGTTTTGATGCGGAGGTCGAGGCCACCGCGCAGACGCGCATTCAGGCCGGTGATGAGGTCTTCGTGCTGGCCGATTCAGACAAAATTCGGCAGGTGCTCGCCGCCATACACCGGCGCGACAAGCCGGTGCAGCGTCTGATGATTGCCGGGGGCGGCAAGGTGGGCTTGCGCCTGGCCCGCAGCCTGGTGGGTCAGTGTGAGGTCAAGCTGATCGAGCGCGATCCGCAGCGCTGCCAGTATTTGGCCAGCCAACTGCCGTCCAGTGTGCTGGTCTTGCAGGGCGACGGGGCCGACGAAGACCTGCTGCTGGAAGAGCGTGTCGGCGATATGGATCTGTTTTTGGCGCTGACCAGCGACGATGAGGACAACATCATGTCGGCGATGCTGGCCAAGCGCCTGGGCGCCCGGCGGGTGATGTCCCTGATCAACCGGCGTGCCTACGCGGACATGATGCAGGGCAGCACCATTGATATTGCCATCTCGCCGGCCCAGACCGTCATTGGTGAATTGCTGGCCCATGTGCGCCGCGGTGATGTGGTGGCGGTGCACAGCTTGCGGCGCGGTGCGGCCGAAGCCCTCGAAGGGGTTGCACGCGGTGACGCGCAGACCTCGCGTTTGGTGGGCCGCCGGGTGCAGGAAATCACGCTGCCCCAGGGCGCCCGCATTGGTGCCATCGTGCGGCAGCGGGGGCAAGCATCGGAGGTGCTGATGCCGCACCATGACACCCTGATCGAGACCGACGACCACATCATCATCTTCATCCCCAGCAAGCGCATGGTGCGCGAGGTGGAGAAGCTGTTTCAGGTCAAGGCCACCTTCTTCGGCTGATGCTGCGCGATACCCTGCCTGTTCTGGCCGTCATGTCACGCATCATCGTGGCATTTTCCTTTGCCTTCATTGTGCCCATTGTCTGGGCCTGGTTCGAAGACGACAGTTTCGATCTGCTGATTTGGGAGGCGGGCTTTGCGTTGACCCTGGGCAGCGGGGTCGTGCTCTGGTGGCTGACCCGGCGACACCGCCGCGAATTGCTGGCCCGCGATGGTTTCCTGCTGGTCAATCTGGTCTGGCTGGTGCTGCCCGCCTACTCCGCCGTGCCCCTGATGTTCAGCGTCCCCGAGATCACCTGGACCAAAGCTTATTTTGAGGCCATGAGCGCCCTGACCGCCACGGGGGCCACTGCACTTTCGGGGCTGGATGCCCTGCCCGTGTCGGTCAACGTGTGGCGCTGCTTCCTGCAGTTGATCGGGGGCCTGGGCATCATGCTGCTGGTGGTGGCCGTGCTGCCTTTGCTGGGGCTCGGTGGCATGCAGCTGTATCGGGCCGAGACTCCGGGCCCGATGAAGGACACCAAGTTCACCCCCCGAATCGCCGAGACCGCCCGCGGCTTGTGGGGGGTCTACTTTCTGTTTTCACTGGCTTGCTTTCTGGCCTACCGCTGGGCTGGCATGAGCTGGGCTGATGCCTTCATGCACATGTGCACCACCATGGGTTTGGGCGGATTTTCGTCCTACGACGCCAGCCTTGGACATTTTGATTCGGCCGCCGTCGAGATGGTGGCCATTGTCTTCATGACGCTGGCTGGCATCAGCTTTCTGCGTTACTTCATGGTGCTGCGCAGTCGATCCATCCGGCCGATCAGCGGTGACCGGGAAATTCGCACCTATCTGGTGGTGCTGGCTGCCTCTACCGCCTTGCTGACGCTCTTGCTTCTGACCCACGGGGTGTATGAGGACGCGCTGGAGGCGCTGCGCGCCAGTGCTTTTCATGTGGTGTCGCTGGCCACCACCACCGGCTATGCGGCCACCGACTATTCGCAGTGGCCGGCGTTCGCGCCGGTGCTGCTGCTCTTTCTGGGTTGCTTTGCCTCCTGCGCCGGATCCACGGGTGGCGGTATCAAGATGGTTCGCATCATCTTGCTGGTCAAGCAGGCCCGGCGTGAATTGGTGCGCATCATTCATCCGCGGGTGGTCAATCCGGTTACCCTGGGCGGGTCGGTGGTGCCCGTGCCAGTGATGACGGCGGTACTGGGCTTCATGCTGATTTACGGCGCGGTCACTGTGGGCCTGAGCATGCTGCTGCTGTTTTCGGGGCTCGATATCGTGACCGCCTTCTCCGCCGTGGTGGCCACGGTGAACAACATCGGCCCTGGCTTGGGTCAAGTCGGACCCGCTGGCAATTTTGGGGAGCTCAGTGTCTTTCAGACCTGGGTGCTGTCCTTTGCCATGCTGCTCGGTCGGCTCGAATTGCTTTCGGTGCTGGTGCTGCTGACCGGGCACTTCTGGCGCAAGTGATTTTTTCAAGGAGAGACAGGCATGCCGATTACCAAGGGATACCAACAACTGGTGGACGAGGCCATGGCGCAGGTCACCACCTACAGTGTGCAGGAGGTGCGAGGCCGCCTGGGCCAGGGCGATGTGCAGATCGTTGATATTCGTGATGTGCGCGAGCTCGAGCGCGAGGGCACGGTGCCCGGCGCCTTGCTGGCACCGCGTGGCATGCTCGAGTTCTGGGTCGATCCGGCTTCGCCGTATCACAAGCCCGTGTTTGCCGACGAGAGCCGGCAGTTCATCCTGTTCTGTGGGGCCGGCTGGCGCAGCGCCCTGGCTGCCAAGACCTTGGAGGACATGGGCATGCGCAATGTGGCCCATATCGACGGTGGCTTTGCGGCCTGGAAGCAGGCCGGTGCGCCGGTGGTCAGTCTGGAAGAGCACAAAAAGGAAAGTGCCAGCCGCAAGACCTGAGCGGGGGTAACCGTGCGATGGCGTGCCAGGGGCGCGCAATTGCATCGACGCTTTAAGGCTTTCGTCCTATAGGGCTTATTGATTTTTGT
>CAZATV010000132.1:0-5655 GCA_964488145.1 uncultured Polaromonas sp.
GGTTGTGCTGCATGCTGTCGACCACGCTGGCGCGCACGCAGCCGCTGGTGGTGCACCCCACGATCACGGCGGTATCCACGCCGCGCTGCAGCAGCCAGCCAGCCAAGCCCGTTTCAAAAAAGGCCGAGGCCGACTGCTTGCGAATCACCCATTCGCCGGGCAGCGGCTTGAGCTGCGGCACGATTTGCGAGCCCGGCGCGGTTTCGGTGAGCTTTTGCAGCGGCGGCACCCGCAGCGCAAACACGTTGTGGTTGGAGCCGTCGTCCTCAAACACCACACGGGTGTGCACGATGGGCAGTTGCCGCTGGCGAAAGTGCTGCAGCAGCGGCACGGTGGCATCGGCGGCGGCCAGAATGTGCGGGCCGCCGAGCTGGTCAAAGTCGACGAAGCCGTTGACAAAGTCCACCAGAATCAGGGCGCACTTGCGACCCACCCCCGAGGTGCCGCCAAGACCCTGGTGCTTGTAGATGGCATGCTTGTCCATAACCCCGCTCCTCCGTCAGGACTGGCTGTGATCTTGGTCGAACTGCGCAACCCAGTCAAAGCCCATGAGCTCTGAAAACTTCTGAAATTCGTACAGCGGTGTATCGGCGCCCACCGTGGACCCACGCTCCTGTATGGCGCGGTAAATTCCCTCAAAAGCTGCGCCGGCTGCCAGGAAGGCGGCCGCCGGAAAAATGGCCAGTCGGTAGCCCAGCGACTGCAATTCCTCGCGGCTGAGCACCGGGGTGCGGCCGCCCTCGACCATGTTGGCCACCAGGGGCAGGTCAAAGCTGCGCCCAATGCGCTGCATTTCTTCGACCGATTCGGGACTTTCCACAAACAGCAAGTCAGCGCCAGCCTTGGCGTACAACTCGGCGCGGCGCAGGGCTTCGTCCAGGCCCAGAGTGGTGCGGGCGTCGGTGCGGGCAATGATGAGAAAGTTGGGGTCGCTGCGGCTTTCCACCGCCACCCGTATCTTCTCAGCCATGGCTTCGGCGGCAATCACCCGCCGACCCAGCATATGGCCACATTTCTTGGGAAATTCCTGATCTTCAAGCTGTATGGCGCAGGCCCCCGCGGCCTCGTAGCCGCGCACGGTGTGCATCACATTGAGCAGGCCGCCGTAGCCGGTGTCGGCATCACAGATCATGGGGGTGGCGGTGATGCTGGCAAATTGCTGCACCCGGTTGACCATGTCGGCATAGCTGGCCAGACCGGCATCGGGCAGCCCCAGGTAAGAGGCCACGGTGCCGTAGCCGGTCATATAGAGCGCCTCAAAGCCCATGCGGTCGGCGATCTTGGCCGAAACCATCTCAAAGACACCAGGGGCCGAGAGCAGACGCTTTTCGCGCAGGCGTGCGGCCAGACGGGCCCTGCGATCAGCGGGGCTGACCCGCGAGATACCGCGCACGATGCCGGCGGGGGCACTCATGCAATGGCCTCGGCGCGGTCAAGCGCATCAAGCATGGAGGTCTTGCGCAAGTAGGCGCGAGCAGCCACCGGATCGGCTGCAGTGGCCCGCAGCGCATCCTGGGTTTTCTTGCGCTCCACCGGATCGCGTTCTTCAATTTCGCGCTTGTTGCGGGCGGTGCTGGCATTGATGTATTCAATGGCAATGGTGCGACGCTGGCGTTCGTAGCGATCGAGCAGCGCCAGGTCCTGACCCTGCATGACGGCCAACAACTTTTCGCAGAGGTTGAAGGCATCGTGCACGCCGCCATTCATGCCCATGCCGCCCAGGGGATTGTTGATGTGCGCCGCGTCGCCGGCCAGCAGCACGCGGCCCTTGCGAAACTGCTTGGCCACCCGCTGGTGCACCTTGTAGAGCGTGCGGTGCATGGTGCGGTAGGGCACAGGCTGAGGCAGCAGGTTTTGCAGCCGAGCCTGCACGGCTTGGTCGGTCAGCACCTCTTCGTCGCTTTCCTCAGGGCGGGTGGGGAAAAGCACCCGCCACAAGGTGGGCACGCGCAGCAGCACGCACCATTCCTTGGGGTCCGAGCAATAGTTCACATACGAGAGACGCGGCAGATGGTCGGCAAACTCGAAGTCGGTGGAGATGACCAAGAAGCGCTCGGGATAGGTAAAGCCTTCGAACTCGATATCCACGCCACGCCGCACGGCGCTCCAGGCGCCGTCGGCCCCAATCAGGTAGTCAGCCTGCAGATACAGCGTCTCACCCAGACGGTTGGCCACCAACTGAACCTGGTCGACTGTCTGGGTGACCGCTTCAACCTTGGTGTCAAACAGGATCTTCACATGGGGCAACTGTTCCAGTTGTGTCCGGATGGCCTCGGTCAGTTTCCACTGCTCGCACTGCAGGCGAAACGGATGATCGGTGTCCCCACGCAGCAGTTCCATGTCGAACTCGGCAATCACGCCCTCGGTGCGATCGCGCTGCTGGGTGTAGCGCGCCACCAACCCCTGCGGCACGATGGTCTGCGACAGCCCGTACCTGGCCAGCATGTCCAACGTGGGTGGGTGAAAGGTGGAGGCGCGCAAATCCATGCTTAAGTTCGAGGCTGACTCCAGCAAGGTGACAGCAACCCCGGCGCGACCGAGCACCAGGGCGCTGACCATGCCCACCGGGCCGGCACCGGCAATCAGGACGTGCGAATTGTTCAAGGCGAGACTCCTGGTTAAGATTCCTAACTGTACACAAAATTGCCAAACCGGCCACCGGAGGTGCCTGGCGAGCGCCTTGGGGCACATGGTCGGTCCGCCTAAATTCATTGGGGAATCTACCAATAAGGACAGTACAAACCCTAGCAATACCCCCACCCGCGAGATAGAAACCCTTCTATTTGTACACAATCTCGTATAGTTCGAGCGAATCCCTCACCCGCCATGACCCGCGCCAGCAGCCTCGCCTACGACACCGTGCGTCAGCTCATCCTTGATGGAAGCTTCGCGCCGGGTGAACGTCTGGTGGAAGAGGACCTTGCGCAACGGGTGGGTGTCTCGCGAACCTCGATAAGGGACAGTCTGCGGCGTCTGGCAGGCGAAGGGCTGCTCCACACCGAGGCCAACCGCGGCACGTTTGTGGCCGAACTCAGCGCCCAGGAGATCGATGAAATCTTCCAGCTGCGGGCGGTGCTGGAAGGTCATGCCACCGCGCTGGCCGCCGTGCATGGGCAGCCGGAGCACTGGGATGAGCTGACCCGGGCGGCCGATGCAATCGATGAACTGCTGCAGAAAGACCTCGATCCCAAGGCCTTTTTCCTGGGCTTTCAGGCCAGCAACACCCGCTTTCACCAAATCCTGCTGGAGGCCAGCGGTTCCAAGCGTTTGCAAGCGCTGTCCAAATCCCTGATCGAACTGCCCCTGGTCACCATGAAGCAGCACAACTGGCCAGGCGAGGTGCGGGTGCGCCGTTCCAATGAACAGCACCGCGAGATCATCGCCGCCTTGCGGAATCGAGATCCGCTGCTGGCCCGGCTGCAGGTGCAATCGCACATCATCACCGCCAGGCCCCGGGCCATGGTGGAAACCTCACAACGGCCGGTGGCCCTGCTATGAACAGCGCGCAGCCCCCCTCTTCCATGGCCATCATCGTGACCGGCGGGGGCCGGGGTCTGGGTTGGGAAATGGCCGATGCGCTGGTGCAGGCCGGCCATCGGGTTCTGATCACCGGCTCGCGCGAGCCGGCCGAAGTGGAGGCCGCCTGCCAGAGCTGGAACCAGGGGCATGACGAGCCCAGAGCCCTGGCGATGACGGCCGATGTGTCCCAGTGGGATGACTGTCAGGAGGTGGCGCGGCGCTGCCGGGCGGTCTTTGGCCGCATTGATGGCCTGATCAACAACGCCGGCCGGGGTATGCTGGAGATCAGCCCGACTTTCAACACCGAACCGGCACTGTTCTGGCAGGCCGATCCGCAGGGCTTTCGCAACATCGTCGATGCCAACGTGACCGGCGCCTTTCTGATGGCCCGGGCCTGCGTGCCCGTGATGGTGGCCCAAGGTTTTGGGCGCGTGGTCAATATTTCCACCAGCCAGGTGACCATGGTGCGCACCGGATATTGCCCCTACGGCCCCAGCAAGGCCGCGCTGGAGGCCATGAGCGTGATCTGGGCCAAGGACCTGCGCGGGCGCGGGGTTGCCGTCAATGTCCTGCTGCCCGGAGGCGCAGCCGACACCCGCTTGCTGCCGGGCAGCGGGCCCAACCGTCGCGGGGCCGATGGGCAACTGTTGTCGCCAGCCCTGATGCGCGCGCCCATCGTTTGGCTGATGACCCGCGCCCACGCGTCGGTCACTGGCCAGCGCTTTGTGGCTCGCCTGTGGCCCGAAGGGCTGGGCGATGAAGAAGCGGCGACCAAGGCGCGCAGCGCGCCCCAGGAACTGCCCAGCCTCATGTAGGCCCGCAACAGGCAGCACCATGAAGACCCAGCGCATCGGCCAATTCACCATCGATCGGGTGACCGAGTCCGAAGGCGCGTTTGCCCCGGTCGATTTCGTACTGCCCCAGGTGGACATGGATCGAGTGCAAGCCGAGTCCGACTGGCTGCGGCCTGATTTCCTGGACGCGCAGGACCAACTGGTGATGAGCTTTCACAGCTATGTCTTGCGCACACCCCGTTACAACATTCTGATTGACACCTGCGTGGGCGATGACAAGGAACGTCCACTGCGCCCAAGCTGGCACCGGCAGAAGTCGGGCTATCGGTCGGCCCTGGCCCGGGCCGGTCTGCGGCCCGAGCAGATTGACTTTGTGTGCTGCACCCATCTGCATGCCGACCATGTGGGCTGGAACACGCAGCAGGTTGACGGGCGCTGGGTGCCCACCTTCGCGCGGGCCCGCTATGTTTTTTCGGAAGTGGAATACCGCCACTGGGAAAGCGAGCACCGGCAGGCCATCAGCCGGTGTCAGCCAGTTCCCAACCACGGCTCTTTTGCCGACAGCGTCCTGCCGGTGGTGGATGCGGGGCAGGCGGTTTTTGTGCAGGGCAGTCATGAACTTGACCACGGCGTGCAGATTGAGCCGGCGCCCGGCCACACCCCGGGCAATTGTGTGCTGCACGCCCGCAGCCAGGGGGCTCATGCGGTGTTCAGTGGAGACATCCTGCACACGCCGGTGCAGCTGATTGACCTGTCCTGGTCCTCCCGCTTCTGTTATGACGGGTCGCAGGCCGAAGGCACGCGTCGCCAATTGGTGGGCGGGCTGGCCGACAGCAACAGCCTGTTGTTGGCGGCGCATTTCCCGACGCCGGTGGCAGGTCGCATCGTCAGTGGCAGCCGGGGGCTGCGCTGGCAGGCCGTCGACCCCCATTGAAGCTCTTCATCCCTTTGAACCTGGCAGACTTTTCATGCACTATCCCTGGTCCCCCCTGATTAAACGCAAGCCCCTGCGTTGGCCTGGCGGCAAGAAGCTGGCCGTCATCATCACCATGAACTGCGAATACTGGGATCTGGTTCGCGAGGATCCAGCCCCCAACTACGCAGGCGGTCCGCCGATGTTGCCCGACATGCTGCCGGGCAACGTGGCCGACTTCCCCAACTTCACCTGGCGCGAGTACGGCCAGCGGGTGGGTGTGTGGCGGCTCTTCAAGCTCTTTCATGAGATGGGCGTGCCGCTGTCGTGCACCATGAATGCCAAGACCGGCCTGGAGCGACCGGAGATCATCGAATACGCCCTGCAGCGTGACTGGGAGGTGGTGCCCCACAACTACGAGCAGGGCGA
>CAZATV010000133.1:0-5617 GCA_964488145.1 uncultured Polaromonas sp.
TGCCCTATTGCGCGGGCCTCCAGACTGAATCGAGCCGGGTCGGCCACATGACGAGTTCGCGGATCGGATCGAGCGAATAGTCGAACAGGGTGGCGGCATAGAGGATCAGCACCAGGATGCCCAGTGCACTCTTGATCGGCATGGCCAGAAAGAAAACCTGCAGCTGCGGCGCAAAGCGGCTGACCAAGGCCAGACCGAGCTCGGCAAAGAACATGGCCAGCAGCACCGGCGCGGCCAGCAGCAGCGAGAAGGTCATGAAGCGGTTGAGTTGGGTCAGCAGTAGCTCAGCGCTCTGGTCAGTCCATTGCGGCCAGAAGGACATCGGCGGCCAGAGCCTGTAGCTGTCATAAATGACCCCGAGCAGAATCATCATGCCGCCGCTGAGCAGGAAGAAGACGATGAAGGCCTGGCTGAGCATGACACCCAAGGGCGATGTATCGTGCCCGGTCATCGGGTTGATCGTGGCCGACATACTGGCGCCGCGCTGGTTGTCCACCACGAAGCCGATCATCTCCAGGGTCCAGAAAGGAATGGCCATCACATAACCGATAACCAGACCGATGATGGCCTCCTTGAACAAAAGCGCCAGAAAATTCAGGTCGATCTGGTTTAGCGGTACGGGCGGCAGGAAGGGCACCAGGATCAGTCCCAGGGCGCTGGCCACGGCCAGGGTAACGGTGCGCGGCACCATGGAGCGGTTCATGAAGGGGATGAGCAGGAACAGGGGAATCAGCCGCGCCTGCACCAGGCTGAGTACCAGCAGGTGGCTCTTGAGCGTTTCGTAGCTGAAGGGGCCCAGGATGTTCATATCTGCTTCTAGTTGGCAATGCTGCCGAAGCTGTCGAAGATCGAAATCGTGTAGGTCAGCAACTCGCCGCCGGTCCATGCTGCGGTGAGAAAAAGCGTCAGGCCGACGGCTATGAGTTTGATGGCAAAGGACAGCGTCTGCTCCTGAATCTGCGTCAGTGCCTGCAACAGGGAAAACAGCGTGCCGACGATGGCCGCCACGGCGATGGCCGGCATCGACAGAATGAGCGTCAGCGTCAAAGACTGCACGACGTAGGAAACGATATCGGTACCGTCCATGGCATCAGGTGTAGGTCAGGATCAGGCCTCTGATCAGACGGGTCCAGCCGTCGACCAGCACGAAGAGAAAGAGCTTGAGTGGCATCGAAATCATGGTGGGCGAGACCATCATCATGCCCATGGCCAGCAAAATATTGGAGACGATCAGATCGATGATCACAAAGGGAAGAAAGAGCAGAAAGCCGATCTTGAAGGCCTCGGTCAATTCGGTGATCATGAAGGCCGGCAGCAGCACGATGAAATCGGTGGACTTGACGTCAGAGGCCAGCTCGGGCCCCCACAGGTCGACCACGGTCTTGGAGAAGAAGTCGCGGTTTTCCCGGCTCGAATGTTTGAGCAGAAAACCGCGCAGCGGCTCGGCCCCTTTGACCACCGCATTGACCATGTTCTCGGCCGATCGCGTGGCCTGGGGCTGGTTGATGAACTGGCGGTGAATTTCCTGGCCCACCGGCGCCATGATGTAGACCGATAGGATCATGGACAGGCCGTAGAGCGCCAGATTGGGCGGGATCTGCTGGATGCCCAGCGCATTGCGCAGCAGCGACATGACCACGATCAGCTTGAGAAAAGTCGTGCTGACCACCGCCAGGGTGGGCAGCAGGGCCAGCAGCGCAAAGGCCAGCGCCAGCGAGATCGGGTCAAAGCCGGTCAGCGGCATCAGTCCTGGCCCGCGGTCTTGGGGGCGTGTAGCTGGCTGATCAGTACACCCACCCGGCCATCGATGTCTAGCAGCTGTCCCTGGCCAATGACGGCACCGTTGGCGCGAATGGTGACGGCCTGCTGTAGGGGCTGATCAAGGGGAACAGCCTGGCCCTCGCTGAGCTTTTTGAGCTCCTGCAGGCTCATCATCTTACGCCCCAGGTCAAAGCTGAGCTCGACCGGCATCTGTTCGAGCGAGAGCGATTCGTCGGCGGTTTCGTCGGTGGCTTCAGTGTTCATGATGGCTGGGCTTGAAAGAATGAGAAGCTGATGGCCGTCCACCCGGGCCTGTACGGTCAGGCGGTGCTGAGGGCCGGCCGCGGCGCAGAGCAGCAAGCCGTCGCCGCCGCCCAGATGGCTGTGATCGATGAAGACCAGGCCGCCGGTCTGCAGGCGGTGCATTTGATCGAGGGGTAACTGCGTCTGGCCGATGCACAGGTGCAGCGCCAGCGGCAGCGATTCCATCGCCGTCGTCTCCTCGGCCGGAGCCTGGGCCTGAACCAGCGAGGCGACCAGCATCAGGGCTAGGCTGTCCATGTGCAGCACGGCCGAAAACTGGCGCTCGGGCAGCTCGAGCTCAAGTTGCACCGCATGCGGGGCCTGTTCAGGCCGGCCCATCGCAGCCTCCACGCTGATCAGGCGCCCCGGTCCCCGGCTGTCAGTGGCCAGCTGGCCCAGCGCCCACCGGGCGATATGCTCGACGGCCACCGGCCTGAAATTCTCAGGTAGAGCCTCCAGTTCGGGCACTCCCAGCACCAAGGCCAGCCATTGGTCGAGCGCCTGCGGGGCTAGATCCATCGCGAGCTGTCCTCCCGCCCATTCCATTTGCAGACGCTGCGTGCCGGCGGCCGCCTGCAGGGCTTGGCCCGGTGGCAAGGGCAGCAGCCGCAGTTGGGCCTCCTGCCCTTCGGCCAGCGCCTGCAGGCGGTGGCCCGGGCCGCGGGTGGCCAGACAGGCCAGCGCCTGGGCTTCGGTACCGGTCATCTTGGGCGGGCGCAGTAGGCGTTGCACGGGGTTCATCCTGGAGGGGCTGAGGCAAAGGCCTCGAGGGTGTGGTCGCTGTCGCCTTCGACCACCGGACCGGCCGATTCGTCGATCACGCGCCACAGCGCATCACGCCGCAGCTCGGCGGCCATCCGGCGTGCCATGTCCTGGGCCGGTTCGGCCAGGGCGCGGTAAGACTCGATCTCGCGGCAGCGAAACTGCGCGACCCAGGCGCCAGCGTCCTCAAACACGGAGACCGCCACGCCAGGGTAGAGCGTTTCGTCGAGTTCCATGCGTACGCCGCGCTGCTCCTGGCCGACCTGAAGGCCCTTGAGACTGTCTTTGAGCAGGCCGAGCAAGCCGTTGTCCACGGCTGGCGCGGCAGGGACGGCACCGAACAGTCCCATCGGGTGGCTCAGGGGCTGCTCGGCAGGCCCCGGTACCGGTGGTGCTAGGTCCGCGGCCTTGGCCAGGGCCTGCTTGAAGCGGTCGGCGCTGCCTTCTCCTGGCTGATCGGGCATGCCTTGGGACGAGCCAGCGCCGAGTCCGAAGTCCTGCCGCTCGTTGGGCGTGCGCAGGTGCAGCTGGACGCTTCGCTCGCTCATGTCCGCTCGCCTCCCCATTCTTCGCGTTCGCGCACCACTGAGGCGAGCTCCTCGAGCTCGAGCTCTTCCTTGCGCTCAGCCTCGCGCGCGGCCAGCATGTGGAAATTGCGGGCCAGTTCGACGAACTTTTGCCGAGCGGTCGAGGCATCGCGCATGCGACGCGTATCGACATCGAAGACGTCGCGGGCCTGCGTGTGCTGCTGCTGACGCGCCTGTAATTCCTGCTCGTGCGACAGCTCGCGGTGCTTTAGCGCGGCCACTTCGGTGTGCACCTCATTGATGTCGCGCAGCTTGACAATACGTCGGCACAAATCGTCGAACAGGCGCAGTTCCTCGGCCTGCGCAAAGGCCACGAACTCCTGCAGCGCCTTTTCGGCCTCGCGCTCGGACAGGGCCGCCGCGGCCAGACGGGCGCGCGATTTTTGCAGCTCCGTCTCCGCCTTGCGCTCCCGGAACTCCTTGATGAACAGCAACTCGTCGATCATGGCCATGGGTCGGGACCTTTAGCGCACACCGGTGATTTCGCCGAGCTTGCCGATGGTCTCGTCAAACTCGATCCGCTCCTTGGTACCCTGCTTGAGGAAGGAACGTATGGTCTCGATCTTGCCGATAGCCTCATCGGCCAGCTTATCAGTGCCGGACTTGTATTCACCGATCTTGACCAGCAGTTCGACATCGGCGTACTTGGCCATCAGCTCGCGCATGCGTCCAGCCGCCTTTTTATGCTCCGGCGCAATCACGTTGTTCTGTACCCGGCTGGCCGAGGCCAGCACGTCGATGGCTGGGTAGTGATTGGCCGAGGCCAGGGCGCGTGAGAGCACAATGTGCCCGTCCAGGATCGAGCGGGTCTCGTCGGCAATCGGCTCGGTC
The DNA here is from genome assembly GCA_964488145.1 of uncultured Polaromonas sp. Taxonomy (GTDB): domain Bacteria; phylum Pseudomonadota; class Gammaproteobacteria; order Burkholderiales; family Burkholderiaceae_C; genus Polaromonas. The sequence continues at coordinate 4,245 of CAZATV010000133.1, forward strand.
ATGTCATCGCCTTCGACCAGCACGGTGTAGAGCGCTGTGATCGAGCCCTTGTCGTTCATGCCCACGCGCTCCATCAGCTTGGGCAGGGTGGCAAAGACAGAGGGCGGGTAGCCGCGCCGGGTTGGCGGCTCGCCGGCGGCCAGTCCGATCTCGCGCTGCGCCCGGGCAAAGCGGGTGACTGAGTCCATTAGGAACAGCACTTTCTTGCCCTGATCTCGAAAGTACTCGGCGATGGCCGTGGCCACATAAGCAGCCTTGGCCCGCTCCATGGATGATTTGTCTGAGGTAGCGCAGACGATCACCGCCTTGCGCCGGCCTTCCTCGCCCAGTTCATGTTCGATGAATTCGCGCACTTCGCGGCCACGCTCGCCGATCAGCGCAATCACCGTCACGTCCACCGCTGCGCCCTTGACCAGCATGCCCAGCAGCGTGGATTTGCCCCCGCCGGCGGCGGCAAAAATCCCCATGCGCTGGCCTTCGCCGCAGGTCAGCAGGCTGTCGATGGCGCGCACGCCCAGCGGCACCGGGTCCTTGATGACGCGCCGCTTCATCGGGTCAGGGGCCTCGGCAAACACCGGGTAGAAGCGGTCAGCCTCCAGCGGGCCGCGCTCCTCAAAGTCCATCGGCTGTCCCAGCCCGTCCAGCACCCGACCGAGCAGGCCGTCGCCCACCGGCACCATGTGAGCACGCCCTGTGGGCATGACCTCGGTGGTGGCCGAGATGCCGTACATGTCGCCGATCGGGGTGAGCAGGGCTGCATCCTTGAGAAAACCCACCACCTCGGCTTTCATCTCGAAGTCTTCGCCCGGCTGGCGCAAGATGCAGACCTCGCCGACCTTGACCGCCGGCACTACCGCTTTAATGATGGTGCCAATGACCTGCGTCACCCGCCCCTTGATGGCCAGGGTGGGCGTGTCCTCGATGGCCAGTTCCATCATGTCGGTGACGTAGTCAAAGTTCTTCACCGCAACGGCCTTTTAGATACGGCTGCCCAGCAGCTTGGCAAAGCCCTGTTCGATGGCCTTGAGCTGCAGTTCCACGCTGGCCTCGACCACGCCCATCTCGCTCTCCAGGATGGCCGCATCTCCCTTGAGCCGGTTGTCCGGCACGATGTCCATCATGCCCACGCCGGGAAAGCGCTCGAGCAGCTGCTGAGCCCGCTCACGCACGGTGTTGGCGTGCTCCGGCGAGAGCCGCAGCGTCAACTGCTTTTGATTGCGCATCACCGACAGTCCGCTTTGCACCACGGCGATGACACGGGTGGTGTCGTCAAAATCAGCCATGATGCGGCGGATGGCGTTCATGACCAGAGTCACGATCTTCTGTTCGATGCTGGCAAAGTAGTCCACGGTGCGGCTGGCGTTTTCGATCAG
>CAZATV010000134.1:0-5538 GCA_964488145.1 uncultured Polaromonas sp.
GCTACGCGGACTATCCGATGCAGTTCACCGACTTCAATATGTGGGCCAGCGTCGGCGCCTTTGCCTTCGGTATTGCCCAGGTGTATTTCTTCCTGTTCATTGTGTTGCCGGTGATGCGCGGTGTGGGCGAGAAAGCTCCGGCCAAGCCCTGGGAGGCCGCCGAGGGTCTGGAGTGGGAAGTGCCTTCCCCGGCACCCTTCCACACCTTTGAGACCCCGCCCAAGCTCGATGCCACGGCAACCCGGGTGATTGGCTGATTCTCGGCTTGGCATGACCACCGAGCGAAACAAGTCCAATCGCCGACTGGGCCTGATCTTGGCTACGGTGGCGATGGCCTTTTTCCTGGGTTTCATGGCTCGTATCGTGTTTCTTGGAGGCTAAAGCTCTACCATGGCCTTGCGTCGTGACAATCTGCGGATGTTGGGCAAACTCAGCGTTATCGTGCTGGGCATGTTCGGCTTTGGTTATGCGTTGGTCCCGCTTTACATCGCGATTTGTGAAATGACGGGAATCAATGTGCTGGCTTTGGGCGACAAGTTGATCCCAGGTGCTTCATCGAAGCAGGCGGCTAACACGCAGATCGACACCACTCGCACTATCACGGTTGAATTTGATGCCAATGCCCGCGGTCCCTGGGATTTCAAGCCGGCGCTGCGCTCGGTGCAGGTGCGGCCCGGGGAACTGGCCACCGTCATGTATGAATTCCAAAATGTGCAAAACCGGACCATGGCGGCACAGGCCATTCCCAGCTATGCACCGCGTCAGGCTTCGCCGCATTTCAACAAGCTCGAATGCTTCTGTTTCAATCAGTACACGCTGGCACCTGGAGAAAAGCGCCAATGGCCAGTTGCCTTTGTTATTGACCCCAAGCTACCCAAGGACGTGACCACCATCACCTTGTCCTATACCTTCTTCGAGGTGGGGGGCAAGACACCGCCTGCGCCTGAGGGCTCTCTGGGTAGGGCGGCGGCCACGGTGGTGCCCGCCTCGGGGGCCTGAGGATCATGTCCAGTCTGGTCATGCAATCTTGGCTGAACACGATCAAGGCCGTGATCTGGTCTTTTTTGGGGCTGCGTGCTCGGAGCGATTTTGATCGTGACGTGCGGCAGCTCAAGCCGCTACAGGTCGTTGCGGTGGGTTTGATCGGTGTTTTTATTTTTGTGGGAGCCTTGGCTGCGCTGGTCCACTGGATCGTGCCGGGCTGAGGGATGGGTGCAAGCTGCTGCACGGCGGCGGGATACCGATGGTTTTGCAGAGCGATTGAGTCAAAGAGGAAAGAGCATGTCTTCAGCTACACACGGCGCCACGCCCTATTACTTTGTGCCGGCCCCTTCTCGCCATCCGGTCATGACGGCCATTGGCCTGTTTTTTGTGATTCTGGGGGCCGGGCAGTGGGTCAATGGGGTTGGCTGGGGTGCCTACAGCCTGCTGTTTGGGTTGCTGTGGTGGTTTGTGGTGCTCTACCAGTGGTTCCGTGATGCCATTGCTGAGAGCCAGGGAGGTCTCTACAGCGACCGGATCGATCGCTCCTTCCGTTGGAGCATGAGCTGGTTCATTTTTTCCGAGGTCATGTTTTTTGGGGCCTTTTTTTCGGCCCTTTGGTGGGCCCGGGCGCATGCCCTGCCCGCGCTGGGCAGTTTGGACAATGCCCTGCTCTGGCCCGACTTTCGAGCCGTCTGGCCCACGGTAGAAGCCGGCGCCACCGCGTCGCCGGCCGGTATTGTTGAGCCTTTCGCCACCATAGGGCCGTTCTGGTTACCCACCATCAATACCGCCCTTTTGCTTACGTCAGGGGTGACCCTGACGATTGCTCATCACGCTTTGCGCGAGGGTCAGCGTTCGAAGACCATCAACTACATGTGGATCACCGTCTTATTGGGCCTGACCTTCCTTTTCGTGCAGGGCTACGAGTACGCCCACCTGTATCAGGATCTGAACCTCAAGCTCAATTCCGGTATTTATGGCTCCACCTTTTTCATGCTGACGGGGTTTCATGGCCTGCATGTATTTGTGGGCATGCTGATGTTGCTGTTCATCACGCTGCGCTTGCAAAAGGGGCATTTCACACCCGATCGCCATTTCGGCTTCGAGGGCGCGGCTTGGTATTGGCACTTTGTTGATGTGGTCTGGCTGGGCTTGTACATCCTCGTCTATTGGATGTGATTCCGGGCGTCCCGCATTCCCCGCGGGTATTAAAAAAGGCCGCGATGTCAGCGGCCTTTTTCTTGGAATGGTCGATTCGGTCTGATCGTTCAGGCCCCAGTAGGCAGTCCGGTGGGCCGTATGTAGCCCAGCTTCCAGGCCAGCAGGATGCAGACAAACAGCAGGATGGAAAATCCCACCCGGAAGGCTAGGGCGCGCGCCATGTGGCTCGGCTTGTCCTTGTCCGCGGTGCCACCCTTGAGCATGTAGTAGAGGGCGCTGGCCAGGGCGCCAATGATGGCCACGAAGGCCAAGCCGATCAGATACGACATACAGGAGATTATCCGCGCATGCCTGATTCCGTGAGTCACTCTCCCGGCGCCTCCAAGTCTTTGCGTGGGTGGCTGCTGACATTGGCGACGCTGCTGATGGTTGCGCTGACTTTCTCCCTCGGTCGCTGGCAGATGAACCGGGCTCAGTACAAGGTCGATTTGGCCGCCGCGATCGAGGCCAAGACCGGCGCGCCTGCGCTGCGGGCCGGCGATCTGCTGACCCAGACGGACCTGGCCGCGCTGGTACACCGTCGTGTGGTTTTGCAGGGCCGTTGGATCGCCGATCGAACGGTCTATCTGGACAATAGGCCGATGGCTGGCCGGCAGGGCTTGTGGGTGCTGACGCCGCTACAGCTCGAGCACAGTCAGCAGGTCGTACTGGTGCAGAGAGGCTGGATTCCGCGCGATTTTCAGGACAGGCAAAGGCTGGCCCCGATACAAACACCCGGCGGATCGGTCGTAATTGAAGGCCGTTTAGCCCTCGAGCCAGGGCAGCTATACCAACTGGAGCCGCAAGATGGCGGGTTGATCCGGCAAAATCTCAGGTTGTCAAATTTCCGAAGCGAAACAGGTCTGCCTCTTTGGGGGGCCATGGTGGTGCAGACCGGGCCAGCCAGCGAGGGCCTGTTGCGTCTTTGGGATCGTCCCGATCTCGGCGTGGACAAGCACCACGGGTATGCCTTCCAGTGGTTTTCGCTGTCGGCGCTTTTGGTCGTGTTGTATGTCTGGTTTCAATGGATAGCGCCACGACGCAAGAAACGGGCAGATACCTGATCATGAATTCTTCCTCTCCGCCCCCCGTCGATGCTCGTCAGGATCAACCCCTGGAATTGACCGTCCATGATCTGCCTTCGCCCGAGCGGGCCAGCGGCGCCGCGGCGACTGCAGGTCGTTTGCGTATGCTGCTCATCCTGCTGGTCTGCGCCGCGCCGGTCATCGCTTCGTATTTCACCTATTACGTGATCCGGCCGGAAGGCCGCCGCAATTTCGGCGACCTCATTGAGCCGCAGCGACTGCTCCCCGCAGCCGATGGCGTGACCCTCGAGGGTCGGTCGCAGCCCCTGAGCAGCCTGAAGAACCAGTGGCTCCTGGTCAGCGTGGCTGGAGGAGCCTGTGATGAGCGCTGCCAGCGGCACCTCTATTTGCAGCGCCAGTTGCGTGAGTCACTGGGCCGTGAAAAGGATCGTGTCGACCGTGTCTGGCTGATCCATGATGAGGCGCCTGTCCCGCCGGTTCTGATGCCGGCGCTGCAGGGGGCGACGGTGCTGCGGATTCCCCCGGCTGTGCTGTCGGCCTGGCTGGAGCCTGCGGCCGGTCGGCAATTGAGCGACCATCTTTTTGTGGTGGATCCCCTGGGTCACTGGATGATGCGCATGCCCGCTGGACTGGAGGTCGAGTCGGCTGGAAAGGCCAAGCGCGATCTCGAGCGGCTGCTGCGTGCGTCCAACAGCTGGGATCAGCCCGGGCGCTGATGGCTGAAGATGACTGAGGTCGCGCTCTACGATTTCGGCCCGACGGGACGGCTCATGCTCATGGGCGTTCTCATCGCCCTGGGGCCGTTGGCTTGGGTCTGGCTGCGTCGGCGTGGGGATCATCCCACCCAGCGACTGCGGACCTTGACGCTGGTCACCCTGTTTCTAACTTTTGATCTGGTCCTGTTCGGCGCCTTCACCCGTTTAAGCGATTCGGGCCTGGGTTGCCCCGATTGGCCCGGCTGTTACGGCAGCGCCAGCCCGATCGGCGCACGCGAAGAAATCACGCAGGCCCAGACGGCTTTGCCGACCGGGCCGGTGACCCACGCCAAAGCCTGGATCGAGATGGTGCACCGCTACCTGGCCACCGGCGTGGGTGTGCTCATTCTGACATTGGCGGTGGCCAGCTGGCTTCAGCTCAGACGTCGAGGCGCTCGAGACGGCTTGTCGGCGGTGTCTCCCTGGTGGCCGACGCTGACCCTGTTCTGGGTCTGTGTGCAAGGCGCTTTTGGAGCCCTGACGGTCACCATGAAGCTGTTCCCGGCTATCGTGACCTTGCATCTTTTGGGTGGGCTGATTCTGCTGGCCCTGCTGCAGGTCCAGGCCAGCCGTTACGCCCTGGCTGCAGGCCAGATCCAGGTATCGGCTTTGCCCGGTCGCGTTCATGGATTGCTGTGGCTGGGTTTTGTTCTGTTGTGGCTGCAGATTGCGCTGGGGGGCTGGGTCAGCACCAATTACGCTGTGCTCGCCTGCACCGAGTTCCCGGCCTGCCAGGGTTCGTTCTGGCCGGCGATGGATTTCCGCCAGGGCTTTACGCTGTGGCGAGAGCTGGGCACCACTTCGGATGGGCAGCACATCAGTTTTGCGGCCTTGACGGCCATTCATTATGTTCATCGCCTGGCCGCTTATGGGGTCATGCTGGTGTTGTTGGTTGTCGCTGGCCGCCTGGGCCGGGAGCCTGCCACGCGCAAGGCCAGCTACGTCCTGCTCGCTCTGGTGATTTGGCAGTTTCTCAGCGGCCTGAGCAATGTGGTGCTGGGATGGCCCCTGGTGGCAGCGCTGGCGCATACCGGCGGTGCGGCGGCCTTGGTGGTGGTCTTGACCGCTGTCATTTGCCGAACCCGGACGGCCGGGGATCGGTCTGCCAGGGCCTACACTGCGAACTCGAGTCTGTCCGCATGAGTTCGCCCAACGTTTCGGCCGCTCCGGCCCTGCCTTCTGCCTCGCGCTGGTCTCAGTTTTACGCGCTGACCAAGCCGCGCGTGGTGCAGCTCATCGTTTTTTGTGCGCTCATTGGCATGGTGCTGGCCGTGCCGGGCCTGCCCCGATGGGACGATGTGGGTCTAGCCCTGATCGCCTGCCTGGGCATCTGGCTGGTTGCCGGCGCGGCGGCGGCCTTCAACTGCATCGTCGAGCGGCACATCGATGCCCGCATGCGTCGCACCGCCTGGCGACCGACGGCCAAGGGCGAGCTGGGTAATGGGCAAACCTTGCTGTTCTCGGGTGTACTGTGCGCTCTGGGGTCGATCATCCTCTACGTCTGGGTCAACCCGCTGACCATGTGGCTGACCTTTGCCACCTTCGTGGGCTAT
>CAZATV010000135.1:0-5524 GCA_964488145.1 uncultured Polaromonas sp.
GAAGAGCGCATCGCGGCGCTGCAGAACAGCCAGAGCTAAAGCCACCGCAGGGCCGGCGCCCTAGCGCGGCCTTCTGCACACACCCCCAAGCCTTGGACCCCCGTCCGATGCTTGGGGTTTTTTCATGGCTGGACGAGAAGACGCTTTGCCGTGCTCATCGCTGGCCAGAATTTGAGACGGGGGCCCTGCGGGCGTCGCTCACTTGAGTTGACTGTCCGTGCCCCCAGGCCGAGCCACCAAGCCCCGACCAAAATGACGCGCCGTACCGGGCGGAGGCGTCAGACAAAAAATTGCATTTCGGGTGCTTACATTTTTTGTTTCAATGGCTATAGTCCAGCGGCAGTTTCGCTGGAGCGGCTGATGTAGCAGTCGTTTGTCGGTCGATGGTGGTGAGGCGACTTTTTCGGTTTTGTTGTACGAGCTCGTTAAGGTGGTTGACGGGGGCAGGCCATTGATGCTGTCAAAGCAGTTTTCTATTTCGTTGCAGCCTTGTTATCCAAAAGTTGGTTTCGTTGCCTAGTGATTTTTCGGATACGTCAAAGGTAGGCCACACCTGCGGCATCTAGTACAACATGAACCATGCCCCTACCCTCCGCATCCGCCTCGTCTAGTGAGGTGCTTGAAGTTGTGCAGCTGTCGGTTAAGTCTGGCCAGGAGCTCGCATTCGAACGGGCCTTTGCTGAAGCGCAGGCGATCATCTCCGGTACGCCTGGGTACCTCGGACATGAACTCGGGCGCTGCTTGGAGAGCCCCAGCTCATACCTGCTGCTCGTGCGCTGGTCATCGATTGAAGCCCACGAGCAAGGCTTCAGGCAATCGCAGGGGTATCTGGAATGGAAACGCCTCTTGCACCACTTCTACGATCCGTTTCCGACAGTTGTCCACTACAGGACAGTTTTCGGTGTTGCCCAACCCCTCGCTCAAGCTGACCCGCTACAGCACCTGCCCCCGCGGGCAGGTTACCTCGAACGTTAGGAATCAAAGTCGACCACATGTCCACCTCCGCAACCTCAAAGAGAACCCGCGCCTTGGCGCATCCAGATAGTCAGACTGCCAAGATACGGTCGGAAATGTACCGAGCCGCATACGCGCGCATCAATGAAGCCACCAAAGCTGGCTACTACCTAGAGGCAATTACGATCATTGAGAGCATTGTTGCCGATAGGCTTGAAAGTCGGTTGACACACGTTATGGGAAGAGACTTCAGCTTCCAGCATCTCGGATCATTGATAACCAAGGCTAGGCAAGTCGAGAAGGACCCGATACTTCTACCCCTCATCGATCAAGACCTAGACAATTGGCGGAAGGCACGAAACAAAGCGCTTCACGAGATGGCGAAGATTGCGATGGGAGACACAACTACTTGGGCTGACAGGCTCGCCGGTCTTGTTCTGATTTCCAAAGACGGCCTCGCACTACTTCGCAAGATCGATAGGCAAATCAAAGCTCTCAGGTAAGGGGTGCGCATTGAGGCCAAACCCTACGCACGCCGGTTAGCTTCACGCTAGGCATCACAAGCGAGACCTATTGCATCGCCCATCCCCATGGAACTCAAAGACTGGCTAGTGATCCTCTCAACTCTTCTGAGTCCTCTCATTGCGGTTCAGGTGACTGAGTACTTAAATCGTCGCAGGCAGAGCCGCGATGAGCAGATGCGAATGTTTAGAACACTGATGGCAACGCGTGCCTCACCGCTCGACGTCGCTCACGTTCAGGCGCTGAATTCAATCGACGTGATCTTCAACGGACGTGCAGCCCCACAAGAAGCCGTGCGAAGGCAGTGGAAGCAGTATCTTGATCACCTCAACGACAAGAACTATCTGAGAGAACACTGGGAGACGCGACGCAAGGAACTGCTTGTCGATCTCTTGGACACCATGGGCAAACATCTTGGATTTAACTTCGACAAGACGTATCTGAAGAATCAGTCGTACTACCCGCAGGGCTATGGCGACCTTGAGGCTGAGCAGTCAGCCCTTCGAAGAGCAACGTTCGAGATTGTCTCGGGCAATAGGCCACTGCCGATGTGGGTCGCTAATTTGCCGCCCCAACCTGGCGGGCCACAGCAACCCGAGCCAAGCAAGGTCGAGCCAGATCGCCGGTGATGCCTAACCCCTCGCTCAAGCTGGCTCGCTACGGAAGGCGCTGTAAGCCGGGCCTCCGCGGGCAGCTTAGGTCCAACCACCCACTTCGCAGATCGTGAGACTCAATCAAGTCACGGTCCCGGCAAGAGACATACCAGAGTCCGCGAAGTTCTATCTCGGGCTGGGCCTGAGGCTCATTGTCAGCTCGCCTCACTACGCAAGATTCGAGTGCCCTGACGGAGAAGCCACCTTCTCCATCCACCTCGCCGAGGGCGTTTCCCACGGCCCACAGATCGTCGTCTACTTTGAGTGCGCCAACCTTGATCAACAGGTCCAGCATCTCAAGTTGGCCGGCTACTCCTTCGAGCAAGAGCCAACGCACCAGCCTTGGCTTTGGCGCGAGGCTCGTCTGCGAGATCCCGCAAACAACGAGGTCTGCCTCTACTGGGCTGGCGAGAACCGAAAGCATCCGCCATGGCGAGTCAAGCCGTGAGCGCGGTGCGCAGGTCATGCACAAGAGTGCGGCCTAACACCTCGGTCAACGCGAGGCCCAACGGCTTGGCACCAGGCCCGCGACGCTGTGTGGTGCATCATCAGCCCCGCGGGCCTGGCACCAATCCGTCGCGCGTTACTTCGAACGTTAGGCCACACAGGAAATGCACGCACTTCTCCTGCCGCTGCATCTAGTCTTCGTAGGGCTTTGGCTCGGCTGCGTCCTCACCGAAGCCTTGTTCGAGCGTGCGTTGCTTGGGCAAGGCCGTGACAAAGAGCTAATCCTTACCGCCCTATACAAGCGGGTTGATCTGTTCGTCGAAATCCCGGCATTCGCATTAGTTGTCATCACTGGCGGAATGCTTCTGTCCAGCGTACCTGCCACAGCCCTACTGCATGTCAAGCTTGACTTTGCGCTCATTGCGGTCATCACGAACATCTATTGTGTCTACCTCGTGTTCAAGCGTGATCGCCTTGCTCGCTCTAGCGACTGGCCAGCTTTCGAAGCCATCGACTACCTTCAACACAAAATGGGCGCCATCGTTCTAATTGGCATACTGGGTGCATTGGGCCGGGTATCTCAAAAGTTAGTTGCCTCAGGAATCAGTAATGAAATCTCAACTGCGCGATCTCGAGTGCATCCTCGGTCACGCGGTAAACCATTCGGTGTTCGTCCGTGATGCGGCGCGACCAAAAGCCTGACAGGGCGTGTTTCAGTGGCTCTGGCTTGCCTACTCCAGCAAATGGGTCGCGCTGTACTTCCTTGATCAGCTTGTTGATTCGCTCCACCATTTTTCGGTCTTGCTTTTGCCAGTACAGGTAGTCTTCCCATGCCTCATCTGAGAACGTCAGCTTCACTCGGCAAGCTCCCGCGGGGTTCCCTTGCCAGCGTTGAGCTGTGCAATCGAGCTCAGCAGGCGTCGGGCATTGGCTGGGCTACGCAGCAGGTACGCGGTTTCTTCCAGCGCTTTGTAGTCTTCCAGCGAGATCATGACCACGGCCTTCTCGCCGTTGCGGGTAATGATCAGGGGCTCGTGATCGCTGCAGACTCGGTCCATCGTGCTGGCCAGGTTGGCTCGCGCCGAGGAGTAGGTGATTGCATCCATGGTGCCGCTCCAATATGTACGCGTTATTGTACATCCATGAGGCCTCTGAGGCTCACCGGTCGCAAGGCACCCAACCCCTCGTTCAACCGGACGTGCTTCGGCGTGGCTGCGCCGGGCATCATTCATTCTTGCCCGGCTTCGCCACTCTGGCGCACGCCGGTTAACTCAAACGTTGGCTGCCACACCACATGCCGCACTGGCCCGCGCTCACGGTATTCCTGCAGGACGGGCGCGTACCCATCAACAACAACTGGATCCACGATAAGCGCTATATCGCCGGCGCAGGCGAGTTCGTTTGCGGAGCGAACGCGCTTCGACGCGAACTTCTCGTCTGACTTCGTGAGCTGGGTTGTCTTCTGGGGACCGGAAGGCGAGGAGCGGTGAGGCCCGACCCCTTGCGTGGGTCGATCCGTGCCCGCGCGCGTCGCATGTCTGTGCCCCGCTCAAAAATTTTCTGGCTTGCCATCGTCTACACCGTGGCGAGCTTGGCCCATTTCAGCCACAACGCCGAGTACATCGCCTTTTATCCTGGCCTGCCCTCATGGATGAGTCGCGAATTGGTCTATCTCGCATGGATGGGTGTGGCTTTCGTGGGTCTGCTGTCGCTCGGATTTTGGCAGCGAGGCTATCCGCGGATAGGTGCTGTCTTTCTGATGGCCTATGGTCTTCTTGGCGTGGACGGACTGCTTCACTACACCCTGGCCTTGTGTTCAGAGCACACCTGGGGTGCCAATCTCACGATCTGGTCCGAGGTCGTCACCGGAGTTGCGCTTGCCTGCGCAGCTGCGGTCAAACTCAGAAGGCTGACGAGTAAAGATCTGTTTGCTGGGGCCTGACTGCTCGGCAATCCAGATCTGGCTGCGAGTTAGTGCAGGTGCAAGCCCAGCATCAGGCGCTGCGACTGAAGCAGTTGCTTACTGGAGTGCAGCGAGGATCTCGGCCCTCACAAAGGCACGGCCAGCATGGTGTCGATGCCGAAGGAGTCGACCACCACCGCCATGCGGCCAATCTTGAAAGCCTGCTCTTGCCTGAGCAGTTCCAGCTCGTAGCGGGCCACCATGTAGAGCGATGAAACGCCTTCCTCGCTGGATTGGTAGACCACCAGATGGGCGCGGGCCTGGACTGAAGTATCAGTGCAGGACAACACTTGTACGTTACTCACCTGCCGCAGCAGCTTGTCGCGCCGGTAGGTGAGCACGCCCTTGGCCAGCATGGCCACCCGGTCTTGCACCATGCCGTGGCTAAAGCAGCCCATGATGGGCAGGCTCAGGCCCAGATCGCGGTTCTCGCGTGAGAGCACTTCATAGCGGCAGGTGTCCCGGTCGAACAGCTCTACCCAGCCGTCAAACTGCTCGCGGTCCAGCAGATCGGCGTAGCGATAGAAAAACTGACTGACCTGCATCCACAGGTTCAGGTCGTGGGGATCAGAGGGCGCGTTCATACACTTACCTGCGCGCCCGGCAGCCCCATGATGCGGTGATAAAAAGACCAAAAGCCGCGGATAGAAATTTCCTGCGACAGGTAGTCGGTGTCCTCAATCGGCCCGACGCCGCCCATCTCCAGCACCTCGTTGCCGCCGGGGTGGCGGTGGCGTATGCCTTGCTGCACCAGACGCAGGGCCTCGCCGTCTTCCAGCGAGATGTAGCCGGCCGGGCCGATGAAGTTGGCGGTCAGCATTTTGTCCTGGGTCATCTCGGGCGTATCCGACTCAAAGCCCAGATAGGTCAGGTGCAGTTCCACCAGGTCGGGGCCCTTGGGTCGCAGGTGCCGGATGGCATAGGTGTTGTCCACCTGGGCCACCACCAGAGAGGGAAAGATCGACAAGATGGTGGTCTTGTAGCC
>CAZATV010000136.1:0-5499 GCA_964488145.1 uncultured Polaromonas sp.
CGCCTCAAAAATGCTGGGCGGCCACGCTGCGTAAGCATTCCATCACGAAGCGGCTTGAGGGACTGAGAGCGCCCTGCCGACGTCGGGTCATGCCCACCGGGCGCACCCACTCGACGCCGGCCACCGGCAGCGCGCGCAGTTGCCGGGCGCGCTCTTCCCAGTAAATGAGTTCGCGCGGAATGAAAGTCAGCGCATCGGACTGCATCACCATGGCCTTCATCAGCACGGTGGAGGTGGTTTCAATCTGCGCAGTGGGCGGGGCAATGCCATGGGCGCGAAAAAAGTCATCGAAGGCCTGGCGCTCAAGCTCGCGTTGGCGCGGCAGCACCCACTGCTGCTGGGCCAGCACAGCCGGCGTGATCTGTCGCAGCCGGCCCAGCGGGTGGTCCGAGCGGGCCACCACCCCCGCACTTTCGGTAAACAGCGTCTCGTGCAGCAGATCCGGGTCTTGCGCACGACCGGGCACCGAGGACAGGGCAAAGTCGATATCACCCTGCTTGACCGACGGCATCAACGACTCATTGAGACCGTAGAGCACGCTCACCTTGAGCTCCGGTCGGCTCTGGCTGACCCGTGCCAGCGCCAGGGGCAGCAGGCGGGTGGCCTCGGTGGGCCCGCAACCGATGATCACATGACCCTTCTGCGCGCCCTTGAGCGACTCGATCTCGCCGACCGCATGCCGAAACTCGGCCTCCACCACCTGACCGTGATAGCGCAGCGCCTCGCCAAAAGGCGTTGCCACCACACCGAAGCGACCCCGCTCGATCAGCGGCACGCCCAGGCTGCGCTCAAGCGCCTTGATGGCCTTGGACAGCGCCGGCTGCGACACCCCCAGCTCGGCCGCTGCCTCCGTAAGGCTGCCGCAGCGCACGGCAGCCAGGAAAAACTGCACTTTCCGGAAATCCATAACCCATGGTAATAGAAATCACCGTCCGGGTTGTTGCAAGGTCGGAGGCGCTCTTGCTACCTTCTGGGCTTGCAGCACAAGGAGCCCCCATGACCAGCCTCGACCTGGACCACCTCGTCCAACCCGACCGGGTGCACCGCACCGTCTACACCGACCAAACCATTTTCGATCTGGAGATGGAACACATCTTCGAATCGGCCTGGGTTTATTGCGGCCATGAATCGCAGGTGAAGGAGCCCGGACAGTTCCAAACCCTGCAAATCGGACGCCAGCCCATGGTGATGGTGCGCGCCAAGGACGGGAAGATCCATGTGCTCTACAACCGCTGCCCGCACCGCGGCGTACAGGTCTGCGGCAGCCACAGCGGCAACACCGGGAGCAGCTTTGTTTGTCCTTACCATGCCTGGAGCTTCCACCTCGATGGCCGGGTGCGCGCGATTCCGCTGATGCAAGGTTACGAAGGTACGCGCCTGAGCACCGATGACCCCAACTGCAGCATGGCCCGCGCGGCGCGGGTCGACAGCTACCGAGGCTTTGTATTCGCCAGCCTCAGCCCCACCGGCCCTTCGCTGATCGATTTTCTGGGCGATGCGAAGGTGGCCTTTGACGACATGTGCGACCGCTCGCCCGAGGGCGAGGTCGAGGTGGTGCCCATCTGCCACCGGGTGGTGCAGCAGTCGAACTGGAAGTTCTTCATGGAAAACCAGCTCGACGCCCTGCACCCGTCGGTGACGCACCAGTCCACTGGCGTCTCAGCGCGGCGGGTGGAAAAGCGTCTGAAGGAACAACAGGGCCAGGCACCCCTGCATTTTCATTACCTGTCGACCTTCGCCTCCAGCTTTGATCAATGGGATTCGGTACAGACGGTGAACTTTCCCAACGGCCACGGCATTCTCAAGGCTTACATGGGCCTGCGACCGCAGGATCCGGACACGCTCGAGTACGAGGCCCTGCTGCGCAAGGCCTACGGGGCGGAAAAAACCGAGGAATACCTCTCGCGCAGCATCCATCATGTGCTGATCTACCCCTACTTGTCGGTGCAGTCGCCCCTGCAGCAGCTGCGCTGCTTGCGTCCCCTGGGCCCGGACAAGACGCTCTCTGAGATCTGGCACTTTCGCTTGAAGGGTGCGCCCGAGGCCATCTATCGCCGCTCGATGTGGTACTTCAACCTGGTCAACTCGCCAGCCACCATGATCAATGCCGACGACCTGGAGAACTGGACCCGTGGCCAGAATGGTCTGCAGGCCAAGGGCAACGACTGGGTGAGCTTTCACCGCAACATGGGGGGCGACACCGAGCGCGATGGGGTGCTTTATTCCAACAATGGCACCTCCGAGGTGGTGATGCGCAACCAATTCAAGGCCTGGCGCCATTACATGAGCCGTACCCAGACACCGGCTGAGGCCTGAGAGGAACACGCCATGTCAAAAACCGAAGTCAAGCAAGCCCTGGGCAGCGGCGTCGTCATTGAGGCGGTGCAGTCCCTCACCGGCGCTGAGTCAATCGCGCCCGACCACATGGGCCGCAGCCGCGAAAGCGCGGTGGGCTATGTGCCCCAGAGCCTGCCCATTGATACCGCCCTGCTGCGCGAGGTGCAGGTGCTGCTGACGCAGCAAGCGGCCATGCTCGATGCCCGTCAGTGGGACGCCTGGATGAATCTCTTCACCGAAGACGGCGTGTACTGGATGCCGGCGGCGCCGGAGCAGACCGACTGGGCCTCACAGCCCTCCATCTTTGCCGAAGACCGTCTGCTGATGGAAATCCGCGCCGCCCGCTTGCTGCACCCCAATGCCTGGTCGCAGGCGGCGCAGTGGGCCACCCACCACCTGCTGGGCACCACACTGATCGAGGCGGTGCAAGGCGAGAGCCTGTCGACCTACACCCCCTTTCAGATGATGGAAGTGCGGCGCGACAAGGTGCGTCATTTCGGCGGCAGCTACCGACACCACCTCATCAAGCAGCAAGGGCAGTGGAAGATCCGGATGCAGCGGGTCGATCTGTTCAACGCCCAGGCCAGTTACGATTACGTGATTCAGGCCTGGGTTTGAACCCGCTGAAGCACTCATGTGGAAACCCGCCGAACGCATCAAGTTCTTCCCCTCCCGAGCCAGCATCCCCAGCCGTCAGCAGGCCCTGGCCTCTCGGCTGTTCAGCCCGGTGCAGCTGGGCCCGCTGACCTTGCGGCATCGCACCTGGGTGCCGGCCATGGTGCCCTGGCGCTCCAACGAGGAGGGTGAAGTCACCGAAGACGTGATCCAGTGGTATGCCCGTTTTGCCCAAGGGCAACCAGGAGCCATCGTGATCGAGGCCACTGGCATCCGCGATGTGCCCAGTGGCCCCCTGCTGCGTATCGGCGACGACCGATACATCGACGGCCTTCGGCGGCTCACGCGTGCCGTGCAGGAGGCCAGCGGCGGCCACACCCGTCTGCTGATCCAGATCATCGACTTTCTGCGCATCCGGCGCCGGCCCGATCCGCAGGTCTTCTTCGAGCGCCATCTAGCGCTCAGTCCCGCACTGCTCGAGCGTGCCGGCCTGCAAGGCCAGCCGACCGAACAGGTGCGACAACGGCTGTTTGAACTCGGACCCGAAAGCTGGCAGCAACTGCTCGATGCCCGCGATTGGGAAGCCCTCCAATACGGCGCCCGCGAACAGGTCAATGACCTGCATCTGCCGCACATTCGCCAGCTGCCGCAAGAGCTCCCCGGCCTATTTGCCCAGGCTTCCGTGCGCGCCCGTGAAGCCGGCTTTGACGGGGTCGAACTGCACTACGCACACGCCTACACCATGGCCTCATTCTTGTCGGCCACCAATCAGCGCAGCGACGGCTATGGCGGCTCGCGTGAGCAACGGGTGCGCCTGCCCCTGGAGGTTTATGCGGCCGTGCGCGATGCGGTGGGGCCCCGCTACACGGTGGGCTGCCGCTTTCTGGCCGAAGAATGCATTAACGGCGGCAGCACGCTGGAAGACGCCACCTGGTATGGGGTGCAGTTTGCACGTGCCGGCATGGACTTTCTCTCCACCAGCCGTGGCGGCAAGTTCGACGATGCCAAACAGCCGGGCATCGGTCAGGCCGCCTATCCCTACACCGGCCGTAGCGGTTATGAATGCATGCCGCAATATTTGTCGGATGCCCAGGGCCCCTTTGGCCGCAACCGGCAGGCCACTGCCCATATCCGGCAAGCCATCCGGCAGGCCGGTCTGAACACCCCGGTCGTCTGCACCGGCGGCGTGCATAACTTCGAGATGGCCGAGGCCATGCTCGCAGACGGCGAGTGCGATGTGGTGGGCACCGCGCGGCAAAGCCTGGCCGACCCCGACTGGGCCCTGAAAACCTGGCTGGGTCGGGGCGACCAGGTGCGCCTGTGCGAGTACACCAACTACTGCGAGGGCCTGGATCAGAAGCACAAACAGGTGACCTGCCAGCTCTGGGACCGGCTGGCTCTCGACGAGCCCGATCTGCGACTGTCCCACGATGGCAAGCGGCGCCTGGTGGCACCTGCCTGGCAGGCCGACCCATCGGCACACTGAGGCAGACATGAGCGATCTGCGGCCCTCGGGTCATCAGGACAGCTTTACCCGCGACCACTTGCCGCCCCGTTCCCAATGGCCTGTGCTCCTGCCTCCGCCACGGGGCATCGGCTACAGCGACCGGCTCAACGCGGCTGCAGAACTCCTCGATCGGCAGGTGCAAGCGGGACGAGGCATGCATCCGGCCCTGCGCGGCGAAGGCCTGATCTGGTCCTATGCCCAGTTGCAAGAGCGGGTGGACCGTATCGTGCAGGTTATCCGTCATGATTGGCAACTGCCCACCGGCAGCCGCGTGCTGCTGCGCGGCGCCAACCACCCCATGCTCGCCGCTTGCTGGCTGGCCGTCATCAAGGCCGGTTGCGTGGCAGTGACCACCATGCCGTTGCTGCGCGCGCGGGAGCTGGGTGTGATTGCTCGCAAGGCCCGGGTGCAGGCTGCCTTGGTGCAGTCGGACCTGCTTCATGAGTGGCAAGAGGCCACCCGCGAGGAGAACCTGCACACCCTGGGCTATGGCCTGCACGATGAGGGCCAGTTGCAGCAGGCCATGGCCCGCCACAGCGGCCCCTGCGCGGCGGCTGATACCGCGCAAGACGATGTGGCCCTGATTGCCTTTACCTCAGGCACCACCGGCGTGCCCAAGGGCACGATGCATTTCCATCGCGACCTGTTGCTGATCGCCGATGTGCTGTCGCACCATCTGCTGGAACCTACGGCGCAAGATGTATTCATCGGCACGCCGCCGCTGGCCTTTACCTTCGGACTGGGCGGGTTACTGGTGTTTCCGTTGCGGGTGGGTGCCTGCGCGGTGCTGCAAACCGCCTGGACACCCGAGTCTCTGCTGACGGGCATCGGCGAGCACCAGGCCACCGTGTGCTTTACCGCGCCCACCTTCTACCGCAAGATGGCTCCACTGGCCGACCGTGCGCAACTGCGTACCCTGCGGCAGTGCATTTCCTCTGGCGAAATGCTACCGGCTGACACGCGCGCGCAATGGCACGCGGCCACCGGCATCGAGATGACCGAATGCCTGGGCTCCACCGAATTGCTGCATGCCTTCATCG
>CAZATV010000137.1:0-5391 GCA_964488145.1 uncultured Polaromonas sp.
ACCGCATCGCGGAAGGGGCCATAGAAGGCGCTGGCGTACTTGGCGCTGTAGGCCATGATGCGGGTGTGAATATGTCCGCCAGCCTCCAGTGCCTGCCGGATGGCGCCAATGCGGCCGTCCATCATGTCGCTGGGGGCGACGATGTCCACCCCTGCCGCAGCCTGCGCCAAAGCCTGCCGCACCAACATGGCCACGGTGGCCTCGTTGAGGATGTAGCCGGTTTCATCCAGCAGTCCGTCCTGGCCGTGGCTGGTGTAGGGGTCCAGCGCCACATCGGTCATGATGCCCAGTTCGGGAAAGCGCTTTTTCAGCTCGCCAACCACGCGCGGCACCAGGCCCTGCGGATTGCAGGCCTCGACGCCATCGGGTGTTTTCAGCGAGCCGTCGATCACCGGGAACAGGGCCATGACTGGAATGCCCAGTTGCACACACTGTTCGGCCACGGGCAACAGTAGGTCCAGGCTCAAGCGCTCGACGCCCGGCATCGAGGCCACCGGGTAGCGCTGGCCTTGCCCTTCGGTCACGAAGACCGGGTAAATCAGATCGTGGGCAGAGACAGCATTTTCGCGTACCAGGTTGCGGGTAAAGCTGTCTCGGCGCAGCCGGCGTGGTCGGCCAGAGGGAAAGGCGGCATAAGAAGTCATGCTGAAATTGTGCCAAATAAAGTTGACAAATACACTCGCCTAAAAACGACACCGCCCAGGCCTTTCGGCAGACTCTCGCCTCCGAGAGCCGAGCCCCCTAAACTCAGACCATGCTTTGGATCAAAGCCCTGCATATCGTTTTCGTGGCCAGCTGGTTTGCCGGCCTGTTCTACTTACCGCGTATTTACGTCAATCTGGCCATGGTTCCGGTCGGCAGCAGTGCTGAACGTGAGCGCTTGCTTTTGATGGCGCGTAAGCTATTGCGGTTTACCAACCTGCTGGCGATACCGGCTTTAGGTCTGGGCCTTTGGTTGTGGCTGGGCTATGGCATCGGTCTGGGCGCCGGCAATGGCTGGATGCACGCCAAGCTGGCTGTGGTGGTGCTGACTTTGGCTTACCACCACCAATGCGGCCGTCTTTTGCGTGTGTTTGAGCGCGGCGAGAACCTTCGGGGCCATGTCTGGTACCGCTGGTTCAATGAACTGCCGGTGCTGTTCATGCTGACTGCGGTGGTGCTGGTCGTGGTCAAGCCCTGGTGAGGCTGCGATGAGCCCGAGCCTGAACCGATCACGCCTGCCGGTGGGGTGACGGGCACATGGCAAGCGGGCCTCACCCAAGACAAACTTCGGCCCTGCCTCTGGCATTGGCCTCGGCCTGTGTGGTGGTCTATGCCAGCCTCTACCCCTTCGCAGGCTGGCGCGATCAGGGCTTGTGGCCCCTGGCCTTTCTGCAGGCGCCTTGGCCTCGCTACTGGACGGGCTTTGACGTGATGGTCAACCTGCTGGGGTATTCGGTCCTGGGCTTTCTGCTGGCGCTGTCGGTCCTGAGGGGTACGGAGTGGCGCTGGCCCGTGGGCATAGCCAGTTTGGCCGCCGCCGCTCTGTCCTTGACCATGGAGACTTTGCAGGGCTATCTGCCAACGCGAGTCCCGTCCAATCTGGATTTCGTCCTCAACGCCGCCGGGGGCTGGCTGGGCGCCTTGTTGGCCAGCCTGCTCGAGCGCCTGGGGGTGCTGCAGCGGTGGAGCGTTTTTCGGAGGCGCTGGTTCCTCGACCGCACCGCGGGCGGGCGAGTGCTCCTGGCGCTATGGCCCCTGGCCCTCCTTTTTCCTGCTTCGATTCCCCTGGGGCTGGGTCAAGTCATGCAAAGGCTGGAGGACGCGATGGCCGATTGGCTGGCCGGCACCCCTTTTCTGGAGTGGATCCCCGTGCGTGATGTGGAATTGCAACCGCTCCTGCCGGGCGCAGAGATGATCTGCGTCGCGCTGGGGCTACTGGTGCCCATTCTGATGGGCTATTCCATCGTGCGTCAGCGCTGGCAACGGGCGGCGGTGCTGCTGGCGGCGACTTTGGCGGGTCTTCTGACCACCGCCCTGTCCTCGGCCCTGAGTTTTGGGCCAGAGCACGCCTGGGCTTGGCTCGATGGATCCTCGCGCTGGGGCCTGATCTTGGGCGGCTTGCTGGCCTTGGGGCTGATTCTGCTGCCAAGCCGTGGCGCCTTGGCGCTGTGTCTGCTCGCCTTGGGGGTTCATCTGACCCTGTTGAACCAGGCCGCGGTCGATCCGTACTTCGAGCAGACGCGACAAGTTTGGGAGCAGGGGCGTTTCGTTCGTTTCAATGGGTTGACTCAATGGTTGGGCTGGCTCTGGCCGTTCGCGGCGCTGGCCTATGTCTTGGGAAGGATTTCAGGCGGCGTGGTGCGGTCGGGCTCGTGAACGGACGACTCTTAGAATCGACCCATGAGCAATCCTGATCAGCCGCCTCAGTCCGAGCCCTATTACCGCCACCATGTCTTTTTCTGCCTCAACGAACGCAGCAATGGGGAAGAGGCCTGCGGCCACCATGGTGCGCAACAGGCCTTCGACCGTTGCAAGGCACTGGTCAAGGCGGCGGGATTGGCCGGTCCCGGTGGCGTTCGCGTGAACAAGGCCGGTTGCCTGGACCGCTGTTCGGCCGGCCCGTTGGCGGTGGTATATCCCGAGGGTACCTGGTATAGCTATGTCGATGTTGGAGACATCGAGGAAATCGTCGAGTCGCATCTGAAAAAGGGCCAAGTCGTTGACCGTTTGCTCACCCCGCCGCACATGGGGCGCTGACTTGGGCGGGCCAGGGGCATGAACGCCCAGACTCGAAGGGAACTGATGGCGGGCCCCGCCGGGTCCCTCGAACTTGCCCATGATGCGGCCAATGGCCCCTCGCGAGGGATCTGCGTGATCTCGCATCCCCACCCGCTGTTCGGAGGCAGCCTGGACAACAAGGTGGTCCAGACCCTGGCGCGTGCCTTCAATCAGTGCGGTTGGGACACGGTCCGTTATAACTTTCGCGGCGTGGGGGCCAGTCAGGGAAGCTACGACGCAGGGCGCGGTGAACTGGATGACCTGTTGGCGGTCATCGATCATGTGCAGCCCCAAGGTCCCCTGTCCCTGGCCGGTTTTTCCTTCGGCGCGTTTGTCACCAGTCGGGCTTGCGCGCAATTGCAGCCCCGACGGCCTTTGGATCGCCTGGTTCTGGTGGGAACTGCGGCCAGTCGTTTTGAGGTGGCCGCTATTGCCCCAGCCTTGCACGAACGCACTTTGGTGATTCATGGGGAGTCCGACGACACGGTGCCCCTGTCGGCCGTGCTCGATTGGGCGCGGCCACAGGTGCTGCCGGTGCTGGTGATTCCCGGGGGCGGACATTTCTTTCATGGACAATTGCCGCTCCTCAAAAGCTTGGTGGTTCGGCACGTGTCGGCCTGACGGGCACCCTTCGGGCCGGCGCCTTGCGCCCACTCAGTCGCAAATCTTTCCTCGCACCTATGTTTCGAAGACTCCTCGTGGTTTGTGGGCTGGCTGCTGCCACGCTCGTGCAGGGCGTGTTCGCTCAGACGCCGCAGCCGCCTGAAATTGCGGCCCGATCCTTTCTTCTGATAGACGTCACCGCCAATCAGGTCCTGGCCGGTCAGGAAATTGACACGCCCGTCGAGCCGGCATCTCTGACCAAGCTGATGACCGCTTACCTGGTGTTTGATGCGCTGCGGGCCGGCAAACTGTCCTTGCAGCAGCCTTTGCCCGTAAGCGAGAGGGCGTGGAAGATGCCCGGTTCGCGAATGTTCATCGACCCCAAGATGCAGGTGCCGGTGGAGGATCTGATCAAGGGTATGGTGGTGCAGTCGGGCAACGATGCCACGGTGGCTCTGGCCGAGGGCGTGGCCGGCAGCGTGGAAACCTTCGTGCAACGCATGAACGAGCAGGCCAAGGCCCTGGGTATGAAGGGCACCGTCTACAAGAACCCCGAGGGCCTGACCGAGCCTGGGCATCTGACCACCGCCCGCGACCTGAGCATTCTCAGCCAGCGCCTGATGTTCGACTTCCCGGATTTCATGGGCTACTACGCCATCAAGAAGTACCGCTATCCAGGCACGCCCGCGGCCAACGACAGCAACCGCAACCTGCTGCTGTTTCGCGACCCTTCAGCCGACGGGCTCAAGACCGGCCACACGCAGGCTGCGGGGTTCTGCCTGATCGCCACAGCCAAACGCGACTTCCCCAATCTGGGGCCCGGCCATCAGCCCGGCCCCCGTCGTCTGATGGCGATCGTGCTCGGCGCGGCCAGCGAGAACGCCCGTGCCAACGAAGCGCAGAAATTGCTCAACTGGGGCTTTACCGTCTACGAGGCGGTCAAGCTCTTTGACGCCAAGCAGCCGGTGGTTTCCCCGCCGGTCTGGAAGGGGCGGACGTCGGTGGTCAAGTTGGGTCGGCCCCAGGCCATCGTGGTTGCGGTACCCACCGGAACGGCCTCGAAATTGCGGACGGAAGTGGTTCGGCGCGACCCGCTGGTGGCGCCCTTCCAGCTCGGTCAACCGATGGGCACCTTGCGGGTTCGCATCGAGGGCCAGGCCGTCCTCGGCGAGATCCCGCTGGTCGCGCTCGAGGCGGTCGAGGAGGCCGGGCTGATCGGTCGCGCATGGGATTCCCTGCGTTTGTGGATCAAATGAGGGCCTGAACACCGGTCCTCCCGCAGTCCGCAAGGGCAGGGTTTGCCGGATCGCGCCTGACCTGATACACTAGAAGGCTTTCCGACTTTTAGCCGGAACGGTATTTTTATGCCTGTCAAGGTGGCCTGATCGAGTTTGGGCCGGCTCAGGCTCCACGTTCAGGGACGTTTCATGCCAACCATCAATCAGCTCGTGCGCCAGGGCCGCGAAATCGAGAAGAGCAAGTCCAAGAGCCCCGCGATGCAAAACTCGCCACAGCGCCGTGGCGTGTGCACCCGTGTCTACACCACGACCCCCAAGAAGCCGAACTCGGCCTTGCGTAAGGTCGCCAAGGTGCGCCTGACCAACGGTTTCGAGATCATCTCCTACATTGGGGGAGAGGGTCACAACCTGCAGGAGCACTCGGTGGTGCTCGTGCGTGGCGGCCGCGTCAAAGACTTGCCCGGCGTGCGGTATCACATCGTGCGCGGATCCCTGGATCTGCAAGGGGTCAAGGACCGCAAGCAGGCGCGCTCCAAGTACGGCGCCAAGAAGCCCAAGGCCAAGTAAGCCGTTTTCAGTTCACGGACGCCCGGGGATGCCGGACGTCTTTCGGTGTTCCTGAGGTCTTGGCCGGCCCCAGGAGCGTAGTGACCCAAGCGCCCGTCAGGGGCGTCGGTCGAGTAAGTGAGGGTCCAGTGGCCCTCGCGGTGTCGCCCCAGGCGGTACCAACTGAAGCAAAGAGGAAATCAAATGCCACGTCGTCGCGAAGTCCCCAAACGTGAAATCCTGC
>CAZATV010000138.1:0-5385 GCA_964488145.1 uncultured Polaromonas sp.
TTTCCTTGACCAGTCGGGGCACGGCCAGACGCATCTGGTCGTAGTAGGTGGCGGCAAAGGAGTACTTGAGCCTGTGGAAGGGGTCGTACATTTCGCGCGCGGCGGTCACCGGGAAGAAGTTGATCACGTTCTTCTCGAATTGGACCGGCATGGCAGCCAGGTTCTGTGCGGTACCGATATGGCCGACCATCGCAAAGATCTTGTCCTGGTTGACCAGCTTCTGTGCGGCGAGCACCGCTCGCTTGGGGTCATAGCCCGAGTCTTCGACCAGCAGCCTGATGCGACGGCCATTGACCCCGCCCTGCTCATTGAGTTCGTCCACCCGCAGCTGCATGCCGGCGCGAACCTGCTTGCCAAAGCCTGCCAGCGGCCCTGAAAGGTCCTGGATGGTTCCAACAGTGATGGTGTCCTTGCTCACGCCCTGGTTCTGGGCCTGAGCCAAGCCTGCCGACAGAGTCAGCGAGGCGGCGGAGACGGCGAGGGCGAGCGCCTTGGCGCGTGGGGTCATGGGATTCTCCTTTTGGATGGTGAGACGGCGAACTTAACGGTACATGGCCTCGATTTGCGGGGCGTATTTGTTTTCAACCAGCTTGCGCTTGAGCTTCATGGTGGGCGTGAGTTCTTCGTCTTCGGCGCTGAGCTGCTTGTCGAGCAGGAAAAATTTCTTGATCTGCTCAACACGGGCAAATTTGGCGTTGACCCGGTCCAGTTCGACCTGAATCAATTCTTGCACTTCCGGTGCCCGCGTCAAGCTGGCGTAATTACTGAAGGGGATTTCCCGGTCTTGGGCGAACTTCTCCACGTTGTC
This sequence comes from uncultured Polaromonas sp., assembly GCA_964488145.1. GTDB lineage: Bacteria > Pseudomonadota > Gammaproteobacteria > Burkholderiales > Burkholderiaceae_C > Polaromonas. The sequence continues at coordinate 809 of CAZATV010000138.1, forward strand.
CTGGTCGATCATGACAATGGCCACCAGATAGGGGCGCTTGTCCCCGATGACCACCGCGTCGGTGATGTAGGGCGAGAACTTCAGTTCGTTTTCCAGTTCGGTGGGGGTGATGTTCTTGCCCCCCGCGGTGATGATGATGTCCTTCATCCGGTCAGTGATGCGTAAATAGCCCTGCTCATCCATCACGCCGACATCGCCAGTATGCAGCCAGCCCTCGGCATCGATGGCTTCGGCCGTTTTTTCGGGTAGGTTCAGATAGCCCCTGAACACATTAGGGCCGCGGACCAGGATTTCCCCCGTGGCTGGGTCGACGCGCACTTCATTGAAGCCGGCGGCCGGCCCGATGCTGCCTGGCTTGATGGCTCCGGGTGGATTGCCGGTGGAGGCGCCGCAGGTTTCGGTCATGCCCCAGACTTCGAGCATGGGCACGCCCAGGGCCAGATACCAGCGCACCAACTCGGGGGAGATGGGGGCAGCGCCGGTGACGCAATAGCGGGCCCTGTGGATGCCGATCAGCTTGCGCGTGTTGTCCAGCGCCAGCAGGCGGGCCAGCTTGAACTGCAGGCGCGCGAGTGCGCCCACCGGACGGCCTTCAATGACGGCATCGGCCACGCGATAACCGACCGAGATGGCCCAGCCGTAGGCCAGCTGCTGCAGTCGCCCCGACTCCTTGAGCGCGATCATGACGCCCGAGTAAAACTTCTCCCAAACCCGCGGGACGGCCGTGAAGACGGTGGGGGCAATCTCCCGCACGTTCTCGGGCACAGTCTCGGGGTTTTCAACGAAGTTGAGTTTGCAGCCGGTGTAGAGCGAGAAGTACTCGCCTCCCACGCGCTCGGCGATATGGCACAGGGGCAGGAAGCACATGCTTTCGTCGGCCTCGCTGCGCGAGATCAGCGTGTTGTAACCACGCACGGTATAGACGAGCGCATGGTGGGTGTGCATGGCCCCCTTGGGCTTTCCGGTGGTGCCCGAGGTGTAGACGAGGATGGCCAGGTCCTCGGCCTGCACTTGCGCGAGCCGCTGCGCCAGCGCCTCGGGGTGGGCCGACAGATGCTGGCGACCGGCCTGGCGCAGTTGATCGAGGCTCATCACCATCGGATCGTTCAGTCCGCGCAGGCCCTCCACATCAAAGACGATGATCTGGCGCAGCCGGGGCAACTGCTCGCGCACTTCCAGAGCCTTGTCGAGCTGTTCGTCGTCTTCCACGAACAGCACGGTGGTGCCCGAGTCTTCGCAAAGATACTGAACCTGGGACGCGGCATCGGTGGGGTAGATGCCATTGGCCACGGCCGCGCAACTGAGCACGGCCAAGTCGGTCATGACCCACTCCCGTCGTGTGTTGGCCAAAATGGAGACCACCTCACCGCGTGCCAGTCCCAGGCTGAGCAGGCCGCTGGCGATCTCGCGCACCCCCTCACCCACCTCGCGCCAGCTCTGGCTGCGCCAGATGCCCAGTTCCTTCTGGCGCAGCCAGACCGCGTCGCCGCGCTGCTCGACGGCCTTCCAGAACAGGGCCGGGATGGTTTCTCCTTCGAGCACCACACGGGTTTCGGGCTGAATCTGATCGGATTGCCAGAGGTTCATGGGTCTAGCGCCAGTTCTTTTTCTTTTTCCAGCGACGCTCGCCGCGCACGCCAGCGTCCTTCATGCCGAGGTAAAACTCGCGGATGTCGTCCTTCTCGCGCAGACGATCGCAGCTGTCTTCCATGACGATGCGGCCGTTCTCGAGCACGTAGCCGTGGTCGGCTGCATTGAGCGCCATATTGGCATTTTGTTCAACCAGCAAGATGGTGGTGCCGCGTTCTCGGTTGATGCGCACCACGATCTCGAAGATCTCCCGGGTGAGCTTGGGCGACAGACCCAGGCTGGGCTCATCAAGCAAGATGAGCTGCGGCTGCGCCATTAGCGCGCGCGAAATAGCCAGCATCTGCTGCTGGCCACCGGAGAGCAGACCGGCGTCTTGTTGCGACCGTTCGCGCAGGATCGGGAAGTAGCCGTAGACGGTTTCGATGTCGCGGGCCACGCCGTCACGGTCGTTTCGGGTGTAGGCGCCCATCAGCAGGTTATCGCGCACCGACAGCAGAGGAAACACCTCACGGCCCTCGGGCACGTGGGACAGGCCGCGCTGCACGATATCGGCCGGGTCGTGTGCGGTGATGTCCTGGCCGCAAAAATGCACCTGCCCCTTGCGCGGATCAATGATGCCGGAGATGGTTTTGAGAATGGTGGTCTTGCCCGCGCCGTTAGATCCCAGGACGGTGACAATCTGGCCGCGCCGCACTTTCAGGCTGACGCCGCGGATGGCACGGATCGGCCCATAGGCGCTCTCCACATTGGCCAACTCCAGCAGCAGATCGCCTTCTTGCGTGGCCATGTTCATCGCGGCGCTCCTGCGGCCGAAGTCGCCGAGCGCCTCAGTGAGGACACATCTTCGGCAGTGCCCAGATAGGCCTCGATCACGGCCGGATTGCTTTGTACTTCAGCGGGCGTGCCCAGGGCCAGCACCTGGCCCTGATTCATGGCCAGCACCCGATCGGAGACGCGTGAGACCAGCGACATATCGTGCTCGACCATCAGCACGGTGATGCCCAGGTCCTTCTGGATGTCCTGAATCCAGAAGGCCATGTCGTCGGTTTCCTCGACATTGAGGCCAGACGAAGGCTCGTCAAGCAGCAGCAGGCGGGGTTGGGTGCACAGGGCCCGGCCAAGCTCGACCACCTTGCGCACGCCGTAGGGCAAGCCCGCCACCAGGGTGTCGCGGTAGTGCTGAAGGTCGAGGAATTCGATCACCTTCTCGGCCTCTTCGCGCGCGCGCAATTCGGCCTGCCGCACGGCGGATGTAAAGAGCAGATCCTGCCAGGGGCTGCTGCTGCGGTGGGTGTGACAGCCGATCAGCAGGTTGTGCAGCACGGTCGCATGCTCGAACAGTTCGATGTTCTGGAAGGTGCGGGCGATGCCCATGGCGGCCACTCGGTGCGCCGGCAGATCGGTCAGCGTCAGGGGACCCTGCGGCCCCAGGTAACGAATCTGGCCAGCGGTGGGCGTGTAGATGCGGCTGATCAAATTGAAGACCGTGGTCTTGCCCGCACCATTGGGCCCGATCAGGGTGAAGACCTCGCCCGGCCGAATATCAAAGCTGACATTGTTGACGGCCAGCACGCCACCAAAGCGCACGCTCAGCCCGCTGGCCTGCAGCAAGGGTTCGCTCATGAGGGCGCTCCCGGCAGATGTGACGATCTAGCGGCTTTCATTTGAGGCGATCGGATTTCTGAAAGGATTTTTGCCGCTTGAACATGCCCTTGCGATAGAAGGGAAACAGCTGCAGATAGGTACGGATCTTGAGCCAGCGGCCGTACAGGCCCATGGGCTCGAAGAGCACAAATGCAATCAGCACGGCGCCGTAGACGACCGACTTCAGACCCGGGGCCGTTCCAATGGCTTCGGGAAGGAAGTCTTTGACCATCGAGATGGCCTGCGGCAATCCGATGAGAAAGATGGCTCCCAGAAACACGCCGTGTATGAAGCCCAGTCCTCCAATTACCACCATCAGCAGCAGATCAATCGACTGAATGATGTTGAATTGGTCCGGGGTGAGAAAGCGGATCTGGTGAGCGTACAGGGCGCCACCGATGCCCGCCAGCGCTGCCGAGAGCGCAAAGCTCAGGGTCTTGTAGTAGGCCAGGTGGATGCCCATGCTCTGTGCCGAGATTTCGGAATCGCGTATGGCCACGAAGGCACGTCCGGTGGGTGAGCGCAGCAGGTTCAGGCAGGCCAGCGTGGCCAGCACCGTGACCACCAGGCAAATGAAATAGAACGAGACGCCCGTGTCGGCCACCCAGCCCATGACCTGCGGTGCTCCCACCGTCTTGCCGGTGCTCCCGCCGGTCACACTGTCCCAGCGTGCAAACACCTCTTCCACAATAAAGCCGAAAGCCAGCGTCGCAATGCCCAGGTAGATGCCCTTGACGCGCAGCGCTGGCAGCCCCACCACCACGCCGACTGCGGCCGACAACAGACCGGCTGCGGCCATGGCCAGTGGAAAAGGCCAGCCCATTTGCGTGAGCACCGCCTGCGTGTAAGCCCCCACGCCCAGGAAGGCGGCGTGACCGATGGAGAACAGGCCGGTAAAGCCGGCGAGCATCATCAGGCCCAGGCCGACGACCGAATAGATGAGGATAAAGGTCAGTTGCGCCAGCAGGTACTCCGACACCAGCCAAGGTGCCGACAGCAGAAACACGCCGAGCAGGCCGTACCAGAGGCGGTGGCCCTCGTGCTTGGCCAGGCGCAGGTCCTGCTCGTAACTGGTCTTGAAGATAAAGCGCATCAGACTTTCTTTCGCAGGCGTTCGCCGAACAGTCCGTTGGGCATGACCATGAGCATGATGAGCACCACTACATAAGCGGCAATATCCTTGAAGCCTTCAGGCAGGTAGAAGCCAGCCAGCGATTCGACCACCCCGATGATCATGCCGCCAACGATGGCCCCAGGCAGGCTGCTGAAGCCGCCCACCACCGCAGCGGGGAAGGCCTTCAGGCCGATGAAGCCCATGTTGGCGTGCACGAAGGTGATGGGCG
>CAZATV010000139.1:0-829 GCA_964488145.1 uncultured Polaromonas sp.
TGGACATAGTTGGGTTTCCCGGCCTCCATGGTCACTGCGCCTGCGAGGCGGGTTCGTCGGCGAACCAGTGGGCGCGCGCGGTCATGATCAGGACCTTGGCCTCCTCGGGCGTCTGGCCGGTGATCTCGGTAAGTTCGTCAACCGCCAAATCGGCCAGATCGTCGCGGGTCTGTACCCCGGCTTCGGTCAGGCGGGCAATCAGTTCGGGGCTCAGACCTTCCACATCCTTGAGGTTTTGAGACACCTCCTCGACACTCTCCTCGCGAGCGATTTCCATGGTCAGCAGAGCATCTTTGGCGCGATCGCGCAGCTCATTGACCGTGTCTTCGTCGAAGGACGCAATTTCCAGCATCTCCTGCAGCGGCACATAAGCCACCTCCTCAAGGCTGTTGAAGCCTTCGGCAATCAGGATGTCAGCAATTTCCTCGTCCACATCGAGCTTTTCCATGAACAGCTTACGCGCCGACTCGGTCTCGCTGGCTTGCTTCTGAGCCGATTCATCGGCGGTCATGATGTTGATCTTCCAGCCGGTCAGCTCAGAAGCCAGCCGCACATTTTGTCCGCCGCGACCGATGGAGATGGCCAGATTTTCCTCATCGACCACCACATCCATGGCGTGCTTTTCTTCGTCGACGACGATGGACTGCACATTGGCCGGGGCCAGCGCACCAATGACGAATTGGGCGGGATCTTCGCTCCACAGAACGATATCGACCCGTTCGCCAGCCAGTTCATTGGTCACTGCATTGACCCGTGTGCCGCGCACGCCCACACAGGTGCCGATCGGATCGATGCGTTTGTCATGGGACACAACTGCGATTTTGGCGCG
>CAZATV010000139.1:839-5328 GCA_964488145.1 uncultured Polaromonas sp.
GATCTCCGGCACCTCCTGGCGGAACAGCTCCATCATGTATTCCGGGGCTGTGCGTGAGAGCAGGATCGGAGCGCCGCGCAGGGTGGAATCGACCGACATGATCATGGCCCTCACACGATCGCCCGATCGCAGGTTTTCCTTCGGAATCATGTCGGTGCGACGCAAGCGGCCTTCGACACGGCCGGACTCGACAATGATGTCACCCTTGTCCATACGCTTGACCGTGCCGACAAAAATCTTTTCGCCACGCGAGAGAAAGTCCGTCAGCAGCATTTCGCGCTCGGCGTCACGGATCTTCTGCAGGATCACCTGCTTGGCCGCCTGCGCTCCAATGCGTCCGATCGGCAGGCTGTCTACCGGCTTTTCAATGTAATCGCCCTCCTCGATGTCGGCGATTTCGTCGCGGGCATCGCTGAGCATTTCTTCGCCTTCGGGATTTTGCAGGCCCGCTTCATCGGGGACCACCAGCCAGCGGCGAAAAGTCTCGTAATTGCCGCTGTCACGATCCACCGATACGCGGATGTCTGTGCCCTCCGGATAAACCTTCTTGGTCGCCGACGCCAACGCCAGTTCAACGGCACCAAACACCACCTCACGGTCGACGTTTTTCTCGCGCGAGATGGCGTCCACCAGCATCAACAGTTCGCGATTCATTTCACTCGCCTGCCTTTCCTCAAGACTCGATTTGCCCACTGAGAGGCGCTGCCTTCGGCTTGCGCCCTTTGAAATCCACCACCGGCACCAACTTGGCCTGTGCCACATCTTCCAACGTGAAGTCCAGCGCCAATTCAGGCGCGGGCTCCTTCTTGCGCCGAGGCTTCGCCCCCGGCTTGGCCGGCTCCTCATCGGACCACGCAAGGCGCCAGCCTGCGTCCAACTGCTCGAGACGTCCGCGGAATTTTTTCCGCAAAGCCGACACATGGGCCCCGGCCGATGTCCCAATGGGCGCCCGCAAGGTCAGGTCGATCAGTTCGCCTGCAAAACGCTGAAAATCCCGCTCGCCTCTGAGCGGCCGATCCAATCCCGGCGAACTGACCTCGAGCCTGGCGTAATCCACCCCTTCAACTTCCAGCACAAACTGCAACTGGCGCGTGACACGCTCACAGTCTTCGGCGGTGATAAAACGCTCCTGACCGGGCATCCAGGGCCAGTCAATCGTCACGCGAAGCAAGCCACCCCCGGTCCGATCGATATCGACCAGTTCGTAACCCAGGCCTTGCACAGCCTTCTCAACCGTTTCGTGAAGCGCCATAAGGCCCTCGGAACTCCACCACTCTCAGTCGTCACACGACCCCTAAGGGCGATCTGACCTGTAAAACAAGCGACCAAAAAAAATGGGCGGTTGGAACCCGCCCATTTGGTCGTGAAGCTGTAGATTGTATAGGAATCTTCCGCTTTCGGCAAAGCTGCCGGCCTGGAAATTGCTGATCAGGGCCCGCTTGTGCCGAGGTTGCGCAACACCAGCGACCGGCGTGAAAAGATCAGCCCAATAAATACCTCTGAAGTATTCATTTCGGTCGACCGCCCAGTGAAGCCTCCGAGGGGGCAGTCGGTGCGAGCAGGCGGGCGGTCAGGCGGACTCAACCAGCATGCGGGTGTAGGGGTGCTGAGGCTGTGCCAGCACCTGCAGAGCAGGTCCCTGCTCGACCACCTGGCCGTCCTTCATCACCATCACCTCATGGGCCATGGCCTCGATCACCTGCACGTCATGGGTGATCAGCAGGTAACTCAGCCCGCGCTCGGCCTGCAGGCGCTGCAGCAGACCCAGGACCTGCTTTTGCACCGTGACATCGAGAGCGCTGGTGGGTTCGTCCAGAATCAGCAGGCGCGGCCGAACCGCCAGCGCCCGCGCAATCGCAATGCGCTGCCTTTGCCCCCCGGAAAATTCATGCGGATAACGCATCAACAGGCCCGGAAACTGAGCCTGCGTCAGACCCACATCGGCCAGGGTCTGCACCACCTGCGACCTTCGCTCGCTCGTTGGCATGTCCGGGTGATGGACGCGCAGGCCCTCGCCGACGATCTCTTCAATCGTCATGCGCGGCGACAAAGACGAAAACGGATCCTGAAAGACCACCTGCACCTGTCGTCGCAGAGCCTTGTTGGCGGCCGAGCCTGCCCCCCAGGCTTGATCGCCCAGCCGGACTTCGCCCTCGAAAGCTTGCAAACCCAGCAAGGCCAAGGCCAAGGTGGACTTGCCCGACCCGGATTCTCCGACCACGCCCAGCGTGCAGCCCGGGGCAATGGCCACATCTGCTCCCTGAACCGCCACAAAACGCCCCGAGCCGAACCAGCCCATGAAACCGGGTTTACGCACCGGATAGCTCACCCGCAACTGCCTGGCCTTGAGCCAGGGGGCGGCCGACGGATCGGGGTCGACCACCTGTCGTTCGGGCCGGCTCTCCAGCAACTGTCGGGTGTAGAGGTGCCGCGGCTTCTGAAAGACTTCCTCCACCGTTCCCTGCTCAACGATATGACCTCTTTCCATCACCGCCACCCGGTCGGCAAAGCGGCGGACCAAATTGAGGTCATGCGTGATCAGCATCACCGCCATCTGATGCTCGCGCTGCAGCTGTCCCAGAAGATCGAGAATCTGCATCCGAAGGGAAACATCCAGAGCGGTGGTCGGTTCATCGGCCAGTAGCAGTCTGGGCTTGCAGGCCAGGGCCATGGCAATCATGGCCCGCTGCCGCTGTCCCCCCGAAAGCTGATGGGGAAACGACCTTGCACGACGCTGGGGTTCAGCAATCCCCGTCTGGTCCAGAGCCTCAATGGCGGCCTCCCAGGCCTGCCCACGCGTCAGTCCCTGCTTGAGCTGGATGACTTCGGCAATCTGCTCGCCCACCGAGAACAAGGGATTGAGCGCCGTCATCGGCTCCTGGAAGATCATGGCAATGTCCTGGCCCCGCAGACGTCTCAGATCGGACTCGGGCAGACCCAGTAAGTTTTGCGTACCCTCCTGCGCCGTCTGCATCATGGCCCGACCGGTGGTGCGGGCGTTTTGGGCCAGTCCCAGCAGGGCCAGTGCGGTAACCGTCTTGCCCGACCCCGATTCACCCACCAGCGCGAGCTTCTCTCCGGCGGCAATCTCAAAATCGATGCCGTGCACCACCTCTTGCGAGCCAAAGGACAGTCGCATGCCCCGAACCTGAAGCAGCGGTGCGCTCATCGATCGGCCTTTCTCGGGTCCAGCGCATCACGCAAGGCGTCACCCATGAACGTCAGCAACAGCAAGGTGGTGACCAACACTGCGAAAGTGGACAGCGAAATCCACCAGGCGTCGATGCTGTTCTTGCCCTGAGACAGCAATTCGCCCAGCGACGGCGTTCCAGGGGGCACACCCAGGCCCAGAAAGTCGAGCGAGGTCAGGGCCAGGATGGCGGCGCTCATTCGAAACGGCAGGAAAGTCACCACCGGCGTCAGGCTGTTGGGCAGCACATGGCGGACAATGATCTGCCAGTGCGAAAGGCCCATGGCGCGCGCGGCGCGCACATAGTCCATTTGCCGGTTACGCAGGAACTCCGCCCGCACATAGTCTGACAGGCCCATCCAGCCGAACAGACTGAGCAAGATCAAGAGCAGCGATACGCTTGGCGCGAACACCGCGCTGAAGATAATGAGCAAATACAGTTCCGGCATCGAGCCCCAGATCTCGATGAAGCGCTGGAAGACCAGGTCGGTTTTGCCACCAAAGTACCCTTGGATCGCACCGGTAACAATCCCGAGCAGAACCCCAGTGAAGGTCAGTGCGAACGCAAACAGCACACTGACTCTGAAGCCATAAATCAGCTGGGCCAGCAAATCCCGCCCCCGGTCATCCGTCCCCAGCAAATTGTCTGCAGTCGGCCGAGAGGGATTGGGCTCACGCGCAAAGTAGTTAAGGGTCTTGGGGCCGTAAGGATTGGGCGCAAACAGGGCCCAGTTATCTCCCTCGGTCAACTTCTGGCGAATGAAGGGGTCATGGTAGTCAGTGGCCGTGTCAAAGTCCCCGCCAAAAACCTTCTCTGGGTAATCCTTCAGGATCGGGGCGTAAAACTGGCCCTCGTAACGCACCAGCAAGGGTTTGTCATTGGACACCACTTCAGCCGCCAGGCTCAGCAGCACCAGCACGGAAAATAGCACCAGACTCCAAAAGCCCAAACGGTTGCGCCGAAAACGCAACCAGGCCCGGCGCGCTGGCGAGTTCGAGGGGGCGGCCGTCATGGCATCAGTCGAACCGGACACGGGGATCCACCCAGACGTAGCAAAGATCGCTGATCAGTTTGGTCACCAGACCGATCAGCGTAAAGAAATACAGGGTACCCAGGACCACCGGGTAATCCCGGCGGATCACGCTCTCGTAACTGAGCAGGCCCAACCCATCGAGTGAGAACAGGGTTTCAATCAGCAGCGAGCCGGTGAAAAAGGCGCCGACAAAGGCAGCCGGAAAACCCGTGACGATGGGAATGAGTGCATTGCGAAACACATGCTTGTAGAGCACCTGCCCCTG
>CAZATV010000140.1:0-5252 GCA_964488145.1 uncultured Polaromonas sp.
GAGGCCATCACTGCGCTCAAGCGCAACACCCAATTGCAGCCCATGAGTCCGTATGCCTGGTATGAACTGGCGCGGATTCATGTCAAACGCCAGGAGCCCGAGGAGGCAGCGAAGATCATTCGCCACCTGCAAGGGTTTGAGCCCAAGGTCGCCGCCCAACTGGCACGCGAAACCGGGATCAACGTGAAAGCGAACCCGGTCTAGTTGCGATCCGGCTGCAAGTTGGAATGAGGGCAGTCATTCCATCGGATCGTGGGTCCATCAACCCTCAGGGGTTGGGAACAAGAGGAGACATGCTTCATGCAATTGACTGAATCGCACCGCCAGTACTGGCGGAAAAACCTCAACATCACGGCCTGGCTTTTGCTGGCGTGGTTTGTGGTGACTTATGTCGTGGGCTTTTTTGCGCGCGACCTGGGTTTTACCTTCTTTGGCTGGCCCTTCAGTTTCTGGATGGCCTCCCAAGGGTCGCTGATCGTCTACGTGGTGATCATCTGGTTCTATGCCCGCTACATGAACCAGCTCGACCAGGAACATGGCGTGGCTGAAGCCGAGGAGGACTGATCATGGCTGGAATGACCCCTGAATCTGAAGGCGGCATGTTCGGCGCCTCCAGCAATGCGGCCTTCAGAAAGCAGCTCAACAAGGTGTACACCTGGTACACCGGCGGCTTCCTGATCTTCATCGTGGTGCTGGCCATCCTCGAACAGATGGGCCTGCCGCGCAACTGGATCGGCTTTATCTTCCTGGTGGCCACCGTATTGCTGTATGCGGGCATCGGCATCATGAGCCGAACCAACGATGCCGCCGAGTATTACGTGGCCGGACGTCGCGTTCCAGCCATGTATAACGGCATGGCCACCGGCGCCGACTGGATGAGCGCGGCCTCCTTCATCGGTATGGCCGGCACGCTCTACCTGCAGGGCTACGGCGGACTGGCCTTCATCATGGGCTGGACCGGTGGCTACTGCCTGGTGGCGCTCTTCCTGGCGCCCTACCTGCGCAAGTTCGGGCAATTCACCATCCCCGACTTCCTGGGCGCGCGCTACGGTGGCAACCTAGCCCGACTGGTTGGCATTTTGATCGCCATCGTCTGCTCGTTTGTCTATGTGGTGGCACAGATCTATGGCGTGGGCCTGATCACCACCCGGCTGACCGGCGTGGACTTCAGCATCGGTATCTTCCTGGGCCTGGGCGGCATTCTGGTCTGCTCCTTCCTGGGCGGTATGCGCGCGGTGACCTGGACCCAGGTGGCCCAATACATCATCCTGATCATTGCCTATATGATCCCGGTGGTCTGGCTGTCGGTCAAGCAGACTGGCGTGCCGATCCCGCAGGCCATTTACGGCTACCAGCTGCAGAAGGTCACCGAGAAGGAGAAGGCCCTGATCGACGATCCGAAGGAGAAGGAAGTCATTGCCGTCTTCAAGGCCCGCGTCGATGAGATGGACGCCAAGCTCAAGGACGTCAAAGGCGCGCTGGAAGCCGACAAGGCCGCAGCCACCAAAAAGATCGAAGACCTCAAGGCTGCCAACGCGCCCGCCGCAGACATAGCCGCTGCCGAAAAGGCCCTGGCTGCTCTGCCCAAGGACGAAGAAGCGGCCAAGAAGGCCTGGACTGCCGCACGAGCTGCAGCAGCAGCCCGAACCGCACCGCTGGGCGGCATGCCGCGCCATGCGCAGCAGTTCGCCGGCAATCCAGCCGGAGATGAAAAGGCCAAGGCCGCCTTCGAGACCTCGCGACTGAACTTCCTGGCTCTGGTGTTCTGCCTGATGGTGGGTACGGCCGCGCTGCCGCACATCCTGATGCGCTACTACACCACCCCGTCGGTTAAGGAGGCCCGCAGCTCGGTGACCTGGTCACTGTTCTTCATCTTCCTGCTTTACTTCACCGCGCCGGCTCTAGCCGTTCTGGTCAAGTACGAGGTCTTCACCGTGCTGGTGGGAACACCGTTTGACAAGCTCCCAGCCTGGGTGTCTCAGTGGGCAGCGGTTGACCCGACCCTCTTGTCAGTGACCGACGTCAACAAGGACGGCATCCTGCAGCTCGGCGAAATGCGTATCGGCGGTGACATCATCGTGCTGGCCACGCCAGAGATCGCTGGTCTGCCCTACGTCATCTCCGGCATGGTGGCTGCGGGCGGTTTGGCCGCTGCGCTGTCCACGGCTGACGGCCTGCTGCTGACGATCGCCAACGCGCTGTCGCACGACCTGTACTACAAGATGATCGACCCGAACGCGCCGACATCCCGTCGCGTGATGATCTCGAAAATCCTGTTGCTGGTCGTGGCCCTGGCCGCTGCCTATACCGCTTACTCGGTGTATGTGACCAAGCAGGCGGACATCTTGTTCCTGGTCTCGGCGGCCTTCTCCTTCGCTGCAGCTGGATTCTTCCCGGCCCTGGTGCTGGGTATTTTCTGGAAGCGAGCCACCGCCGCAGGCGCGGTGCTGGGGATGCTGGCCGGTTTCGGCATCACCCTGTACTACATGGCCTCCAACCACCCGTGGATGCGCACCATCTTCGGCGTGACCGATCCGATCAGCCTGTGGAACGGCATCCTTCCGATCTCGGCGGGTGTGTTCGGTGTGCCAGTGGGCTTCGCAGTGATCATTCTGGTGAGCCTGTTCACCCCCGCACCCAACAAGGAAGTGCAGGAGTTGGTCGAACACGTGCGCTATCCGAAGATTGCGGGCGATATTGACACCCGTGCGACCTGATCGCCGGACTCAGGCCACCCCAGCGGTGGCTTGAGCTGAAAACGCCCACTTCGGTGGGCGTTTTTTTTGGATGACAGAGACTGCCCTAGCGGCGGCGCTCGATGCCCACCGGCACTTGCGCCGCATGATCCCAGGCTGAACCCGCAAACCAGTCGCCGCCTTCGAGATGGTCGCGCAGCATGGGCAGCGCATCGAGACCCCAGAACAGCTTGTCACCTACGGCTACCGTAGGCACGCCGAAGACGCCAGCATCCAGAGCCGCCTGTGTGCTGGCTCGCAGCCGCTGCTTGATGGCATCGCTGCCTGGATCGGCCGAGGGCTGCAACAACTCGACCAACCGGGCGAGGCGATCCGCATTAAGAGGGTCGCCCCCCTCAGCCCAGACGTGCCGGAAAATCGTCTCACACTGCCAGCGGTTCGGTAGGTCAGCACCGCAAGCCAGGGCCAGACGCAATAGAACCAAAGGATTGAAGGGATGACTGGCCGGCATCTGCAGGGCCGTGCCCTGGGCGCGCGCCAACCACAGCACATGGCGGTAGGTCCAGGCGCGCTTGGCCGGCAACTCGGCCGGCCCAAGATTTCCGTGATGCGCCAGCAGGCTGCCAAAAAGTACCGGCTGATAGCGCACCACATGGCTGATGCCTTGCAAGGCTTGCGGCAAGCGCTCAAACGCGAGGTAGGCGTAGGGCGAGATGAAATCGAAGTAGAACGTGAGTTGCGGCACCGCCATGGCTTAAATCTCCTGCTGGGCTGCGGCGCGCTGGGCGATGGCCTGCCAGACCCGATGGCGCCGGGGCGCAGGCATGTTGCCCCAGGCCGCAATCTCATCGATCGTACGCAGGCAGCCGGCACACAGGCCGCTGTCGGGCGACATGCAGCACACCGACAGGCAGGGCGAGGGCGGTTCGGCCTGGGGATCACAAGCGACGATCGCTGCGCGCGCGCGCAGCAAGGCCATCGAACGGGTCTGCAGGTCCATGCTCTGGGCCGACACATCGTCCAGCCGCGCCTGGGTCAGCTTGGCCAACTGCGCCGGGGAGGCAGAGAACACTGCATGCGGATGGCCTGCAGCGGCCCAGACCTGGTCAAACCGAAACAGGCTGAGGTCCAGCAGGAGAACGGGCGCCTGCAGATGGGCCAGCGGAGCCACGCCGCCGATGGCAAAGCCGGTGCGCTCGCGCACAAAAGCGGCGTCGGCGCGCGCGAGCTTGTAGCCGCTGGGGCAGAGGCGGTCGGCCAGCTTGCGCTCATCGACCCGCTGGTCACCGGAGGTGACCACCATCACCGCCGCCTGATCGGGCTCACGCCGAAACACGATGCTCTTGGCAATCTGGCCCAGCTGTACGCCCAAAGCATCCGCCGCCTCCTGGGCGGTGCGGGCCGATCCATCGAGCATGCGCGGAGCATGGGTATGCCCGCGCTCGGCCAGTACGGCCGCCACCCTTTGTACCGATTCGGGCAGGTTCACGCGGCGCGCTTGTTCAGGAGCGCGGTAGCCGCGCGCGAGTTGGGCTTGCGATCGAGGAAGCGGCTGATGTAGACACCCGCATCGATGAGCTTGTCCAGATCAATGCCGGTCTCTATGCCCATGCCGTGGAGCATGTAGACCACGTCTTCTGTAGCCACGTTGCCGGTGGCACCCTTGGCATAAGGGCAGCCGCCCAGGCCGGCAGAAGAACTATCGTATTGCCAGATGCCCATCTCCAGGCAAGCGACGGTGTTAGCCAGTGCCTGACCGTAGGTGTCATGGAAGTGGCCCGAGACATCGGCCAGATCGTAGTGCGCAAGAGCGGCCTCCATCGCGCGCTGCACCTTGCGCGGCGTGCCCACACCCACCGTATCGGCCACGCCGGCATGCTGCACGCCGATGGCCTTCATCAGGCGAGCAACCTCACCGACCGACTTGGGTGAGACTTCTCCCTGATAAGGGCAACCTACCGCCACCGATATGGCCCCGCGCACGTAAATACCCTGGCTGCGCGCCTGCTCGACCACCGGCCGAAAACGCTCGATGCTCTCGGCAATCGAGCAGTTAATGTTGCGCTGGCTGAAGGCTTCGCTGGCCGCCGCAAAGACCACCACCTCGTCGGGCCAATGGGCCCGAGGGGCCGACAGAGCCGCCTCGAGTCCCTTGAGGTTGGGCACCAGCACCGAATAACGCACGTCCGGACGGCGCTGGATGCCGGCCATGACCTGGGCGTTGTCGGCCATCTGCGGCACCCACTTGGGGCTGACGAAGCTGGTGACCTCGATCTCCTTCAGACCTGCGTCCTGCAGCCGGTGCACCAGCTCGATCTTGACTTCAGCCGGCACCTGACCTTTTTCATTTTGCAGGCCATCACGCGGGCCGACATCGACCAATTTGACTTTGGAAGGCAGATTCATGGCTCTCTCCGTAGCAGCAACTCAGTATCCTACTTCGGTCCGGACCCATCCGCCCAGGCTCTGGGGCGGCGCCCCTGTCTCAAGCGCGTCTATCTTGCCGATGATCTGGGCCAGACTTTCGCGCCTCAAAGTGCGGGCCGAGGTGTGCGG
>CAZATV010000141.1:0-5195 GCA_964488145.1 uncultured Polaromonas sp.
GCCCAGCGGCTACACCGAGCCGCTGCTGCACGCCTGGCGCCTGAAGGTCAAGACGGCTGACGCCTGAGGTTCAACAAGGTTCGCCGTCCGCGCATCGGCCGAACCGATCGGAAAGGGCGCCCTAAGGGCGCCCTTTTTGCTGCTTCGCTCCAGCAAGCCCCTCGGTCTGACGGAGAGTCGAGGCGCCCACCGACTCGGGTGAGCTCGCGCAAACGCGAGCATTCTGGGGTGGAGTAAGCCGGCACCCATGCGAACCGCACCTCCACGCGAGAGACCCATGAAGCCGCAGCCCACGCATCCCATGCCTTTGCCGGGCGCGCCGCCGCCCGATCAACCCGATGCGCCCGTCCATCAGCCCATCGACCCGGATGATGGGGCGCCGGCGCTGCCCGTTCCGCCAGAAGAGGAAGACCCGCACTGGAGGCCCCTCCGATGAATCGCCCCGGGCTGACTCGGCGGTGCCTGGGCCTGACCCTGATCGAACTGCTGTTGGTCCTCACCGTCATAGGTCTGGCCATGGCCTTAGCGCTTCCGGCACTGCGCGATCCGGCGCAATCCGGCTTGCGCGACGATGCCTTCAGGCTGGCGAACTTGCTCGAGGGGGCCCGCGCCGCATCGAGGACTTTTGATGAGACAGTGACCTGGCAAGTGCAGGAAGCGGGCTTTCGCTTCGGAGGACGGACCGGGACTCCCCAAACGACCCCCTGGCTTCATCCTGACACCGAGGCACGGGTGCTCGGTTCAGCAAGCCTGGAATTGGGCCCAGAGCCGGTGATCGCCGCACAGACCGTACAACTGCGCCATCGACAACGCCCTGAACTTTCCCTTTGGGTACACACCGACGGGGTCAGACCCTTTGAAGTCCTTCTGACGCCGCCCCAGGCGGGCCAGGGGCCAGCACCTTGAAACCCGCCAAAGGCCTGACCCTGGTCGAGGTGCTGGTGGCCCTTCTCGCGCTGGCCTTGATGAGCCTGATGAGCCATCAGGCCCTGGATTTGCTGCTGCGAAGCCAGTTCGGCGTGGATCGGTACAGCAAGAACCTTAGCAGTCTGCAGATCGCACTGGCACAGTGGCGCCGCGACCTTGAGCGAATCGACCGAACCCCGTATGTCAATGCGCTGCAATGGGATGGTCAAGTGTTGCGACTGCTGCGTCGCTCGGCCAGCGGCGATGCCTTGCTGGTGGTGGCCTGGGCCGTGCAGGACGGTATCTGGCGGCGCTGGCAGTCGCCGCCGCTGCGCGATCGGGAGGCCCTGCTGCAAGCCTGGCAGCAAAGTGTCTCGGCCGTCCTGGCGCTGCCCCGGGCTTCGGAGTCATCCGCCGCTCCGGCGGCTAGAGCCGATCTGATCCGGCTCGAGCGCTGGGAGCTCGATTTCCAGGGTCAGGCCGCTCCAGGGGTGAGCGGGCGCGGCGATACCCGCCTGCGAGAACTGCCACGAGTCATCCGACTGCGACTGCTTGGCCTTGCAGCGACCGGTATCACCGGCCCATTGCAGATCGACTGCGCCCTGTAAGGATCTGATGAAAAAGCTGACGCCGGGCCTGGCACTTGTCTCGGCACTGGTGATGGCTGCTCTGGTCGCTACGCTGGCGGCTCATTCGCTGGGGCATCGCTGGCGCCTCATGGAAGAGGAGCGAGCCACGCGGCAAATCTCTCAAAGGCAGTGGCTGCTGCGCAGTGCCCTGGACTGGGCCACGCAAGGCCTGCGCGAAGATGGTCTGCGTTCGCCAATGGTCGATCACCTCGGAGAGCCCTGGGCACAGCCCGTGCGCGAACTGACCCTCGAGCAATGGCTCGCCGGCCCGGGCAACCCAGCGCAGGCCGCCGCCACGGATACGACCACCGACTCTGTCCGATTGACCCTTTCCATCAGCGATGCTCAGGCCCGCCTGAACGTACTCAACCTGCTCGAGGGCCCTGGCCTCTCCCCGGTCTGGCTGGCCAGCTTCACCCGACTGTTTGCACAACTGGGCCTGCCGAGCCAGGAACTCGAACAACTGACGCAGTCACTGCTGCGCGCCAGTGCTGGCACCGACAGTGCCTACCCCGGTCCTGCACCGCTGATGCCGCAACGCGCGGAGGACCTCCTCTGGCTGGGCCTGAGTCCTGCGAGCGTCGCGGCCCTGCGTCCGCATGTGGTCATGCTGCCGGGGCGACTGCCGGTCAATCTCAACACGGCCGGCCCCACCGTGCTTCAGGCGGTGTTGGATCTGCCCCCGGCAGCCATTGAGGCCCTCATTGAACGTCGGCAAGCGCGTCCGATCAGCGAGCTGATGGAGAGCGGACTGAACGAGCGGGTCGACCCGAACCGCCATGCGGTGTCTTCCCAGTTCTTCGAGGTGACGGTGCGCTTGGAATCCAGGCAGTGGGCCCTTCATGGCCGCGCCCTGCTGCTGCGCCAGGGGGAGATCGTTCGCATTCTCTGGCGCGCCTGAAGGGGCGGCTCTGAAAGGGGACTAGGGGATCACCGCGGCTTGACGATTTACTTCAGGTCTTAATAATCTGTGGCCATCGTACATGGGCGCGGCGACCAAGGTCAGCCCGCCCCGCTGCCGTCAGCGCACCTGGAGTCTTGCCCTATGCCCTCCCATCCTTCGGTACAAAAAGACCGCTTCGTGCACGATCGCTTGCCAGCGCCCGAACTGTGCCCGCAGATGCGCTACGACCGCCCCGAGTTGCGAATCCCCGATCAGGCCAATTTGGTGGACCACCTGATGACGCAGGCCGAAAGAGAGGGCTGGATGGATCGGCCGTTTCTGCGCTCGGATCACATCACCCTGAGCTACCGTCAGGCCGATGAACGCATCCGGCGCATCGCGCAGGTGCTCACCGAGGACTTTGCACTGGTGCCGGGCCAACGTGTACTGCTGCGCGGTGGCAACTCCATGGGTATGGCGCTGGCCTGGCTGGCAGTGGTCAGGGCCGGTCTGGTGGCGGTGGCCAGCATGCCCCTGCTGCGCGCCAAGGAATTGCGAGAAATCATCCAGAAGGCCGAGCCGGCGCTGGCGCTGTGCGATGCCTCCCTGCTGGAGGAATTGCAGGCCGCGCGCGAAGGCACCGTACTGGAGACGATCGTGCCCTTCAATCTGATGAATGACCCTGGCTCGCTGGCGGTACTCTCCAGCGCCAAGAACGGACAACTTGCCCCCTGCCCGTGCAGCGCTGACGACATCGCCATGATGGCCTTCACCTCGGGCACCACCGGCTCGCCCAAGGCGGCAGTGCATTCACACCGCGACATTCTGGCCGCCTGCCAGGCTTGGCCGCGACATGTGCTGCGCGCCCGCCCCGAGGACATCGTGGTCGGCTCCCCGCCACTGGCCTTTACCTTCGGATTGGGCGGCTTGCTGATCTTCCCGATGTGGGCCGGCGCCAGCATCTACTACCCCGACAAGCCCTACACCCCTCAGTCGATGCTGGAGGTCATCGAGCGCATTGGCGCCACCATCAGCTACACCGCACCGACCTTCTACCGACAAATGGCACTGCTGGCCAAGCACAACCGGCCGCGGTCGCTGCGCATCAGCGTCAGCGCGGGTGAGGCCTTGCCGCAGGCCACGCGGCAACTATGGCAGGAGGCCACCGGGCTTGACATGATGGACGGCATAGGGGCTACCGAGATGTTTCACATCTTCATCTCCAGCGTACCCGGTCAGACGCGGCCGGGCGCCATCGGACAGGTGGTTCCAGGGTACACCGCCAAGGTGGTTGATGATCAAGGCCGGGAGGTGCCGCGCGGTACCGTGGGACGTCTGGCCGTCATTGGACCCACCGGCTGCCGCTACCTGGCCGATGAGCGGCAGCGCAACTATGTCAAGCAGGGTTGGAACTATCCGGGCGATGCCTTTACGCAGGACGAACACGGCTACTTCTTCTACCAGGCTCGGGCCGACGACATGATCATCTCTGCCGGTTACAACATCGGCGGACCCGAAGTCGAAGACGCCCTGCTGACCCATCCGGCTGTGGCCGAGTGTGGCGTGATCGGCGTGCCCGATGAAGAGCGGGGCATGGTCGTCAAAGCCTGCGTGGTGCTCAAGAGCGGCCATGAGCCGAGCGAGGCGATGGTCAAGACCTTGCAGGACCACGTGAAGGCGACGATCGCGCCTTATAAATACCCGCGCCAGGTGGAATTCATGAGCGCCCTGCCCCGCACTGAAACGGGCAAGCTGCAACGATTCAAACTGAGGCAACTCGCCAGCGGATCCACAGGCCCCTGAGGGCACAGGCGCCAAGAAAAAACGCCAACCCGAAAAGGTTGGCGTTTTGATTTGGTTGCGCGGGCAAGATTTGAACTTACGACCTTTGGGTTATGAGCCCAACGAGCTACCAGGCTGCTCCACCGCGCGTCAGAACCGATATTCTAAACGCAATCGATCGTCCCCGAAACGCTACACCGACGATTTGTTGCAAAAAAATAAGTGCAGGTTTGACTCCAGCCCGACCGAACAGGGATCGGACTCACCCGGAAAAACGCCCGCATGAAGCGGGCGTCATTGGCCACGGCGTATTGATCCCTGCGGCCCGACCTTGGCTCAGGCTTACTCTGCCTTGGCGTCCTCGGCCGGTTCGGAAGTATCTGGACGGTCGACCAGTTCCACCAGCGCCATTGGGGCGTTATCCCCCACGCGGAAACCCATCTTGAGGATTCGGGTGTATCCACCCGGACGGGTCTTGTAGCGTGGGCCCAGTTCGGCAAAGAGCTTGACCACCATGTCGCGGTCGCGCAGGCGATCGAAAGCCAGGCGCTTGTTGGCCAGCGTAGGCTCTTTGGCCAGGGTGATCATCGGCTCGACCACCCGGCGCAGTTCCTTGGCCTTGGGTACGGTGGTCTTGATGGCCTCGTGTTGAATCAGCGAGTTCATCATGTTACGCAGCATGGCCAGCCTGTGGCTGCTCGTGCGGTTGAGTTTGCGAAGTCCGTGTCCGTGACGCATGTGCTTGTCCTTTCCAATTTTCTAATTCGGGCAGCCGTATCAGGTACTGCCCGTGCACAACCTTCCGGAGGAAGGTGCTCAGCGCTTGTCGAGGCCGGCCGGAGGCCAGGCTTCCAGGCGCATGCCCAAGGTCAGGCCGCGAGAGGCCAGTACTTCCTTGATCTCGTTGAGCGACTTGCGACCCAGGTTGGGGGTCTTGAGCAACTCTTTCTCGGTGCGCTCGATGAGGTCACCGATGTAATAAATTTTCTCTCCCT
>CAZATV010000142.1:0-1545 GCA_964488145.1 uncultured Polaromonas sp.
CCTCGAATCAGGGCATTCGGGCCTGGGGTTTTACACCACTTGAAGGGACGTGGCCAAGAGTACACGACCAGACCGCTTTGTAACAGATTACTCAGTTTGCGCCTACTGGTCGATATGTGCCTGCTAAGAGTTCAAGATGTCTTCCGGGTCGCTCCGAACAGGAGTTTCTGGTCAATCGGCGACCATAGTCTAGCTTACCAGATCGTCAGTTCTTGCCCGGTTGCCCCGCCACCCACCGGGAAAATTGCCCCCGCTCGGGGATAGAGCTGACAAAATCGCAAGCTTTAAACTTGGGGGAATAGGATTTTCTTTCATGGCATGTAAACAGCTTTACCACTGTCAAATACACCACCTTTAAGGTAAAGAGTTGTCAAGTTCGGAGAACCAGGCCGGCCAAGGCCTGGAGGTTCTACTATTGTCATGTAGCACACGTCGCTCTATCCTGCGCCCGCAATCCGTGAGGCTTTCAGCCAGGAACAACAGGCCTTCCTGGATTTTGACAATCTGGACTACGATTACGGCTCAATCTTGCACATTTCCATGAATGTTCGACCACGAAATGGCCTGCGTGAATCAAGCCCTAGCAACAAGAATTAATATTCCTTGATGTGACCTCTTGTTCATTGCCTTCTTCTCCCCCAAGCAACTAGCCCCTCAGAGTCATGACAACAGGATCTGCAACATTCACCTGGTCGTTCGGCAACGCGACCTCAGCTGTCCAATTCACAGTGCAATTCAACACGGCCACCTCAATGTGGACCGTCAACATGCAAAGAGGCAGCATGGACCTCAATGCATTGTGGTGGTCGAATGAAGACCGAATCAAGGATGGACAAATCAATTTGAATGCCAAAGATAATAGCCTGAATATGAATGGCACCAATATCATTTGGGACGGCTATGACAAGCTCTCCGATACTGGTATTCAGCAGGATGGCTGGTATCTCATCGCAGGCGCAACCAAAACATTTGCGATCACGGCTGAAACAGGTTCTGCCGTCTTCAACCCATACACGTTCAACACTCTGGGTGTCCGCGCCACCTCGATTAACGGAGGCAGCGACGGCATCAAAGCCGTTAATGGGCTGCCTGTCATCAATGTAGCTCCCTCTGCTGTGAATGACAGCGGCGCTGCCACAGAAGCTGGCGGCTTCAACAACGGCTCAGGAGGCAGCAATGCAACGGGCAATGTGCTCACCAACGACAACGCTGGTGCGATTATCGGTTCCCCTGTTCTCGACACCAAGACCGTGACCGCAGTGCGCACCGGGGCCTTTGAGGGCAACGGCACGGCTGGAACCGTAGGCGCTCAACTGCAGGGCCAATACGGGACACTGACCCTGAACGCAAATGGAACCTATACCTACTGTATCGACAACAACAACCCAACGGTTCAAGCCCTCAATGCCGGCGGCACGCTGAATGAGAGCTTCAACTACACGATCAGTGACACCATCGGACAGTCCGACACAGCGGTGTTGGCGATCACGATCACCGGTGCCAACGACAGCGCCACGATCATCGCCAACGGCACTGCCGATGCGG
>CAZATV010000142.1:1645-5164 GCA_964488145.1 uncultured Polaromonas sp.
GTTGGACGGCACCGCGTCCGAAACGATCACGGTGACCATCACCGGTGCCAACGACAGCGCCACGATCATCGCCAACGGCACTGCCGATGCGGCTGTTATCGAAGCCGGTGGCCTGGCCAATGGCAACCCCGGAGATCCAGCCGCTTCCGGTGATCTGGATGTGAGCGATGTCGACACAGGGGAAGCACTGTTCCAGACCCCCCTCTCTCTCGCCGGAACCTACGGCGATTTCAGCTTCAATGCCACCACCGGGGTTTGGGGCTACACGCTCAACGACGCCGATTCCGATACCCAAGCGTTGACTGCAGGGCAGACCACCACCGATAACCTGCTGGTGACGTCGTTGGACGGCACCGCGTCCGAAACGATCACGGTGACCATCACCGGTGCCAACGACGCACCATTGACCGTTGCCGACCAGTGGACCTTATCCGATACAGCCCTTCCCGCAGGCATCATCACGCCCAACTGGTTCCTTTGGAATGACACGGATGCGGAAACTCCAGGCAGCCTTTATGTCACGGATGTGACCGGTCTTTCTGGAACTGGGCTGACTGCCATTTATGATTCCGCGAATCAAAATAGATTCATAGGCTTCACGGGTACACCTACAACACCCGCTGGTGGCGCCACCCAAGCTGACTACACGCTGGGTTACACGCTGAATGACGGCCAGGGCGGCGTGGCCTTGGGTAGCGTGAACCTAAGGGTCCAGGGAACCACAGCTTCTGGCAATGCCGTCATCGTTGATCAGGCTGGCAATGACTATTCCTACATTGATCTCCAGGATGGAGCTGACACCATTATAGGAGCCAATGATACGGTCGCTGGAAGTGCTGGTATTGACTATATTGTAGGCGGTCAAGATGCGGACAACATTTCGGGCGAAGGTGGTAACGACACGATTGGCGGCGGCGCGGGCATCGACACCCTGAGTGGCGGCGATGACGATGACACCTTCAACGTCGTCAATGCGACCGATTCCGCCAATGACACGATCGACGGTGGCAGTGGAACGCAGGACAAGATCGTCATCTCTACCGGTACCGCGTTCAGCCTCGGCACCGATGCGCAGGTCGTGAATGTCGAGATCATCGAAGCAACAGGAACCTCGGGGGTTAGTGCAGTGAACCAAACCGAGAATCTGACGATCCTGGGTTCAGCAATCAGCAACGCCGCTCTCACTGGTGGGTCGGGTGACGACACCATCACCAAGACGGTTTCGAGTGCGACGACCGGGGGAACCGCCTTCGGCGGCTTCGGCAACGACACCATCACTTGGGCTGTCGCAACGGGCGTGTCGCTGAATAACTTTACCAACTGGTTGCGTGGCGGCGCCGGCAACGACACGATCACCATCAACTTGAATGGGGGAAATTTCACGAACATGGCGATTGCTGGTAACTCAAGCACGACCGCCACTCAGGCTGCATACAATTCATTTAATCCGGCGAACACATTTACGGATGATGACACAGTTATCCTGAATGGAACGGTGGGACCGACTGTCACCAACTCCCGAGTTGCTCTCAACAGCGGTAACGACATCTTCATCAGCAACCTGACGGAGGGCACGATCGCCGTGCACGGCGGAGCTGGAAATGATTCCCTGGTCGGCGGTGCCGGTGCAGATACTTCAGGCCTCCAAGGCATGACCGGCACGGCCGGCCTGATCGGCGGTGACGGCGACGACACGCTCGTTGGCCGCGGTGGCAATGACATCCTCGACGGTGACGGTGGGAACGACACGCTGGACGCGGACTTCGACACGGTCGATTATTCCCAGGATGGCGGGTCGAGCGCAGTCATTGTGAACCTGGCTACGGGCACAGCCACCGACAGCTGGGGAGCCACAGATACCCTGAAGTCGATCGAAAATGTGATTGGCACCGCTCTCGCTGATGCGATCACCGGATCGGCTAGCTCGAATGTGCTGAGCGGCGGCAATGGGGATGACAGCATCTTTGGGGAAGCCGGCGATGACACCTTGGTTGGAGGAATCGGTACCGACAACCTCACAGGTGGCATTGGAATCAATGTTTTTCGTTATTACGCGACCAACGAAGGCAATGATTTGATAACAGACTTTGCCAGTGGCAGCGACACACTAAGCTTCGTATCCTCTGCTTTCGGTGGCATCACCTCTGCAACGCTTGATGGTAACTTCTTTATCAGTGCAGACAGCGTTGCCCAAAACGGCACCACTCCTCAGTTCATCTTCAATACCCTTTCCCGAGCGTTGATCTACGATTCCAATGGAACCACCCCTGATGGTCAGTCCACACTGCTAACGGTTCAGTTAGGCGCATCAATTGTCGCCAATGATCTTGTCTTCTTCTGATCTCCGGCCATTGGTTTTGTCGCCACTCCTCGCCTTAATAAGGCGAGCATAAGCAACAAAAAAGCCAGGCTTTGCCTGGCTTTTTTGTTGGGAGTATAGGCGTCCTCCGCCGTGATCGAAGCTTCGTTGCTGAGAACTTAGCAACGGTCCCATCTCTTCAAGGGCCTTTGTCCGTTCACGTTTGTGAAATCAGCTGACAGAACGCAAATCCGAAGTCGAACAGTAGAGGGCAAGCGTTGCACGGTTCTTGGCGGCCTGGGGGCCAAGCACCCGCAGCAGCTGACCAGCGGCATCGAGCAGGTGCATCGAGCTGATACAAATCGGGCAGGAGCGGCTGAGGGGAGTGGCGGCCATGGCTGGGCTGGCGAACGACACCACCAACACGCCCCGGTGAAACCAGCACCGCGCAAGGGTTGCGGAGCGCAGCGCAGCGACTCGCGTCAGCCCTTGCGCGGTGCGCCAGCCTGGGCAGGACGGGTGGCGTGATCGCCAGAGCCCAGGGGCGCCTCCTCGTTTCGCTCAGCCCCGGTGCTGAGTGTCAGCCAGTCGGCTGCTGGCGGATGTCGCTTGACACACGTCGCTGATCTGCACGGCGCACCCATGGCACGGCGGCCCCGCAGCTTCTATGCCGGCCTCTCCTTCCGGCCGCCGCAGCCGGTGGCCGCTGCAGCCCGCCGTGCCCTGGAGCGCCGGGCCCAGCAGCCGCCTTCCAACCGCGGCATGACGCCGGTGGGGCTGGCACGCGCCCGCCAGCTGCTCAACCACCAGGAGCTCTCACCGCAGACGATCGATCGGATGGTGAGCCACTTCGCTCGTCACGAGGTCGACAAGCAGGGCTCCAGCTGGGAGACCTACGGCAAAGGCCGCCAGGCCTGGGATGGCTGGGGCGGTGACCCCGGCCGCCGCTGACGCGAGTCGATCATCCGTGCAACCGCCCGGCGCCCGGACAACCCCGCCGACAAAAGGATCAACACCTCAAAAGGGGAGAAACTGAGGCGAAAAAATCGCGAATTCTCCTCGTAATTCGCGTTTCAAAATCAGCCCCCTGCAACTCCCTGGAGAACCCTGCAGATCGCTGTAGGAGAACGCAAACCCCGGGGGTATTCCCCCTGTTTCCGGGAGCGGCGCAGGGTGCCTCGGAAATTTTCAGGTTCCGGGAAATCCCCTCAGCTTCTGCT
>CAZATV010000143.1:0-5058 GCA_964488145.1 uncultured Polaromonas sp.
TGGTGTAGTCCATGGCGCCGGCCTGCTCGAGAGCGCGCACCACGTTCTTGATCGACGAGGCCTTCTGACCGATGGCCACGTAGATACAGGTCATGTTCTGACCCTTCTGGTTGATGATGGTGTCAACCGCAACCGCAGTCTTGCCAGTCTGGCGGTCGCCGATGATCAGTTCGCGCTGTCCGCGGCCGATCGGCACCATCGAGTCAATCGACTTCAAGCCGGTCTGCATCGGCTGATCGACCGATTTACGGGCGATCACACCCGGGGCGACCTTTTCGATCACATCGGTCATCTTGGCGTTGATCGGCCCCTTGCCGTCAATCGGCTGGCCCAGCGCATTGACCACGCGACCAATGAGCTCGGGGCCGACCGGCACCTCCAGAATACGGCCGGTGCACTTGACGGTATCGCCTTCGGAGATGTGCTCGTACTCGCCCAAAATAACGGCGCCGACCGAATCGCGCTCTAGGTTCAGGGCCAGACCGTAGGTGGCAAGCCCTTCCTTGGTAGCCGGAAACTCCAGCATCTCGCCTTGCATCACATCAGACAAGCCGTGAATGCGAACGATGCCGTCGGCCACGGAAACGACTGTTCCCTGGTTGCGAATGTCGGCGCTAGCGCCCAGACCCTCGATACGGCTTTTGATCAGTTCAGAAATCTCTGCGGGATTGAGTTGCATGACTCTTTCCTTCTTTCAAGTTGGTTGGTGCCCTTCGCCCCGGATCAGGCGATCAGCGCCACTTTCATTTGTTCCAAACGGGCTTTGATCGAGGTATCCAGCACCTCGTCACCCACCACGACGCGAATGCCGCCAATCAGCTCGGGCTGCAGCTGCACCGACAGTGCCAGCTTGCGACCAAAGCGCTTTTCCAGCGTGACCGCCAGATCAGCCAAGGCCTGCCCCTCGATGGGGAAGGCGCTGTGGACTACCGCGTCAGAGGTGCCGCTCTGCGTGTTGACCAACACCCGGAACTGGCGAGCCACCTCAGGCAGGGCTGGCAAACGACCGTTGTCAATCACCGTGCGTAGAAAATTACGCGCCCTGTCAGACAGCGAGGCCTTACACACCGCCGTAATGACATCGTAGGTTTGACTCGCGGTGACCTTGGGGTCGGCCGCGAGTTGCTGCAGTTGCGGATCGGCCGCAATCGCAGCGAGTTCCTCCAGCCAGGCGAGGCTGCCCTGGAGATCCGAGGCGCTGCTTTTGTAGAGCGCTTCGGCATAGGGGCGGGCGATGGTGGCGAGTTCAGCCATGGCTTCAGAGCTCAGCTTTCAGGCGATTGAGAAGATCAGCGTGAACGCTGGCATTGACCTCACGGCGCAGAATTTGCTCGGCGCCTTTGACCGCCAGGCTGGCCACTTCTTCACGCAGGACCTGACGCGCCTTGACCGACTGCTGCTCGGCCTCTGCACGAGCGGCCGCAATGATCTTGGCGGCCTCTTCCGACGCCCGGGCCTTGGCCTCCTCGATCATGCCCTGGGCACGGCGCTCAGCCTCCGCCAGGCGCACAGCCGACTCATTACGGGACTTGGACAACTCTTCCTCGACGCGCTTGTTCGCCGCAGACAGGTCGGCCTTGGCTTTGTCAGCCGCAGCCAATCCGTCGGCGATCTTGCGCGCCCGCTCGTCGAGAGCCGCGGTGATCGGCGGCCAGACAAACTTCATCGTGAACCACACCAGAATCAGGAAGACGATGATCTGGATGATGAGGGTACCGGTAATGCTCACTTGGATTCCTTTCCCCGACGCCGCCCGCCATCAAGGCGGTGGAATCCGGGTCTGTGCACGAGGGCCGGCAAAAATTACTTCGGCAGGTTGGCGAGCTGACCCAGGAACGGGTTGGCAGTGGCGAACCACAGAGCGATACCGGTACCAATAATGAAGGCCGCATCAATCAGACCGGCCAGCAGAAACATCTTGGTTTGCAGTTCACCCATGAGCTCAGGCTGCCGCGCCGCAGACTCCAGGTATTTGCTGCCCATGATGCCGATACCGATACAGGCACCGACGGCGCCGAGACCGATGATCAGGCCGGCGGCCAGGGCAACAAAGCTGATAACTTCCATGATGTAACTCCTAAAGAGACAGGGTTGAGAGAAAAACGAAAACCAGAAACCAATACCTTGCTGAAAGGACCCGATCAGTGGGCGTCATGCGCCTGGCCAATGTAGACCAGGGTCAGCATCATGAACACGAAAGCCTGCAGCGTGATGATCAGAATATGGAAGATGGCCCAGGCCGAGCCCGCGATGATGTGACCGATCGCCAAACCAATGCCGGTGGCCGATAGGGACCAGGCACCCCCCATCAGGGCAATCAGCATGAATATCAACTCACCAGCGTACATATTGCCGAACAGCCGCATGCCGTGAGAGACCGTCTTGGCCACGAACTCGATGATCTGCATCAGGAAATTGAAGGGCCACAGCAAAGGATGGGAGCCAAAGGGAGCCGTGAAAAGTTCATGCACCCAGCCTCCGATCCCCTTGATCTTGACGTTGTAGTACAGGCAGATCAACAACACGGCCACCGACAGACCCATGGTCACGGAGAGGTCGGCCGTGGGCACCACCCGCATGTAATCCTTGGCACCGATGGCCGGGGCCACCCCATGCCAAATCGCCGGAATCAAATCGACCGGCAGCAGGTCCATGGCATTCATCAGGAAAATCCAGACAAAGACCGTCAGGGCCAGCGGTGCTACGAACTTGCGGCTCTCGGCACTGTGCACGATACCTTTGGCCTGGTTCTCAACCATCTCGACCAAAATTTCGACGGCTGCCTGAAAGCGACCCGGGACACCTGCAGTAGCCTTGCGAGCCGCCTTCCAAAGAAAGTAGGTGCCCACAATGCCCAACAAAATCGCCCAAAACAGGGAGTCCAGATTGAAGACCGAAAAGTCGAGAACGCTTTCGGGCTTCTTATTTTGGAGGTGGCCCAAGTGGTG
Organism: uncultured Polaromonas sp.; assembly: GCA_964488145.1. Taxonomy (GTDB): domain Bacteria; phylum Pseudomonadota; class Gammaproteobacteria; order Burkholderiales; family Burkholderiaceae_C; genus Polaromonas. Next base: position 2,949 of record CAZATV010000143.1, read on the forward strand.
AACGATGTACTCACCAGCGGTCAATTCCTTGTCTGCAGCCATGTTATTGCCTGTTCTTCCAATTCGCTCCAGAGACCCGACCACGGCGCGATTGCATCCACACCGACAGCCAAACCACCTTCATGGTCAACACCAGACCAGCCAGCAGGGCTGGCCAGTTCAAATCCACCACCAGCCTGGGCGCAGCCAACAACATAGCCAGCGCCAAACCGATCTTGACGAACTCCCAAACAAAGAAGCCCGCTACCGCCGTCCCCGCATTGATCGAGGACAAGCGCCCGGTCAAGCCGCGCGCAAAAACCCAACCTGGCAAGACCACCACCGCCGCACCGTACAAGGCCGACCAACCCCATGACCGGTCAACCCAGCCCAGCACCACAGCCAAACCCAAACCGGTGCAGGCCTGCCATAACAACACCCGCCAGACCGACACCGCCGGCCTGTCCAAACCCATTTGCGCCACCTGCTCACGAGTCAAGGGCTGCACGGCCTCCTGCGCCTCATCGACCCAAGCGCGCCAGCCTGCCCCATCGGCAGACCGCTGGACGCTGCCCTCCGGTCCCTGGGACACTGGAGGACTGGGTTTCGAATTGGTTTTCAAGATGCCCTACGGAGTCTTTCGGACTTGAGGCCAAAACCTGATCCTGTTCACAAGACCAGCCTAGGCAAACCCGATGACTCCTAAATTACAGCGCCGTTTGAAACCAGCGTCTCATTCAAAATGGCTGCGCATTATAAGTAAAAACACCAAGACTCTGTCAAACATTTCGGATCGGCCGTCACACCTGCTCCGGACGCTACACTGAGGTTGACTGACCCTTCGAGAGCCTCCTGGCTATGACCCTAACGCAAGCCCAAGAATCGCTCATCACCTACCCCAGCGCCTTCCCGATCAAGGTGATGGGCGAAAAGGTCGACGGCTTTGTGGCGGCCATGGTCAAGGTGGCGCGATCCCTTGACCCCCAATTCGATGAACGCACCCTCGAACTGCGCGAGAGCAAGACGGGACGTTACCTTGGCGTGACGCTGACCGTCACCGCAACCAGTCGCGAGCAACTCGACGAGCTCTATCGAACCTTGTCCACTCATCCGATGGTCAAGGTTGTGCTCTGATCGGGCAATGCAAATCCGCACGCTCGGGCTGCAGCCCTTTGTGCCTACCGTGGAGGCCATGGAGGCTTTTACAGCCGCTCGGCAGGCCGATACGCCCGACGAACTTTGGCTGTGCGAGCACCCGCCCGTTTTTTCCCAGGGGCTGGCCGGGAAAGCCGAGCATGTGCTGGCGGCCGGGCAAATCCCGGTGGTCCAAACCAACCGTGGAGGACAAGTGACCTACCATGGCCCGGGGCAGGTGCTGGCCTACCCGCTGATGGACCTCAGGCGCGCCGGCTATTTCGTCAAGGAATACGTCTACCGTCTGGAGGAAGCCGTCGTCCGGACCCTGGCCCACCTGGGCGTGACCGGCCACCGCGTGGTCGGCTCGCCAGGCATCTACGTTCGGCTGGACGACCCCGGTTCGCATGCCGCCCTCACCGGACCCAGACCCGCAGGTGACCCATTCCGAGGCTTGGGCAAGATCTCGGCGCTGGGCATCAAGGTCAGCCGTCACTGCACCTACCACGGAATTTCTCTGAACGTGGCCATGGATCTGTCCCCCTTCGAGCGTATCAACCCCTGCGGCCACGCCGGCTTGAAAACCATCGATCTTTCTACAATCGGGGTCCCAGTCAGCTGGGAGGAAGCCGCCAGCCTGCTGAGCAGCAGGCTGACCGCCCGCCTCAGACCTTGAGCAGGAACATGAGCAGCAACCCCGTCGTGCGAGAGGCACAAAACCCCGAAAGCTACAACCCGCTGGCCAAGCAAAAGGCCGCGGCCAAGCTCTCGCGCATCCCGGTCAAAGTCGAGCAGGCCCAAGTGCTCAAAAAGCCCGACTGGATCCGCGTCAAGGCCGCCAGCGCGGGCACCCGCTTCTATGAAATCAAGGACATCCTGAGGCAGAACAAGCTGGTCACGGTCTGCGAGGAAGCCAGTTGCCCCAACATCGGCGAATGTTTCGGCAAGGGCACCGCCACCTTCATGATCATGGGCGACAAGTGCACGCGCCGCTGCC
>CAZATV010000144.1:0-5057 GCA_964488145.1 uncultured Polaromonas sp.
CTCAACTGGGCCAAAACCCCAGACGCATCAGCGTCCAGGCGAGCCCCGCTGCAGCGATGATGAGGGAGCCACCGACCACAAAAAACCAGCGGTAGAACGGGAAGTGCCGCACCCACCAGGCCAGCGCAAAAAACACGGCCACGATGGCCAGCTGGCCCAGTTCCACCCCGATGTTGAATGCGGCCAAGGCCAGCGCCAGGTCTCCGGCAGGAAGCCCCAGATCGACCAGCACACTGGCAAATCCAAAGCCGTGAATGAGGCCAAAGCCAAAGGCCAGAGGCCAGCGCCGCAGACTCGCCCCACCGAGCAGGTTATTGAGCGCAGCCATCACCACAGACCCCGCAATGGCCACCTCAACCCAAAGCGAGGGCAATTTCAACACCTCGAGCACCGCCAGACACAGGGTGATCGAATGGGCCACCGTGAAGGCAGTGACCACGGTGAGTACATCGATGAGGGCCGGACGCAGGCGCTGCACACTGGGCCACTGGATGACGGGCCGCCGGGAAGGTCGCAGAGGTGCCAGCAAAAGCAGGCTGATCAGGAAGGCAATATGGTCAGCCCCAATCCAGATATGCCACACCCCCTCCCGGACATACTGCAGCAGCAGCGCGCCCCTACCCTGTGGCCCCAGGTCGGCCTCGGGCCGATCTGGGCTGAAGATGACGCTGCCCTGCCCCGTGGGTGCGTCGATTCGCAGCAAGCCCCGGTGCAGGGCGTCCTGATCGAAGATCAGGCCGTACCGAAAGCGCAGGCCGGCCATCGATGCGAGGGACTCCTCAGCGCCCGGGCAGACCACACGAAAAAGGCTGCTGAGGTAAGGGCCATCGGCATGCTGACTGGCCAGCAGGTCCTGCAGGTCCAGTTTGCAAGCGACGCCCATGCGCTGCAACTGCAGGCCCTGGCGCAGCCAGGCCACCAGTTCCGGACCCCGGCCCGCCACCTCGGACCAAAGCACCCGTCCATCGCGATCGCGGTCCAGATCGAACTGCAGATCGACATCTCGCACATCCACATCGGCGCGCAGGGTCAACCCACCTGATTCCACGGAGAGGGTGAGGTAACTGCTGCTGCTTGAATGCGCCCTCAGCTCAGCGGGCACCAGGCACAGCAGCACGAACAAGATCGCCAATGTCCGGGCCGCCCACCGGTCAACCCAGGCGGTGCACGGATGCATCAGCGTGGCCCCCACTGCGGATGCGAGCGCGCGCGCTCGATCAGGGACTGCAAGGCCGGCTCGGTATAGCCGGTTTCAGCGGCCCATTGCAAAACCGCCTCCGCTCGGCGGGGCTGATCGAGCTTCAAGGCGGCCTCAAGGAATAGCAGGCCATCGGCCGGCTCGTTCTGCTCAGCCCAATTTCGGGCGGCCAATTCCAGACCGGCCTTGACATCATGGCCATAGCGAATGAGAAAAATCATTCGCGGCCGCTCGATCAGCGACTCCTGGCGGCGATCCTGGCTGTCCCACCGCGCCAACAGCCGCTGAGCCAGGGCCTGGCTTTGAGCCTCGCGCAAACCGCGGCTGGCCAGCAGCTGTTGCACCAGCAGCGCGTCCGAGGGATTGTTTTGCCGCGACACCTGCGCAGCCTGCGCGTGACGGCCCGCCTGGTTCAGGGCATCGGCCAGCGCCAGTCGTACCGCGTGGGACTGCGGCCGCTGACGCAAATGGTCCTGCCAGACAGCCAGCGCCTGCTCCACCTGACCAGCCACCCTGTGGGCCTCCCCCAGATGAAAGCGCAGCCAGTCCTGCGCCATCGGGCCGGCAAACTCGGGGCGTCGCACCGACTGACGCAGCAGCTCCAGCGCAGGCAGAGGCTGGCCGCTGCGGTAGAGCAAGATGGCGCGGCAGGGCTCGGCCTCGATCGCCGACACCTGCCGGGCCATGCCCTCGCAATCTTGCTTTGCGCTGCGCATATCGGCCACCAGCAGGTGCAGGGCAAAACGCCAGGACCAGAACTCAGCCCGTCCGGGCTCCAGTTCAAGGGCGCGCCCGAGATCCTGCAGGGCTGGCTGGAACTGATGAAAGCCCTGTAACACCAAAGCCCGCATGAAATGGCCCTCGGCATTCAAGCGGGGCTGCGACCACCAAGGTGCCAAGGCCGCCCGGGCCCGGCCCCACCAGCGCAAGTCGCCTTCGGTCAAGCCCAATTCGAAAGCAGCCCGCGCGTAGCTCAAGGCAGCCTCAAGGTCGTCGGGTCGGGCGCGACGGGTCTCATCGAGCGCGCGCAAGGTCTGAACCGCATCGCTGCCCTGCACCCTTTCAATCAGAACCTGGTTACCGGCAGGCAAGTAACGCGTCTGGGCCACCACAGGGCCCAGCAGGGCCAAGGCAGCCAACCCCGCGTACCACCTTGGCATAGGCCGGAGAAAAACACCGGAACTCATCGGTACATTATGATGGTCGCGGTTGAAAAAAACCGACCGGCCTTTCCATATCGACCCCCTCTATCAAAGGAAAACCCATGAAAACTCTGATTTCAGCCCTGGCCGCCAGCTTTGCCTTGCTCTGCGCTCCTGCTTTCGCAGGAAGCCACGGCGGCGGCAAAATGGACGACAAGAAAGTCGATTGCTCCAAGAAAGAAAACGAGAGCAAGGCCGAGTGCAAGAAGAAGTAATCTCGGCGTACAAGAAAAAACCCGCCTCGAGCGGGTTTTTTCATGTCCAGACGGCGCCGCTTGGCTGCCTCAACGACCCGCCAGGACCACTGGACCCAGCGCGGTCTGCAGGTGGGCCTGAATCTGCGCGGGGCCACTCTCAAAGACCACCCCTTGCAGCCCGATGGCCTGCCCTGCCTGCGCCAAGCGCTCAGCCTGTGGATGCCGGATGCACAACCGCTGCAGACGTAAGCGGCTGTCAGCCATGGCCGGTACCGGATGCCGGGGGCCCCACTGAATCAGGGTGGGCAGGCATCCGTCGAACAGGCGCGCGCCGTCGTCGCGTACCGTGATGTGCCATTGCAGGTCCCCCTGCGGCGTCGCACGGCTGGCCGACAACACGCGGCCACGATCGATGTCCAGGGTCACCCAGGCGGCGCAAGCCGCCTGCAGATCATCGGTTCGGGCCACCCAGTGGGCCAGGGTGGGACCTTCCCGAGTCAGACGGGATGCCAATTCCGCGTCATCGAGATCAAACCAGCGCCGCTGTTGGGCAGAGCGCTGCGTCGGGGCGCCCGGCTCTATCGCAAGGATTTCAAGATAGGCCCGTTCGTAGCCGCTTGAGTCGATGCGCAGCAGCCGGTTGTGGGTGCCCATCAGCGCATGCTGCCCTCCGGGGCCAGGCTTGAGGCCGAGAGTGCGCTCGCACCAGCGCTCCCCCTCCTCAAGAGAGGGGGCCAGAACAACCAGATGATCGACTTGGGTCTGCATGGGACTGCCTTCTGTATATTCTCGGTTGGCTTTCGAACCGGGGAGCCCATCGTACCTTTTAAGGCCCATCACAGGAGAAGCCCATGGCCCGCATCATTGGCGGTATCGGCGCATCACATTCGCCCACCATCGGATATGCCAAGGACCACGGCAAGCAAAACGATCCGGCCTGGAAACCCATCTTCGACGGCTTCGACGCGATCCGCGGCTGGGTCAGGGACCAGAACATCGACGTGCTGTTCCTGATCTACAACGACCACATCACCTCCTTCTTTTTTGACCACTACTCGGCCTTCGTCCTGGGCATCGATGAAATCTATGCAGCAGCCGACGAAGGGGGCGGTCCGCGCAAGGTGGCGCCCGCCGTCGGGCATGCGGCCCTGTCGCGACACATCGCGCAGTCTTTGGTCACCGATGAATTCGATCTGTCCTTTTTTCAGGGCAAGCCGGTCGACCATGGCCTGCTCTCGCCGCTGTCCATGCTGGGCCAAGGTGATGCGCCCTGGCCAGGACGGGTGGTGCCTTTGCAGGTGGGCGTGCTGCAACTGCCCCTGCCCAGTGCCCGGCGGATGTGGAAGCTCGGACAGGCCCTGCGCCGGGCCATCGAAAGCTACCCGGAAGACCTTCGGGTGGCGGTCATGGCCACGGGCGGGCTGTCGCATCAGGTTCATGGCGAACGCGCCGGCTTTCTCAATGAGGCCTGGGATCAGGAATTTCTTCAGCTCCTAGAAAGCAAGCCTGAACAGCTGGCGCAAATGCGCCTGGCTGAATTTGCCGCCCTGGGCGGGATGGAAGGCTCCGAAGTGATCATGTGGCTGATCATGCGGGGAGCTCTGTCGGATCAGGTGCGACTGGTGCACAAGCAGACCTACGCGCCTTCCGTCGCCAACATCGCCACCCTGGTCTTCGAAGACCTGGGCGGCCCACCCGATCGGCAAGCCATAGAGCAACACCGCCGGCTGATGGCCCGTGAGTTCGAGGGCATAGACGCCCTTGAGGGCACCTACCCCTTCACGCAGGCCCGCAGCCAAGCCAACTTGAAGATCAATGCCTTCCTGCACGATTTGGTCCAGCCCAAGCATCGCGAGCGCTTCAAGCACGACTTCGCTGCGCTGGCGCGGGAGTATGGTCTGTCAGCCGAAGAGCAGAGCCTGATCGAGCGGCGCGACTGGCTGGCCCTGGTTCGCCGAGGGGTGAGTTTTTTCGTCCTCGAAAAAATGGCCGCAGTACTGGGTGTTTCCAACCCACAGGTCTATGCCGCCTTCCGCGGCGAAACCCTGGAGCAGTTTCTGGCCACGCGAAAGGCAGCGATCACCTATTCGGTGGCCGGACAAGCGAAAGTCTGAGCCCCCGGCCTTTTCCATCAGGACCGCCCATGCCCACCCTACTGATCCGGCGCATCCACACCCTGGCGAGCCAGAACGATGCGCGGGAAGAATGGCACGACGCAGCCGTTTACGTGCGGGACGGTCTGATTCAATGGGCCGGACCGGATGCAGCTTTACCTGTCGACCTGCGCAACGCCGACGAGGTGATGGATGGCCGTGATCTGCTGGTGGTTCCGGGGCTGATCAATACCCACCACCATATGTATCAGTCGCTCACCCGGGCGATCCCTGCGGTCCAGAACGCCGAGTTGTTCGGCTGGCTGCGCGGCCTCTATCCGATCTGGGCGCGCCTGACCCCAGAGAT
>CAZATV010000145.1:0-4994 GCA_964488145.1 uncultured Polaromonas sp.
CTTGTAGGCCTTGCTCTCCAGGTATTCGAAAAAACGGCGCACCCCGAACCACTGCTTGTTCCACTGCCCCTTCCAATGGGGCGAGCCGTTGATAACCCAATGCTTTTGTTCTTCAGTGAGCTTGTACCAAGGGGTATCGCGCGGAATGCCGGCCGCTTCGGCATGGCGCATGAGATCGTCCTGCGCCTCTTGCCAGGCCGGGGTCTGCATGGGCTTGATCGCGCCAGCACGCAGGGTGAGCTTGTCATTGGGAATGACCAGGCCCATATCGACACCGATGACACGCCCAAAACCGCGACAGGTTTCGCAAGCGCCCATCGCCGAGTTGAAGGAAAACAGCGAGGGGGTTGGTTCGGTATAGCGCAGCTGGCTGTGCGGGTCCTGCAAGCCGGTGGCATATCGCCAAAGCGTTTCTGCGCGGCCCTCGGCCTGCACAAAGACATGGAGGCGACCGCCGTGCTTGAGAGCGACTTCGATGGCTTCGATCGCACGTGCTTTCTCGGTGCCCTGCAAACGAAAACGGTCAGCCACCACATGCACCGAACCTTCGTCCTTCAGGGCCGATTCAGCCGGCTCATGCACCCGGGTAAAGCCGCTGGTCTGCAGCCATTGCTGCAACTGCTCGGCACTGGTGCCCGCAGGCAACTGAACCGGAAAGGTGAGGATCAGGCGCGGGTCGTCCTGCGCAGTGCGGGCCCGGAGCTCGGCATAAATGGTCTCGGGGTTGTCATGACGCACCGGCTGCGCGGTCTGCCGGTCAAAGAGCTGGGTGAGCCGGGCAAACAGCAGCTTGAGGTGGTCGTTGAGCTCGGTCATGGTGCCCACGGTCGAGCGAGAAGACCGCACCGGGTTGATCTGGTCGATGGCGATGGCCGGTGGCACCCCTTCAACTTTGTCGACCGCCGGCTTGTCCATGCGGTCGAGGAACTGCCGGGCGTAGGCCGAAAACGTTTCAACGTAGCGGCGCTGGCCCTCGGCAAAGAGGGTGTCGAACACCAGCGAGGACTTGCCCGAGCCGCTCGGTCCGGTCACGACGGTGAGTTCGCCGGTACGCAGATCGAGGTCGAGATTCTTGAGGTTGTGCTGCCGGGCGCCGCGGATGCGGATCAGTCCTTGCGACATGAGAGGGCCTTTGGAAAAGGACCCAACATTCTAGGGATCAGCCCTTGGCCCAGTGTTCGAGGGGGGCATGAGGCCCTAACTGGAGGTTTCCAAGAGCCGCGTGGCGATCGAGGCCGTGAGGCGCAGACCCTATCGCGCCGAGGGCGGTGCTCCCACCCTCCCAAGAAAAGAGCCTTCAGGACCTTAGCGGATGCCGCTCCCTCGCGGCGAAGCGGCCTCATCGGGCTGACTGGCTGACGCGCAGCCAGCGCTGGTCCTTGGCTCTTTGCGCCAGGTCGGTCCAAGACTGCAATTGCTGGGCCTGCCACCGCGGCCAGGCCTTCAGAAAGAGCTCGGCCGTTGCCCACACATCCGCGATGGCCTGATGGCGACGCACGCACTGCACATGAAGATGCTGCATCCACTGGTCCAGACTGCGGGCTTCAATCGCCGGGAAGGCCGCCGGCAGCAGGTCGGCCATATCCAACCACTGCCAGTGCGGCTGCTCGAGCTCGCAGCGCTTGTAGGCTTGATGCAGCACGGCCTGGTCAAAAGCGGCGTGATAGGCCAGGAGCGGCGAGTCTGCGATCCAGGAGGATAGGGCCCGTAAGGCCTGATCCAAAGGCTGACCCCGCCGCTGCTGGCCCCAGCCTATGCCGTGCAACAGGATGTTGTCATGCGTAGCTCTGAGCACTTCTTGCCGGATCACCGCCTCGAAGCTGTCGCTCGCCATCAGTTGCGGCGTTGACCCGCGCAGGTCGATGGCCATGGCGGCCACGCAGAGCAGCACGTCGCTTTGGGGGTCGAGACCGGTGGTTTCAACATCGATCATTACCCAACGCTGCGCGCTAGGGGCTGCAGCCGGCCGCAAGCGGCGCCACCGGTTACCAAGCATGGGGCGGAGTCCAGGAAACGCCGCAACGCGCCGAGGGCGGCGCTTCCACAGTCCAGAGACCTGGCGGGCGGCCTTCGGAGCCGCGCCCCCGCGGAGATGGGAGTCGATGATCGTCTGCCGGATCGCGCCGAGGCGGGCGCTCCCACCAGGACACCTGATCAGCGCTCATAGTCCAGGCTCAGCCTCTGTTGCAGGGTCCGAACGGCGGCCAGACTGGCCTTGAGCACACGCCTGTCGACTTGATCGAGCGTATCAACCGGCACCAGGTTGGGCTTTTCAGCGCCGGGAGAGAGCGTCACCTGGTGCCGCAAGCGCAGCGACTGCAGGTAGTCAAAGGCGGTCATCCAGCCGCGGTATTCATCGACCGGAACTCCCAGGACTGCACCGGCCTGCTCCAGTCTGTCGACCGTGGATACCGCATCAAGTCCTCTGGAAAACGCCAAGATGCGCGCTGCGTCGACCACCAGCGCGGTACCGTGAAGCTTGATGTCAATCACTTCGTGCTCGCCCTCACGCTGCGTCTCCAGACCCCCATGCCAGTTCAGCGGGACGGACATGCGCAGATGGTTCTGCACCCATTGGCGGATGAACCGCGGGGTGCTCATGGCCTGCCTGCGCACCACCACCGCCAACTCAGCCAACCAATCGGCACGCCCAGCCAGCGCCCTGAAGTCAAAGAACACGCTGGCCTTGAGCAGATCTTGCGGACTGCCCTTGTCGATCCACCGGTCAAACTGCTCACGCCACTGCGACTGCGTCAGGCAGCAGGGCGGGTTGGAGGCCATCACGCCGCCCGTGCACAGAGGGTAGCCGCAAGCATCGAGCGCCAGGTTGACGTCCTTTGCAAAGGCCAGCCAGCGTGGCTGATCTCGCTCCGGCTGGTCAGACTCGTAAATCAGGGCGTTATCCTGATCGGTGGCAATCGTCTGCTCACCGCGGCCTTCGGAGCCCAGTGCCACCCAGCACATCTGCGAACGGTTCAGACCATGCTTTTCAAGCGCGATCTCGATCAGCCTTTCGGTCAGGCTGTCATTGAGTTGGCTGATCAGGCGCGTCAGCGGCCGCGACTGTATGCCCTGAGCCATGAGGTGCGCGGTAAATTGCCGGATCTGGCGCGCCGCCTGCTGCAATTGTTCGAGCGTCAGGGCCTGCGCGATGGCACCGCTGACATGCTTGATCGACAGGTTCTGCAGGGCAAACAGGTCGCGCTCTGAGATGACGCTGAGCAAGCGTCCTTCAGACAGGACCGGCAGGTGGCGTATATGGTGACGCGACATCATGAGCGCAGCCTCAAATACCGTGCTGTTCGCATCGATGGTCAGCACCGGTCGGCTCATGACCTGCGAGGCGCTGTGATCCAGGGACAAGCCGGCCAGGGCCACCCGGTCAAGGACATCGTTGCGGGTGAGGATGCCGCCAAGCTGTCCCGCCTCGTCGGTGAGCAGCACTGACCCGACCTTGCGCGCATGCATCAGGCCCAGCACCTCGCGCAGGCTGGCGCTGGCCGGACGCGCCAACGGTGTGCGCACGGGCAGGTCCAGCAGCCTGGCCTCCAGGTTCTGCTGCTGTTGAGCCTGAACCTGCAATTGCTGCTGCCAGCGCTGCCGCGAGGCCTCGACAAACGCGAGCATGCGCTGATTGAGAAAGTCGGCCCAGAGGGCGCTTCGGGCCATGAGATCACGCGCCACCGACCAGGGGATGAAAAGGCAGAAGCAGTCTTCCAGCGCGGTGTAGGTGCTGCTCACCGGACGCTGGGCCATGAGCGCGGCCACCGGCAGCAGGCTACCGGTTTCCACCTCGAAGCCCGGATCCGATGGGGCACTGGAGACGCGCCGTCCCATCGCGCGGCCTTGGCGCAGAAAGATCAGCGCATCGGGAATGCCAGCCTCGGGCTTGAGCAACACGGCCTCAGGCGGAAAGTAACGCTCCGAGGCCGAACGGGCCAGTAAGTTGACGTGGGCGTGCTCCATGCGCGCGAACGGCAGATGGGCCGCCAGACTGCGCGTCCAGTGGTCGATCAACTGGGTCGAGGGTTGCGCTTGCATGGGTCAACCATACCAAAGGCAGGAGGGGCCCGGGACCCTCAGGGGCAGTCCAGCTTTTTAGACACGACCGCCACACAAATTCGATGGACATATTCGGGTTTGCCCGTAGGAAACGATCCTAGGACGGTCGAGAAGAGCTTGGAGTAAGCTCAGAGTCAGCCCAGAAACCATGATGGGGGCTATATAAAAAAGACGCTCGCAAACTGGGGCAGGTTCAAGCCGTCCGCATGCTTCAATTTTTGAACATCCTTCAACTGCTGCTCTATATCGGCCTGCTGGCCTTGGCCGGGCAAGGGCTGCTTTACCTGTTGGCCGGTCAGAAGCGCGAGAGCAATCTTTTCTACCAGCTCTTCCAGGTTCTGAACAAGCCCTGGCTCGGTATGGCCCGCCTGGTTTCGCCCTCGCGTGTCGATCCGAGGCACCACGGCTGGGTGGCTTTTTTCGTGACCTCGGTGCTCTACATCGCAGTCACGCTGGCCAAGATCGAACACTGCGTAAGCGTGGGCATGGAGAGTTGCCGATGAGTCCCACCTGGACCCTGCTTTGGTACCGGCTGTTGGCCCTCTGCCAGCTGACCCTGGGCCGGCAAGAGGCGGCGCTGAACTGCTTTGACCGCATGCTGCAGGTCGATGCCGACAACCTGTATGCGCTTTCGAGCCGGGCCCATCTCAAAGCGCAACTCGAGGATCGCAAGGGCGCCTTGCAGGACTACGCCCGCCTGACGGCCCTGCCACAGGCAAGAGCCGCAGATTTCTTCAACCAGGGCTTCCTGCAGGAAGCCAGTGGCCAGCTCGAGGCGGCCGAGGCGAGCTTTCGCCGCGCAATCGCACTGAACGAACAACTTGATCGGGCCTGGTTCGGCCTGGGACTGGTGCTGATCCGCCAATCCCGGCTGGATGAGGCCATCACTGCGCTCAAGCGCAACACCCAATTGCAGCCCATGAGTCCGTATG